>NZ_CP072801.1:309062-618125 GCF_017901135.1 Thiothrix litoralis | reverse complement strand
AAACACATAAGGGCCAATCGCAAAGGTATCAGCATGTTTGTAAGCATCCTTGTGGGTTAACACCACTTCCGTCAGCTTGTCATTCACCGTCCAGCCCGACAGGATACGCACCAAACGTTGCGACCCACCGTAAACACTTTCCCAGATATTGAAGATTTCGACGGAACGTTGCGAATAATAGCGATAGCCTGCCCGCACGGCATTGGTATCCAGACCCAATCTCATCCCCATGTCGATCATGTAACCGCCCTGAGAAAAGATGGTGTTCCACGTTTCGTTGCTGTATTCGATGTGCGGCTTGAGGTTGCTGTTCAAATGCTGTTTCACGTAAGACGCATACTGGCGCACATAGTTATCATCGGCTGCATGAGGAAGCGTGAACCACGGGTCAGCATTCAAACGGTTGGCGAGTTCCACTTGAATTTCCAGCGGTGCGCCGCGCGAACCTTCTTTACCGCCCCACACGGCTTTGCTAAGGGTATTACGGTCAGCCCATGTACGCTCGGTGCTGCGGGTAACACCACTAAAGTTCATGAAGCGGATCGCGCGGAAATCCTTCATGAAGTTCATGAAATCAGGGTTGAAGACAATACTGCCTGCATTTTCCACAAATGACTGGTAATTCCCACCACAGGCCGAGGCCGAAGTGACCCGCTGGAACGGGTTATTGGCGCAAATACCACCTGGTGGCAAGATGCGGATATTACGCACATAATTTTGCGGGTTGCTGCGGGTAATCAAGAATGAAGCATTCAGAATGCCGTCACTGCCAGCATCAAGGTTAATCAGGTCAACACCCGGCTTGTGTTCTGTCAGGGTAACGTCATTCATGTACTGAATGTCACCATCGCCGTCATACAACACCGTGTAAGTTCCGCCCGGAATCACCGCAGCAGGCAAATTGGAGAGGAAACGTGTCCCCGCCTGACCACCATTCAGGTTATTAGGCCAACCATTGGCATCATAAGTCACATTGCCCTTGGTCAACCACGGGCTGGCTTCCTGAAAAGGCAGCGCTGCCCGCATCAGGTCAATGAAGGGCATACTGGCATCACTTTCCATGATCTCATTGGTATTCATCCCCAGTGATGAGGCTGAATTTCCAGTGGATAAGGCACCTTTAGCGCCTGAAAGTGAGGTTGTTGAGGGTGTAGTACCACAACCTGTTACGCTCAGTGACAAAATGCCACTGATGATCATCCATTTGCTCAATTTAGCCAGCATAGATAGTCCTTTCATCAATTATTACTTGTGATTTCACAGTGTCTTTAGAGTCTAGCACGGGGTTTACGCTAGATGCGACGAATATGCTTTGCCTGTGTGGGGCACACCCATTACAATTGCGCCCTCATTACAGCTTTAACCTTTTATTGGAGTATCCACATGGCGATCGAACAAACTATTTCCATTATCAAACCCGATGCCGTTGCCAAAAACGTGATTGGTCAAATCTACAGCCGCTTTGAAAACGCTGGCCTGAAAATTGTCGCTGCCAAAATGGTACACCTGAGCCAAGAACGTGCTGAAGGTTTCTACGCGGTGCATAAAGAGCGCCCTTTCTTTGCTGACTTGGTTGCATTCATGACATCCGGCCCTGTCATGGTTCAAGTGTTGGAAGGCGAAAATGCTGTCACCAAAAACCGTGAACTGATGGGTGCTACTAACCCTAAGAATGCAGACGCTGGTACAATCCGTGCTGATTTCGCTGATTCCATTGACGAAAATGCCGTTCACGGTTCTGACAGTCTGGAAAATGCTGCCATCGAAATTGCCTACTTCTTCGGTGAAGAAGGTCTGTGCCCGCGCACTCGTTAATAGCACTCAATTCAAGGTAAACGTCATCTGTGTCTGACACTGTAAAACAAGTTAATCTGCTCGATTTTAGCCATGAAGGGCTGAAGGCGTATTTCACCTCCATGGGTGAAAAGCCTTTTCGTGCCACTCAAATCATCAAATGGCTGCATCAGTTGAGCGTCGACAGTGTTGACCAGATGACCAATATCAGCAAACCGTTGCGCCAGTTTTTGACGGAAAACACCGTCATCCGCGCCCCGGAAATCGTGATGGAGCAACAATCCGCCGACGGAACATACAAATGGTTACTGCGGCTGGACGATGGTAATGCCATCGAAACGGTGTTCATCCCGGAAGACGACCGGGGAACGCTTTGCGTTTCCTCGCAAGTCGGTTGTGCGCTGGACTGCACCTTCTGCTCCACCGCTCGCCAAGGCTTCAACCGCAACCTCACCACTGCCGAAATCATCGGGCAATTGTGGGTCGCCAAACGCGCCTTGCAAGCTGACCCCAAAGGCGCTCGCGTCGTCAGCAATGTGGTAATGATGGGCATGGGCGAACCCTTGCTCAACTTCGACAACGTGATCAATGCTTTACGGCTGATGATGGATGACAATGCTTACGGCCTGAGTAAACGTCGTGTCACCCTCAGCACCTCCGGCGTTTTGCCTGCGCTGGATCGTCTGGCCGATACGCTGGATGTCTCGCTGGCCGTCTCCTTGCACGCACCCAATGACGAACTGCGTGACCAACTGGTTCCTTTGAACCGCAAATACCCGATCAAGGACTTGCTGGCCATGTGCCGCCAGTTTTTGGATAAAAAAACCACCGAGCGTAATCACGTTACTTGGGAATACGTGATGCTGGATGGCATCAATGACAGCGATGAAAACGCTCACCAACTGGCGAAAATCCTCAAAGGCATTCCCTCGAAAATCAACCTGATTCCGTTCAACCCGTTCCCGGAAACGCGTTACAAGCGTTCCAGTAACAACCGGATACACCGCTTCCGTGATATTCTCGCAGAAGCAGGATATACTGTGATCACCAGAAAAACACGAGGTGATGATATTGACGCGGCCTGTGGGCAATTAGCTGGTCAAGTCAACGACAAAAGCCGCCGAGAGATACATTTCGCCCGCATCGAACGGTAATGAACAATGAAAATAATAAAATATGCTTTTTTTCTTCTGTTAATGGGCAGTATCACAGGGGGCTGCTCAAACACATCTTCCTCTTCCGAAAGCGATAAGGCTGGTAGTTATTACACCCAGTTAGGGGTTGGCTACTTGCAAAAAGGTCGGCTGGATTTAGCCAGCATGAACCTGAAAAAAGCCTTGGCGCAAGAACCCAATTCCGCCCCTGCCAACCACTATTATGCCTTGTTGCAGGAACGGCTGGGTGATGATGATAAGGCAGGCAAACACTTCCGCAAAGCATTAGGAATTACCCCTAAAGACCCCAACTTGTTGAATAACTATGGATCTTACTTATGCCATACCGGCAAATACGCCGAAGCAGAAAGTGCTTTTTTGAAGTCGCTCAGTGACCCGCTCTATAAAACCCCTGAATTTGCTTATACAAATGCAGGCATTTGCGTCAAAAAGACCGGCAATGCTACCCAAGCTGAAACGTATTTCCGGCAAGCACTGGAAAAAAATAATCGCTTCCCGGCGGCCCTTTACCAGCTAGCCAGACTGCACTACGAAAAAGGTGAGTCTGCCAAAGCAGAAGCATTCCTTTACCGCTATAATGACAGTGCGCCTGCAACCCCGGACAGCCTGCTGCTGTGTTATCAGGTGCAAACACGTTTAAATGAAGCGGATAAAGCGGATGCCTGTGCAATTGAGCTGCGGGAAAAATTCCCTGACAGCAAAGCTGCCAGTCAAATTAATTGATAATAATTGGAGGACACGTGACAGAGACAGCCACCTCAGTCGAAGAAAGGACATCTTCTGCCGTACAGCCGGGCGACCTGACCATCAAACTGGCAGAGTGCCGTGAGAAAGCTGGCCTTGACATTGAGCAGGCAGCCGAAGAGTTACACCTGTCTACCCATATCCTGCGGGCATTGGAAACCGAAGACTTCGCCCATTTACCCGAGCCACCCTATGTGCGTGGCTACTTGCGCGGTTACTCCAAACTGGCTGATATGGATGCCAAGGAACTTATCCGCACCTATGAAGCCTTACGTGGCGCGAAGCCTGATGAGATTGCCCATCACTTTGCCCCGGCTCGCCCGCTGAATAAAGTGGCGCAACCTGCCATCTCAACCTCTACCCTGAAATTTATCGGTTTTGGGGCATTGGTATTGCTACTGGGACTGTTTTCCACGATTCCGGGGGTACGCAACTGGGCAGACCATACATGGTCATCCTTCTCCGCACAGACTAACCCGCCTGACGTACCACGCCCACCCTCAGCGATGGAAGCCTACGTTGCCCAGAAAAAAGCCATGGAACAGGAAAAAGATCAGGCGGCTCAGCAAGCGCAACAACAGGCAGCGGCAGCCGCTGCTACACCAGCCCCCCCTGCGGAACAGGCGTCTGCTAGCAGCACACAAGATACCGCAGCTACCGCAACCACGGCTGATACAACTGCGGTTACCCCGGAAACACCGACCGCTGCACCTGAACCAACAACCGCACCAGCAAGCGCCGCTGCCGCGCCAGCAGCAGACACGAGCATCGCTGCTACCGATGCCGCCGCCGATGCCGCCGCAACAGCACTGACACCGGGCGAAATCAGCATCCGCATGGAGTTCACCGAAGAAGTGTGGATGCAGATCAAGGGTGAGGACAAAAAAACCTTGTTCGAGTCACTCAACACCGCTGGCAATATCAAAGAATTCAAGGCAACACCCCCCCTGAACGTCAAAATTGGCAATGCCCCCGGCGTGAAAATTTTTGTCAACGGTCAGCCGTTTGATTTGGCACCGCACACCAAAGGCAGTGTTGCCCGTTTTAGAGTCGAGTAAGCATGAGCAAAAACATTCAATCCATCCGGGGCATGAACGACATACTCCCTGATGCTACCCCCGTATGGCAATACCTCGAAAGCACTGCTCGTCAGTTGCTGCACCGCTATGGCTACAGCGAAATCCGTATGCCTATCGTGGAACAGACTGACCTGTTCTCACGAGCCGTGGGCGAAGTCACCGACATCGTTGAGAAGGAAATGTACACCTTCGCCGACCGTAACGATGACAGCCTGAGTTTGCGCCCGGAAGGCACGGCAGGCTGCATCCGCGCCGGTATCCAACACGGTCTGTTACACAACCAGCAGCAACGCCTGTGGTATACCGGCCCGATGTTCCGCCACGAACGTCCGCAAAAAGGCCGCTACCGCCAATTTCACCAGATCGGCGTGGAAGCCTTCGGAATGCCGGGGCCAGATATCGACGCCGAACTGATTGCCCTGACTGCCCGTTTGTGGAAAACCCTCGGCCTGCGCAACCTACGCCTAGAAATCAACACACTCGGCACACCTGCCTCACGTCACGCTTACCGCGACTTGCTGGTCGAGTACTTTTCCGCGCATCACGATAAGCTGGATGAAGATTCCAAACGCCGCTTGCACACCAACCCGCTACGGATTCTGGATACCAAAAACCCCGACCTGAAAGACATCGTAGCCGCTGCACCCAGCCTCCACGACCATTTGGATGACGTTTCCCGCGAGCACTTCGCCATGCTGTGCGCCTTGCTGGATGGCATGGGCATTGCCTACGAAGTCAACCCACGGCTGGTACGCGGGCTGGATTACTACACCCACATGGTATTTGAATGGGTAACGGACGACCTCGGCGCACAAAGCACCGTGTGTGCAGGCGGGCGTTATGACGGTCTGGTCGAACAACTGGGCGGCAAACCGACCCCCGGCGTCGGCTTCGGCATGGGCATGGAACGCCTGATCCTGCTGCTGGAAACCCAAGGCATTGCCACACCCGTCACCGCGCCGGATGCTTTCCTCATTATGGCAGGCAAAACCGCCATCCAAACCGGCCTGGCCTTGGCAGAAACCCTGCGCGATGCTCTGCCAGCACTGTGCCTGACCAGCAATGGCGGCGAAGGCAGCTTCAAAACCCAAATGAAACGCGCCGACAAATCCAACGCCCGTTTCGCGCTGATTCTGGGTGAAAACGAAGTGGAACGCGGTGAAATCGGCCTCAAACCCTTGCGTGATGGCGGGGAGCAGATTACCCTTCCGCTCAGCCAAGTGGCACAACAACTTTCCGTTTTTCTTGAAAAAACACAACAAAACTAACCGTAAATAAGCTAAATTCAGGGGCAAACTGATGTCTGATTACAAAACTGACGACGAAAAAGTCGAAGACCTTAAAAACTGGTGGAAAGAGAACGGCACGTCCGTCATTGCCGGGATCACCCTCGCCATCGGTGGTATGTTTGGCTGGCAGTACTGGAAAGACTATCAGATAAACACCGCTGCTGAAGCCTCTGCACTGTATGCCAAAGTCGATAAAGCCAGTGAAACATCGTTAGAACAGGCACAACCCGATATTCAAACACTACAGAACAACTATGCTTCCACCCCGTATGCCGCGATTGCCACCATGAAAGCCGCTCAGTACTACGCTGAAAAAGGTGAATACCAACCGGCAGTCACTGCACTACGTTGGGTCATCGACAACAGCAAAGAAACTGACTTCAAAAATCTTGCCAGCATTCGTCTTGCACGGGTATTCATCGCCATGAAAATAGTCGATGAAGCGCTGAAACTCACTAACCAAACTTACCCCGTAGCCTACCAGCCACTGATCGATGAACTCAAAGGCGATATATACGTCGTCCAAAACAAACCCATCGAAGCGCGTGCAGCTTACGATAAAGCGATGTTAAGTGCCGGTGGTAACGCCAACGAACTCATCAAGCTGAAACGTGACAATCTGGGTAAAGGAAGCTAAAAAGGACACCATGAAACACACTACCACTGCCTTGCTGATGGCTCTTGCCCTATCGGGTTGCAGCACATTTTCACAAATGACTTCAGCCGTCATGCCAGCCAACACTGGCACACCGCCCAAAGCCTTGAAAGAACTCAAGCCGACGGCAAATGTGCGCACTTTATGGCAAGTCAGCACGGGCAGTGGTGCTGGCAAAGACTACGTGCGGATTCACCCGCAAATCGATGAAAGCGCCGTGCTGGTTGCCGGTGGCAGTTCCGCCAGTGCATGGAGCAAAGTCAATGGCGGGCGCATCTGGCAAACCACCGTGGATGGCACAGTCACCGGCGGCGTCAGCAGCGGCGAAGGCGGCGTGTTCCTCGGCACTGACAAAGGCAATGCCATCGCGCTGGATCGACAAACCGGCAAAGTCCTCTGGAGCACCCCGCTAGGCAGCGAAGTCCTTGCGGTATCCCCGGCCAAAAACGGCATCGTCGCCTTCCGTACCGGCGACGGCAACCTGCAAGGGTTAGCGGTAAAAACAGGTCAGCGTCTCTGGCAGCAGGAACGTAAAAGCCCAACGCTGTCCCTACGCGGTGCAAGCACCCCACTGGTAGTGGGCGGCATGGTCATTGCGGGATTCGACAACGGTGTCGTCACTGCTTTCGACATGCAATCCGGCAAAGGCTTGTGGGAAGTTACCCTTTCCGTGCCACGCGGCAGCAGCGACCTCGACCGCATGACCGACGTAGACGGCGAAATGAAAGCCCTCGGCGAAGCACTGTTTGCCGCCAGCTACAACGGACGCATTGCTGGAATCAATATGCGCGACGGCAACGTAGCGTGGGCAGCCCCCTACTCCAGTTATACTGGCGTGGATGCTGACCCTAACGGCCTGTACACCAGCAACGATGCCGGTGATGTCTGGAAGCTCGAACCACTCAGTGGCAACCCAGTCTGGAAACTGGACGACCTCGAACGCCGCCAACCCACTGCCCCAACCTTACTGGGTCAATTCCTCGTGGTTGGCGACTACCAAGGCTATTTGCATTGGGTCAATACCAGCAACGGGCAAATCGCCGCCCGCGTACAAGGTGATAAATCAGGCTATACCGTCGCCCCTGTAAAAGACGGCAATACGGTCTACACACTGGGTAAGTCCGGGTTACTCTCGGCTTTCAACATCCAGTAAACTAAGCCAAGCGGGGTGTGCTGCCATGACTTGCAGCGCATCCTGCAACAACGTTTTACCCGGCTCCATCCGTGGCCATGTCGATAGACCGGAAGGGTGCGGCAGCGGCAACAAATCCACCTCACGCCCCTCAATGACGGTGCGATGGCACTTTCCCACCACCTCATCCAGCTTTTTTGCCACCAGAAACTGGTTAATCGCCAGCTTGCCAATCAGGATGATCAGTTGTGGGCGCAACAGCCGGATTTCAGCCTGCAACCAACGCGAACAGTTGGCAACTTCCTCAGCCGATGGCACACGGTCGCCGCCTTTCGGATGCTTACCCGGAAAACAACGGCATACCGCCGCCATGTAAACCCGTTGACGAAAAGCAGCTTCATCCAGCCCGATGCCCTCGAACCACTTGAACAAGGTTTTGCCTGCTGTCCAACCGAAGGGGCGCATGACCTTGGCTTCGTGGATACCCGGCGCTTGCCCGATCGACATGACCGGTGACAATACCGCCTCCCCAGTAATCACCGGGCCGATCATCTGCGGGCACAAGGTGCATTGGCGCAAGGCTTGCTGATGCTGCACCAGACTCGCGGGTAGCAAAATTCGCTGTGTACTCATAAGCAGGCTCGAATCAGGTTGGCAATATCACTGTCCGTCAGCTCAACCGGGTTGGTTTTCATGCTGGAACCGCGTGAATTCGCCACGAGTTTCGGAATATCCGCCTCCGTCACCCCGAAGTTGGACAAGCGTGGCAGATGAAGGTGTTTCGCCCACGTTTCCAGCGTGTGAATCACGAATACTCGCGCTCCTACTGGATCAACGTGACTACGCCCCCGGAACAACTTGCCGATGGCAGTATATTTTGCCAATGCTGGGCTATCCGCATCGCGTGCTTCCAGCAGATCAATATTCAGGCGAGTGGCTTCTGTGACCAACATGCCGCAGCCGACGCCATGCCCAATCGGGTGGAATGCGCCCAACGGGGCAACCACACCATGCACCGAGCCAAGACCCGTTTGCGCCAGACAAATCCCCGACAGCAGCGAGGCGTAAGCCATTTTGCCACGCGCAACGCTATCCGCCGGATCACGGTAAAACGCCAGCAAGCTATCCCGCACCGCCTCCATCCCCGCCAGCGCCAACGCATCAGTCAACGGGTTGGAGCGGGTAGAAACGTAGGCTTCCATCAGTTGCGTGAAAGCATCCATGCCATTGGCTGCAATCTGCGCGGGCGGGCAAGTGGCCAGCAAATCCGGGTCGATGATGGCATATTCCGCCACCAGCTTGTCGTCGCGGAAGGATTTCTTGAAACCGTGTTCGCCCGACACAGAAAGCACCGCGTTTTTGGTCGCCTCGGAACCCGTTCCCGCCGTCGTCGGCACGGCAATGAATGGCGTGGAGGAGCCTTGATAGGGCAATTCAGGGCCAACGCCTTCGAGATGATCCATTACCGAATTGCCCGGTTTGAGTAAACCCGCGACAGCTTTAGCGGCATCCAGCGGACTACCGCCGCCAATACCGATCACGGCATCGAAGCTATCGCCTTGCAGACCTGCCACGGTTTCATCCACCCAGTGCGGGGAAGGCTCATGCGTTACGCGGCAAATTTCCCAGGTAAAACCTGCCGCTTGCAATGCGGTGAACAGGGTTTTGCCCGCCTCAGAAGCGGTGAAAGAACTTGCGCCCGTAATAATCAGCAAACGTTTGCCGTACTGAGCAGCAATGGCGGGTAGTTTACGAAGAGCACCTGCACCGAATTCGATGCGCGGCAAGCGGGCGATGGCAAAGGCAGGGAAACCGGGCTGTGATGACATATTTGCGTCCTTGTTTTGGGCTGTGCAAAGATGGGTAGTTTATCGCATTGGAGCAGCAGACAGTATGACCAACCCGCGCTGGCAATTCTGGATCGACCGTGGTGGCACGTTCACCGACATCGTGGCACGCACACCCGAGGGTGAATGGCGCACTCACAAGCTGCTCTCGGAAAACCCGGAACGTTACCCCGATGCCGCGCTGCAAGGTATCCGCGATTTGCTGGGCGTGAAGGCGGGGCAAACGATTCCCACCGAACGCATCGACACGGTACGCATGGGCACAACCGTCGCCACTAATGCGCTGCTGGAACACAAGGGCGAAGCCGTGTTGCTGGTAACGACACTCGGTTTCGGCGATGCCTTGCGCATTGGCTACCAGCAACGCCCCCACCTGTTTGCGCTCGACATCGAACTGCCGCAAATGCTCTACACCGACGTGCTGGAGGTGGAGGAACGCATCGCGGCCGACGGTGAAATCCTGCAAGCGCCGGATGCGGCGGTTATCCGACCTGCCCTGCAAGCCGCTTACGCCAAGGGTTTGCGCTCGGTGGCGATCCTGTTCATGCACGCTTATCGTTACCCGCAGCACGAAACGCGGGTGGCAGCGATTGCCCGTGAAGTCGGTTTCACCCAGATTTCTACCAGCCATGCGGTTAGCCCGTTAATCAAGTTTGTCGGGCGGGGGGATACCACGGTGGTGGATGCTTACCTATCACCCGTGCTGCGCCGTTATGTCGAGCAGGTGGCGCGGGAATTGCCGGACACCAAGCTGTTTTTCATGCAATCCAACGGCGGGTTGACGCACGCGGATCACTTTCAGGGCAAGGATGCGATTCTGTCGGGGCCTGCCGGTGGCGTGGTCGGCATGGTGCAAACCGCACAGGCAGCCGGTTTCGACAAGCTGATCGGCTTTGACATGGGCGGTACGTCGACGGACGTGTGCCACTTTGCGGGTGAGTACGAACGCACGCTGGAAAGCCATATCGCCGGGGCGCGGATTCGTGCGCCGATGATGCAGATTCATACCGTGGCGGCGGGCGGTGGCTCGATTTTGCATTTCGATGGGCAACGCTTCCGGGTCGGACCCGACTCTGCCGGGGCGAATCCGGGGCCTGCGGCGTACCGGCGCGGTGGCGAACTCACCATTACCGATTGCAATGTGATGTTGGGGAAATTGCAGGCGGCGTATTTTCCGCAGATTTTCGGGGCGGAAGGCAAGGAAGCGCTGGATGTCGATACGGTTTGTGCGAAGTTCGCAGAGTTGGCTTCGACTCCGCTCAGCCAACGAAGAGCGTCCCCGTTGGCTGAGCGTAGTCGAAGCCTAAGTCCCGAGCAGGTGGCGGAGGGGTTTCTGGCGATTGCTGTTGAGAATATGGCGAATGCGATCAAGAAGATTTCGGTGCAGCGCGGCTATGATGTGAGTGAGTATGCGCTGTGTTGCTTTGGCGGGGCGAGCGGGCAACATGCTTGCTTGGTGGCGGAAGCGTTGGGGATGCGTAAGGTGTTTTTGCATCCGTTCGCGGGGGTGTTGTCGGCGTATGGGATGGGGCTGGCGGATGTGCGGCAGATTTTGACGCGGAGTGTGGAAGTGGAGCTGAGTGAAACTATGTTGGTGGGTTTGCAGCAACAGCAGGCGACACTCGCGGCGGAAACGGCAGCGCATATCCAGGAGCAAGGCGTCAGCACTGAATATTTGCGGCATGAGACGCGGCTGCATTGCCGCTATGCGGGGTCGGATTCGAGTTTGCTGGTGGCTTGGGATGGCGAGGATACAGCAGCGATTCGGGCGACGTTTGAGGAGGCACATCGGCAGCGGTTTGGGTTTGTGGCGGCGGAGAAGGCGGTGGTTGTGGCTAGTTTGGAGGTTGAAGCCATTGCGGGGAAAGAAAATCCCCCCCAGCCCCCCTTTTGCAAAGGGGGGAGTGAAGAGCGGGAGACCTGGCATTCTGTGTTTATGCGGGGGGAATGGCGGGATACGCCGTTTTACCAACGGGATGCTTTGACGGTGGGACAAACAATTACTGGCCCGGCGGTTATTTTGGAAAGCACCGGGACGGTGATTGTGGAACCAGGTTGGGCGGTGCAATTGAATGAGCAAGGCGATCTGGTGATGGAACACCGTAGGGTGGGTGGAGCGGAACGCGATACCCACCATTCGACTTCCACCCCAAAACCCGATTCCGCCCCCGACCCCATCCGCCTAGAAATCTTCAACAACCTGTTCATGTCCATCGCCGAGCAGATGGGTTTTGTGCTGGAACAGACCGCTGTGTCGGTGAATATCAAGGAGCGGCTGGATTTTTCCTGCGCAATCTTCGACCCGGCTGGCCATCTGGTGGCGAATGCGCCGCATATGCCGGTGCATCTGGGCAGCATGAGCGAGAGCATCAAAGCGGTGATCAGCGCCAATGCAGGGGCAATGCAGCCGGGCGATGTGTTCGTGCTCAATGACCCTTACCACGGCGGCACGCATTTGCCCGACATTACCGTGGTCAAGCCAGTGTTTGAGGAAAGCGGTAATGCGATTATTTTCTACGTCGCCACCCGTGGGCATCATGCCGATGTGGGCGGGATTACCCCCGGTTCGATTCCGCCACAAAGCCGCACGATTGATGAGGAAGGCATCCTGCTGACCAACGTCAAACTGGTGGAGGGCGGACATTTCCGTGAGGAGGCCATTCGCGCCCTGCTCGCTTCGGGCGCGTTCCCTGCCCGCAATATTGACTACAACATTGCCGATTTGAAGGCGCAACTGGCGGCTTGTGCTCGCGGCGAAGCCGAACTGCGGCGCATGATCGGGCAGATGGGGCTAGCGACCGTGCAAGCCTACATGCGCCATGTGCAGGATAATGCGGAAGCCTCGGTGCGGCGCGTGATCGGCAGCTTGCGCGATGGCAGTTTCCAATATGACATGGACGATGGCAGCCGCATTTGCGTGCAGATTACGGTGGATGCAACAAACCGGTGCGCCACACTGGATTTTACGGGAACCAGCCCGCAGCACCCCGGCAATTTGAATGCGCCGACCGCGATTACCCGCGCGGCGGTGCTGTACGTGTTCCGCTGTTTGGTGGCTGACAATATCCCGCTCAACGAAGGTTGCCTCAAGCCGCTTAATATCATTATTCCGCCCGGCTCGATGTTGAACCCGCAATACCCGGCGGCGGTGGTGGCGGGCAATGTGGAAACCTCGCAATACGTGGTGGATGCGCTATTCGGCGCACTCGGCATCATGGGCGCGGCGCAAGGCACAATGAACAACGTCACCTGGGGCAACGCCCGCCACCAGTATTACGAAACCTTGTGCGGCGGCGCGGGGGCAACGGCGAATGCGGCTGGGGCGAGTGCGGTGCATACCCACATGACCAATTCGCGCCTGACTGACCCGGAAATCCTTGAAACGCGCTTTCCGGTACGGCTGGAAGCATTTCACATACGCCCGCATTCTGGCGGCAGAGGCTTGCAGCGCGGTGGCGATGGCGTGGTGCGCAAGACCCGCTTTCTGGAGCCGATGACGGTGAGCCTTGTGTCGGGGCATCGTAAGGTCGCGCCGTATGGCATGGCAGGCGGCAGGAACGGGCAGTGCGGTGTTAACCGGGTGCTGCGGGTGGAGGGCTATTTGGAAACGCTGGAGGGGATTGCGCAGGTGGAGGTGGAGGCGGGTGATGTGCTGACGGTGGCTACACCGGGTGGGGGTGGATATGGTCAATAAAAAAATTGCCATTTATTAGATTTACCATTATCTTTAGGTGACACACTCATCTAACTTGTCAAGGTAATTGCCATGCAAGAATGTACCATCGCGATCGGACAAAATGGCCGCATCGTCATCCCCACAGCCATACGCAAAGCCCTGAACTTGCAGGAAGGGCAGCGTTTGCTATTAAGGCTTGATAATCAGTCCATTATCATGGAAAAACCGGCTGATATTGTGAAAAAACTGCAACACCGTTTCCGCAAGATTCCTGTGAGTCTGGCGGGTGAGCTGATTCAGGAGCGCCGTCAGGAAGCGGCAAAGGAAAGTCATGATTCTTGATGCTTCAGCGCTGCTGGCTTTGCTGCAAGGTGAGCCGGGAGCAGACAAGGTGCAGGCCGTGCTACATCAGGCCACAATCAATACGGTTAACTGGTCAGAAGTTATACAAAAACTCTCGGTGCATGACCCTGATGCGGCGGATATTCGCCCGGAAATGGAATTAACTGGCCTGAAAATCATGCCCTTCACAGTCGAACAGGCTGAGATCTGCGCAAGCCTTTGGGTGAAATCCAAACCGTTTGGCTTGTCACTTGCCGATCGTGCCTGTATTGCGACGGGTATTGACCGTAAGATGCCCATCATGACAACGGACAAAATTTGGCAAGAAATGGAATTACCAATCAATATTCATGTCATTCGGTAGGTCATTATCGCCTGCAAGGCAGGCTCCTACAGGTCAGTAATCCACCTTGCCGCGCCCGGCTTTGGTCTGGCTGTGCTTTTTCTTGCTATCCAACCGCTTGGTTTGGGAGCTGCGGGTTGGGCGGGTCGCTTTGCGCTTTTTCTGCACTTTGGTAGCGTCGAGGATGAGTTGGCGCAGGCGTTCCAGCGCATCCGCACGGTTTTTTTCCTGACTGTTGTGGGTTTGTGCCTTGATGACGATCACGCCTTCGCTGGAAATGCGCTGATCAGCGTAGGCTAGCAGCTTTTCCTTGTAGGCTTCGGGCAGGGATGAGGCGCGGATGTCGAAACGCAGGTGAATCGCGGTCGACACCTTGTTGACGTTCTGCCCGCCGGAGCCTTGGGCGCGGATGGGCTGAAGGTCGATTTCTTCGGGGGGGATTTGGGTGTTGTTGGATAGTTTCAATTCACGTTACCTGTTCTACCAGCACTTCCTCGCCATCAGTGAGCATGACCCAGCAGGATAGCTTGTCCAGTTTCTGAATATCCGGCAACTGCTGATAGCCCTGCACCTGCTGAATACCTTCAGCGCGTTTGTCGTCCCACACCTGCGGTTGTTTTTGCCGTTCGGACTTCTTGCAATATTTCAGCTCGATCAAATGCTGGTGCTGGACAGCATACGGGCTGCGTTCCAGCAACAAAATGTCCGGGTATTTGCGATTCATTTCCGGCTCGCTTTTGATGTAGTAAGCCGGAGATTGATACAGCAAGGTGGTCAGTAAAACCTTCAGGTGCTTTTCATCCATCCGCATAAAATCACGGTTGGACAGGATTTGTAATAACTGCTGCACCTCTAGCCGCAAGGGTTCAATATCATTATGCAGCGCCAAAGCGACCACGGCTTTATGGATGGTTTGCGTCGGTATTTGCAAAGTATTGCGCCGTTCAATCTCAACCTTGAAATACTCGAAGTAGAGTTTCTTGATCACATAATTGGGGATACGAAAACGCTGTGAACCCAGTTCCTCGCCCGCCAGCGAGACGAACCCCATGTAATAAAGCAGGCTGATGAAATCCTCGCGGTCAAAGCCTTTGTCAAAGTCGAATTGGCGACGTTGTTGGGTGGTAATTTCACCTGTACTGATCAGCTCTTCCAGCACGGCATAATTAACGTCCCGATCACCAATAGAAAACATGCGGAGGATTTTACCGTAGTCCGATGCGATGTTTTCATCCAGCATATTCGTGGGAAAGGCACAACGCTCTTTGTCAAAGTTTCCCAAAAAATACAGTAACATATTCGCGTTGTACATCGGCTGACCACGGTACGCAAACACATAACCGTTGTACCAATCCTTCAGCGTACCCATCAGATCAACCGTAAGATTGCATTGTTCTACCAAGGGCTGGATCAGGGACAACGTTTCCGGGCGGCTTAGACCAATCGCCTCATTAAAAGCTGGCAACAAGGATAGGTTTTTAACCATATTAAAACCCGAAGTCAGGCTATCGAGCATGATGGGCGTAACACCTGTAATGAACAGACGATCAATGCTGCCCTGTTGTGTGGCGGCCTTGATGGTTTCATAAAAGGCGCGGACAAAGCCGCCCTTGCCCATAATCCGGCGGAAATAGGTCAGGTTATCCGCCAGTAACGCATTGGCGAAATGGTCGTATTCGTCAATAATCAGGTAGATGGGCTGTTCGCCTTGTACGGTAAACAGGGCTTCCATTTTCCCGGCTGGGGTATTGGCGGCGGCGATTTGCACCCCAACCTGTTCCGGGTAGTCGTACTTGAGCAAAAAACGTTGCAGCAGGTTGTCGATTTTGCGGGTGAAATCCGCTTCGATGGTTTGCGGGTCATCCGTGCTGATGCCGCTGAATTCCATAAACAGGACTTGGTAGCGGTTCTGGTTGCCAGTGGGATTCTGACCGATGGCGAGATGACCAAACAGGCGCGTGAAATCATGCTTGGCCTTGATGTCGTAGTAATACGCTAGCATGGAGACAAACAGGCTTTTCCCGAAGCGGCGCGGGCGCATGATCAGGTTGTAGCGGCTGGTGTCTTCGATGGTTTGAATCCAGCCGGTTTTGTCGAGGTAGGTGTAGCCTTCCTCGATGACCGTTTTGTAGTGGCTGATGCCGTAGGGGAGTTTCAGTTTCATGGTTGCCTCATTCCTGCGTCGTGCTGTTGTGAGTATAGATCATCCGCCGCGCTCTCCACCCGCACCTGCCCATTCATCAACATCGGCAACAACCAATCCCGCAACGCCACCAACCGCTGATTTTCTTTCGAGCAATTCAATATTTTTTCAAATAGCGGCTCTATAACTTCACTGTAAGTCTGAATTGCTTGATTGTCAGGTATGCACATTTGAGTGAACTTAATATCATTAGACACTATCGACTTGAAGACAGAACCGGAAGACTTTATTTTAAGATGATGAATGAGTTCCTGAGTCAGAAAATATACAAATTCACCGCCACAGCCAGCTTTTGGTTTTAGTGCGTAACAAGATTGATTCATTGCCATTTTTCGTGCTGTTAATGCGAGTTTTCCGACAGAACCCCTTGCTGTTATAAACACTGTACCTTTATCAAACAATAAGCTACTACAACTCTTCAAGCCATCTTCGGTAATATGTTCTTCTGTATCGAGTTGAAATACGCCTTGGCTTGTATCTGTTGGTGTAAAGAAAGGTATTTCACCGTTCCAAAATGACAGGTCATTTTTGCTTGGAGTGCCACCTCCAAATAATTCCGCGACCTTCAAAATATTTGAAACTTCCCATCCCGCTGGAATCTCCCGCTTCAACTCCTTGCTATACAGCATCTTCCCGCCCGACGACTTATACGGCTTGCCGTTTTCATCGGGGAAATCGAACTGCACAAACCAGTAGTCGTAGAGGGTTTTTGCCATTGCTTCGAGTTCGGCGTTAATGCGATTGTTGACTTCGATTTTTTTATCAATAGCAGAGAGAATATCAGCAATTTCTATTTGATGGTTTTTACTAGGCAATCTCAGTGGAAGATTGAAAAGAATTTTTGTATTTAAGTTCGGCATAGTAATGCCAACAGAGTGATTGATTAACCACTCTTTACTTTCTCTAGCTCCCAAAAAATAAGTCAAAAATCGTGAATCAACATTATTTCCGGGGCGAATTAGAATGCAACCAGTCCCACAGAAAAAACCATTATCAGCATCATGTATTAGTACTTTCTGGGTTATATCGCCTCGTCTACTATAAACAATATCCCCCGGCTTAACCAAATGCTGAGAAAGACGCTGTGCATCTTTAACAGAGATACGGGCTATACCTGAAAGATTAACTCGGCTTTCCTTCATGTTGGCTGGCATTATGCAGGGGATACCATTTTCAACATAATCGGAAGCATGTAGTTGACTGCCAAATGGGCCGGTTTGAATCAACCCGTTACCTTCAGAAACCACCTGCCCCAAAGTTGTCCGCTTCCACTTAATCATAGCGGAGGCTCGCTAGTTGGGTTTTGATCTCGGTTTCGAGGGTGCGGGATTCGGCGAAAAGGGTGTCGAGGTTGTCGGTGAAGCCTTGCATTTTGGCGGTGAATTCGGCGGCGGTGATGTCGGTGTATTCGATTTTTACGTCGAAGTATTGCCCTGCACTGAAGGAGTAGTTTTTGGCTTTGATCTGGTCGTAAGTGACCGCAACTGAAAAATCATCGACCGCCGTTTTGGTGTTGAAAGTGTCGATGATGTGTTGTTCTTCGGCAGCCGTCAGCACGGTTTTCTGGTTTTTACCGTCTTTGACCGTTTCACCCAGATTCGAGGCATCAATCAGGATTACCTTGTCCCGGTTGCCCTTGTCGATGAACAGGATAGAGACATTCGTGCCCGTAGTAGCGAAAATATTGCTCGGCATCGACACCACGCCCGCCAGCATTTTCTGGTCGACCAGCTTTTCACGGATTTTCTTGTCAATGCCCGACTGAGCAGTAATAAACCCGGTAGGAACGACGATGGCAGCCTTACCGCCCGGTTTCAGCGAAAACATGATGTGCTGGATAAACAGCAGGTAAATCGCCATTTTATCCTTGGCCTTGCCCGGCACATTGGGAAGCCCCGCAAAGAAGCGTTCCTTGTTTTCCTTGGTATCCAGATCGTTGCGGAAATCGCTGAAATCCATCTTGAACGGTGGGTTGGAAACAATATAGTCAAACTTTGCCAGCGACGCCCCATCCTTGTGGTAAGGCGACAAAATGGTATTGCCCTGAATCACATTAGGGATGGAATGCACCAGATTGTTGAGGATCAGGTTCAGCCGCAACAACCCGGACGACTTTTGCGAAATATCCTGCGAATAGATACTGCACCGATTTTCCCCAATCGCATGAGCCAGATTCATCAGCAACGTCCCCGACCCGGCCGATGGATCGTAGCACTTGACGTTCATCACCTTACCCCGGCTTTCAGCAGGGACAAGAATCGCCGCCATGATCTTGGCGACCGCGTGCGGCGTGTAATATTCCGCATACTTGCCGCCGCTGTCCTTGTTGTAGTCCTTAATCAGGTACTCAAAGATGTCGGCAAAGAAATCAAAGCCCTGTGTAAAAATATGCTCAAAGCTGAAATTCACCAGTTTGTTGATTATTGCCTTGCAAAAGTTGTCGCGCTCACCGGGGTCAGAAATGAACTGGCTGATCTCATCAAACAAGCGGATTTGCGCCCCGCCCCCGGTTTTGACCGAGAAAATATCACTGTTGACGATGGCAATCTGGCGTAAGGTATCATCAAACAGCTTGGCGAAATTATCCTCATTTTGCCGCGCAAACAGGCTGGCAAGCAGGTGTTCCGGGCGCAAATAAGCTGTGCCTTCGGGAAGCATCATGACCAACATCTCGTAAGCGTCGATGTCCATATTGGCGATGTGCTGTTCCCAGTTTTCCGCCTTGGCAGTGGCTTTATCGGCTTTTTTCAGCTCATACGCCAGCTTGTCGCACAGGAACTTGTACAGGAATACCTGCGTAATGATTTTGAACTCATTACCATCATTACCCAGCCCGTAAGCGGCGCAAATGTTTTTCAGGTTGTCGATCAGTTCGGTGGTGCTTTTCTTGAAATCGAGGGCTACCAAGGGGTTACTCCATTAAATTCATCCAGATACTCTTTAACGACAAGCTGGTTGATGTAGCGCGTGCTATCGGGGGTTAGCTTGATGTTTTGCGCCAGATGGAACTGTTGTACCACGCTCCGCTGTATCATGCGCTCAAAATAGCTTTCGTTATCGAGGATGTTCCTGTTCTGCATCACACTCTCGTCGGCTTGCTGTTTGACCTGATGCAATGCCTCGAAAATGCGACGCTCATTATCAGAGATCGAGCCATTCTCTACCAGCCGTTTATGCACTCTGGTGAACTTTATGTCACCGCTGTATTTGCTCTGGAGCAGGCGGTTCTTGCGATTGATTTCCCGCACCTTGTCCTGAATTTTGTTCAGGGTGAGCATATTGTGCTTCATCTCATCCTGAGTGACCTCTTTGAGGTTACGGTTCTTGAACAGGCGTTCCAGCTCCTCTTTGAGTTGGATGAACTCCGGGTCTTTGGGGTCAACATTGCTGGTCATGGATTCGCGGGCGCGACGCAGGGCGTCTTTCAACTCATTCGCCAACTTGAGTTCTTCCTCGCCAATCTTGACGAACTTGAACAGCACTTCCTCCAGCGCCATGTTCAATAAGCCACTGGTGTCGGCCTGATTTTCAAGACGGTCTTTGAGGTTAAGCATCGCCAAGTGGTTATCGACTTCGTTGTACAAAGCGTTAATCTGGGCGAATGGCAGTCGTTGCAACAAATCGTCGTACCCGAATAATCGGCACAAGTTGTACAAGCTGCGGGCATCCGCCAAGGCTTTTTTCAACGCCAACACTTGCGCCCGATCCTGCATTTCCGTGACTTGCCGCGAGAAGATTTCCTTGTTCAGCGTGTCATATTGGAACAGCACATCCTTAACCGCTTCAAATTCTTCCTTGATTTCCTCGGCGGATTTAAAGAGCTTGGAATAATGTTCCATCTCATCGCCTAATTCATTCTGTAGCTCGTCGAAATAAGCTTTATTGGTCTTGTCAAACTCACTGCGAATATCGGCAAAATCCACCACATAGCCATAGCGGTGTTTGCCGTAGGTACGATTGACGCGGGTCAGGGCTTGCAGCAGGTTATGGTCTTTAATCACCCGCCCCAGATAGAGCTTCTTCAGGCGTTTGGCATCAAAACCCGTCAACAACATATTGTACACAAACAGCAGGTCAATGTTGCCCGCCTTGAAATCTTCCACCCAGTCGTCACGCTCTTCCTTGGAGCCAACATCATGCAGAATCAGTGCGGCTATCTTTGCCTTGTTTGCCAGCGGCACACCTGCGCCATAACCCATCTCCTTATACACAAGTCCCAAGCTGATGTAAGATAAGCAATTTTCACCTATGAACTGGTCATCTAGCGAACTCACCGATCTTGATTTGGGAGACAAGCGCCTCGAAACACGCGCCGCCCATATTCTCAATGCCATGCTGAAAGCGCCCCAATCCAGCCTCCCCAAGGCTTGCCAGAGTTGGTCAAGTACCTTGGCGACGTACCGTTTCTTCTGGAATGAGGCGGTGAGCCATGATGCTTTGATGGCATCCCACTTTGAAGCGACAGAGTGCCGAATCCGTCAACAAGACTCGAAGATTATCCTGTGCATTCAAGACACCACCGAATTGGACTTCAATGGACAGGAAACCGAGGGCTTGGGGCGGTTATCCTACGATAAGCAACGCGGGATGTACCTGCATCCGACCTTGTGTATCACCCCGGAACGCCTGCCGTTGGGCATCACCGATACGTGGATGTGGTCACGGGGCTTGAGCAAAGCCGCCGACCAAGCGAACCCCAGCATCAAAGAAAGCCGTCGCTGGATCGAAGGGTATGAACGGGTAGCCGAACTGGCGGCACGCTGCCCCGGACACCGGCTCATCTATACGGGCGACCGTGAAAGCGACTTTTACGACTTGCTCAAACGGGCACAAGCCTTGGATTACCCGGCTGACCTGCTGATACGGGCGCAACATAACCGTGCCTTAGGAGATGACCTCAAACTGTGGGATGCCATTGAGCAACAACAGGCGTTGACCCGCATCACCTTTACCAAACCGCGCAAGCAGGGTGAAAAAGCCCGCAAAGTGGTACAGGAAATCAAGGTGTTACGTTATACCCTGCGTCCCAAGAGCAAGCACCCGATGCTATTGACCTTGGTTCAAGCCAAAGAAATCAACCCACCCGCCGGAAAATCGCCCCTCATTTGGCGTTTAGTCACCAACCGTTGTGTAGAGACCGCCGATGCCGCTTGTGAACTCATCGACTGGTATCGGGCGCGTTGGGAAATCGAAATGTTTTTTGATGTCCTGAAAGTTGGCTGTCGCGTCGAAAAACTGCAACTGGACACTAAAGAGCGCATCGAAAAAGCCCTCGCGCTCTACATCATGGTGGCCTGGCGGATTATGTTTCTGATGCGGTTGGGGCGTACCTGCCCAGAACTTCCGGCTGAGCTGGTGTTTGACCCGCTGGAATGGAAAGTATCCTTCCGGCTCGGCAAAAAAGCACTGCCCGATGGCATACCTACCCTCAATCAAGTGATCCGCAATCTGGCAGAACTGGGGGGCTTTCTGGGCAGAAAATGCGATGGCGAACCGGGAGCTAAAAGTATCTGGTTGGGCTACTCAAGGGTGCTGGACTGTATTTATGGGATTCAGATGGCTAGTGAATTGGGGGAAGGACTGATTTGTGTATAAAGAGATGCCCTCAATCGGCTCTGGCGACTCATTGTCATATTCCATATTATTGGAAAACAGCATCAACTGGGTGATGTTGATAAAGCGCCGGAATTTCTTGTTCTGAAAGCGGGCATTGATACGGCTACGCTCAGCCAGAACACCATCGCGGTTATTCGGCTTTTTGACTTCGATGAATACCAGCGGCATCCCGTTGATCAACAGGGTAATATCGGGGCGGAACTCGTCATCACCGTTCTTGTAGGGCAGCTCGGTAACAACATGGAAGCTGTTATTATCGAAGTTCTCAAAATCAATTAGACGTGTACCCGAACGCCGTGTTAGTTGCTCGTAAAACGCTTTTCCCAAGTCCTCATTGTCCAACAAAAGGCTGACATCTTCCCGCAAACGCTCGATTTCATCGGGGTCAAGATCAGAATTGATACGACTGATGCCTTCACGAAACAAGGCTGGGAAAATATTGGTGTTTTCATCACATTGCGCCTCTTTCAGAGACAGATAGGTATAACCCAGGCGGGTCAGGTGCAGGATGGTAGGTATTTTTACCCGCGTATCTTCATTAAAGCTCATGTGTTATTAGCCCCCAACACAAAACCCAAGCCCATAAAATTTGTTTACATTATGACCTCTAGCCCAGCATTCGTATATAAGAACAGCTACTTAACCTAGGGCAATCGCATTAAAATACTCTTGACAAAACCACGATAAGCCCGTTTCCTATCAGGCTTTTTGTAGCCCCATGAAACAACTCCATTCAACGGCGTCGATAGTCGACCATTTTGCTTCAATCCCTGATCCGCGAATGGATCGTCGCAAGCGGCACAAACTGAGCGATATTTTCTTCATCACCTTGTGTGCTGTGATTTGCGGTGCGGATGACTGGGCATCCATCGAACAGTTTGGCAAAGCCAAAGAAAAGTGGTTCACCGCCGTACTGAATTTGAAACAAGGCATTCCGTCACACGACACGTTTGGGCGGATTTTTGCGCTGATCGACACCCAGAAGTTCAGTGAGTGTTTTAGCCGTTGGGTGGCAGACCTGTCCGGTCTCAGCAGCGGCGAGATCATCGCGATTGACGGTAAATGCCTGCGCCGTAGCCTCGATCGTGCCTCCGGCAAGTCCGCCATTTACATGGTCAGTGCATGGGCAAGCCAGAATCAGCTAGTGCTGGGTCAGCAGCGGGTGGATGACAAGTCCAATGAAATCACCGCCATCCCTAAGTTGTTGATGCAGCTTAATATTGCGGGTGCGGTGGTGACCTTGGATGCGATGGGCTGCCAAACGGCGATTGCCCAGCAGATCGTGGATCAGGGGGCTGATTACCTGCTCAGCCTGAAGGGCAACCAAGGCACACTCCATCAGGACGTGAAACTGTTTTTTGAATCCGCCAACACCTGCCCGCCGAGTGGGCACACCAACGATGACGGCGGGCATGGGCGAATTGAAACCCGCATCGTGCGGGCTACCTCAGACATTAAGTGGCTAAAGAAAGACCATCCCCATTGGACTAAGCTCACCAGCATCATTGCCGTCACCGCCATCCGCGAATGCAAAGACAAAACCACTGAGGAAACCCGTTACTTCATCAGCAGCATGGATGCTTCCAACCCTGAACGTTTGGGGCAAATCGTGCGGGCGCATTGGGGCATTGAAAACAACCTGCATTGGGTGTTGGACTATGCTTTTCGTGAAGACGACCAACGGATGCGCTCCGGCAATGGCGATGCCAACATGGCAGTTGTCCGGCACATTGCCCTCAATTTGGTCAAAACCGAGAAAACCGTCAAGCTCGGTGTAAAGAACAAGCGTCTCAATGCGGGCTGGGATGAGGACTATCTGCTAAAAATCGTCACAGGCAGACCGGGGGCTACCAAGCCTAAAATTTAGAGCTTTGTAAAACAAGATATTTTTAATGCGATTGCCCTGGTATCCAGCCCAGTTTGGGCAGAAAAAGGCGGTTGTTGGCTGGGTCGAGCTTAATTTGTTTGGGGTCGGGGTAGCGGAAACGGTCACCGTTGCCCTTACGTTTGAAGCGGGGGAAGTCGGCACGTTTGGCAAAGAAGTTTTGGTAGGCCTTGTCCAAGTCCTTCAGGGCGTGCTGCAACGCCTGTGAGGGGGAATCTTTTAGCCACGCCTGCCCCGCCTCCCGTTTCCAAACGGGCAGCTTGGCTGCCATGGCCACGTAACCGATGAACTTTTCACCCGCTGCATGGTTGGCTTGTTGCAACGCTAACGCCTTGTTGTAAACAAAGCGGCACGATCCCGCGTAGCGGCGTAGGTTGCGCTGTTGCTCGCCGGTGGGCTTCAGTTCGTATTTAAAGGCTTGGCGTCGTTGCATGAGGTTAAGGATAGGTTAAAATCTCTGCCTTGTGCGTCTGAATCCACCGTAAATGCGGGTTTCAGCCGACAAACGGAAGAGGCGCAGCGATGCTGCCCTCGCTCTGCATCCTCGCCCTGAAGGACGAGGTTTTACGCGAAAGACGGATAAAGCCTTCTGCTACCCCGGTGTGGAGTCGGACGGCTATACCCTCAAGCAACACCAAACCCAAGCAGTGTATGACATGGCCTTGCTCACGCAGACTATTGATGCACGCTCCCTGTTAAGTCAGAAACAAGCACAAACCGCCGCCATTACCACGCTGGAACAACGCAAACTCGGCGAATGGTTAAGCGGTACTGCGCCACGCAAACAATCACACGTCGGCTTACAGCATTTTATCCAAACGCCTGCGATGGCATTGAACGATCATCACGCCAAACACAACCGCTTCCGCCGCGCTCACAGCAACTTGTTATGCTGGATGGACGAGGAAAAGCAGTGGTCTTGCCGTGAGGAGGTTAACCGCATCTCCTTATACACAAGTCCCAAGCTGATGTAAGATAAGCAATTTTCACCTATGAACTGGTCATCTAGCGAACTCACCGATCTTGATTTGGGAGACAAGCGCCTCGAAACACGCGCCGCCCATATTCTCAATGCCATGCTGAAAGCGCCCCAATCCAGCCTCCCCAAGGCTTGCCAGAGTTGGTCAAGTACCTTGGCGACGTACCGTTTCTTCTGGAATGAGGCGGTGAGCCATGATGCTTTGATGGCATCCCACTTTGAAGCGACAGAGTGCCGAATCCGTCAACAAGACTCGAAGATTATCCTGTGCATTCAAGACACCACCGAATTGGACTTCAATGGACAGGAAACCGAGGGCTTGGGGCGGTTATCCTACGATAAGCAACGCGGGATGTACCTGCATCCGACCTTGTGTATCACCCCGGAACGCCTGCCGTTGGGCATCACCGATACGTGGATGTGGTCACGGGGCTTGAGCAAAGCCGCCGACCAAGCGAACCCCAGCATCAAAGAAAGCCGTCGCTGGATCGAAGGGTATGAACGGGTAGCCGAACTGGCGGCACGCTGCCCCGGACACCGGCTCATCTATACGGGCGACCGTGAAAGCGACTTTTACGACTTGCTCAAACGGGCACAAGCCTTGGATTACCCGGCTGACCTGCTGATACGGGCGCAACATAACCGTGCCTTAGGAGATGACCTCAAACTGTGGGATGCCATTGAGCAACAACAGGCGTTGACCCGCATCACCTTTACCAAACCGCGCAAGCAGGGTGAAAAAGCCCGCAAAGTGGTACAGGAAATCAAGGTGTTACGTTATACCCTGCGTCCCAAGAGCAAGCACCCGATGCTATTGACCTTGGTTCAAGCCAAAGAAATCAACCCACCCGCCGGAAAATCGCCCCTCATTTGGCGTTTAGTCACCAACCGTTGTGTAGAGACCGCCGATGCCGCTTGTGAACTCATCGACTGGTATCGGGCGCGTTGGGAAATCGAAATGTTTTTTGATGTCCTGAAAGTTGGCTGTCGCGTCGAAAAACTGCAACTGGACACTAAAGAGCGCATCGAAAAAGCCCTCGCGCTCTACATCATGGTGGCCTGGCGGATTATGTTTCTGATGCGGTTGGGGCGTACCTGCCCAGAACTTCCGGCTGAGCTGGTGTTTGACCCGCTGGAATGGAAAGTATCCTTCCGGCTCGGCAAAAAAGCACTGCCCGATGGCATACCTACCCTCAATCAAGTGATCCGCAATCTGGCAGAACTGGGGGGCTTTCTGGGCAGAAAATGCGATGGCGAACCGGGAGCTAAAAGTATCTGGTTGGGCTACTCAAGGGTGCTGGACTGTATTTATGGGATTCAGATGGCTAGTGAATTGGGGGAAGCAACTGTCTTGATGTTATGTCAAGCATGTTGTTTCCCTTGTGGGTTCCAAGGTTGATTATCCCTGACCATTGCATTCAGGATGGTCAGGATTTTTCTCATGCAGGCAGTGAGTGCAACCTTCTTGGGTTTGCCTGCCTGAACAAGTTTTTCATAAAATTTCTTGATGGTATTGTTACTCCTTGATGCTACTAACGCCACCATATACAGCAAACTCCTTACTTCAGCCCGTCCACCCCAGATAGCACGTTTTCCGCGCATCGTGCCACTGTCACGGTTGAAGGGCGCGAGACCTGCCAAGGCCGCTATTTCTTTCCGGTCGAGCGTCCCCAGTTCCGGTAGGGAGGCTAGCAAGGTGAAACTGGCAATACGTCCCACACCTTTGAAACTCTTCAGCAGGTCTTCCTTCGCTTTCCATACGGGGCTGGCCTGCACGAATTGCCCCAAGTCTTTGTCCACATCGTCAATGTGCTGCTTGAGCCATTCAAGGTGCTGTTCGATATTCCCACGGACGCTACCTTGTGCCATAAACCAACGGTTTTGTTCGGCAACTCGTATCTCCACCAACTGACGGCGACGTGCCAGCAATTGGCTAAAAAGTTGCTGCTCAGCATCTTTCAAAGGACGGACTTCGGGGCGGATACGTTCTCCGAATAAGGCCAGTAATCGCGCATCCACTTTGTCCGTCTTGGCGAGTTGCCCCATTGCTTTAGCAAAATCCCGTGCTTGCCGGGGATTCACTACGGCAACGGGTAAGCCAGCTTCCATCAAGGCACAGGCAATGGGCGTTTCCAATCCACCTGTCGCTTCCATGACAATCAGGCTGGCATTCCAAAGCAACAACTTTTCGACCAATCCGGTTATTCCGGTGCTGGTGTTATCTGCTTGCCATGCTTCGCCAGAAGGCAAACCATGAACATCCAGATGTGCTTTGGAAACATCAATGCCGATAAATGTTTCTTGGGTTTGTTCCATGTTCCTGTACTCCCATCCTAGCCGATGATGCGGGTTGTTCCCTGGCAACTGTTCGGGTTCTTCAAGAATTGGATGTGGCGACCCAAGCTTCCCCACGGGGTTCACCCAAAGGGCTGGCGGCCTGCCACATCCTGAAAACTCCTTGTTTAGTACATCCGGGATGATTCTTCCCAGATACTAGGACTGATTTGTGTATAAAGAGATGGGTTAACCGCCAATTCGAGACAGTGACAGTCAAACCGCCCGCGACGGAAACCATTCCCATGAATCGCTATATTTGCCAGTGGGATATAGAAGAACTGTATGCAGACCTAAAAACCAAACTCTTCGCCGACAAGGAAGAAACGCTCATCCGCCAGCAACTGATGAGCATCGAAAGTGCCTGTTACAGCGACACTGACAAAAACCACACCTTGCGTTACCACCCCTTACTCGGCGTGTATCGCCTGCGCTAAGCGTATGCTAGACTTTGCCCCCTTATTCAACCTGAAATGCACACGATGAATCAGGAAATTTTTGATACCTATATCGCCCAAGGCTACAACCGCGTTCCTGTCCGCCGTACCATTCTGGCAGACCTTGATACCCCGTTAAGTGCCTACCTCAAACTCGCTGATGCGCCCTATTCCTACCTGTTCGAGTCCGTACAGGGCGGGGAAAAATGGGGACGTTATTCCATGCTCGGCCTGCCAGCCAAAACCATCATCAAAGTGTTTGGCCTGCGGGTGGAAGTGCACCGCGCCCATCAGCCCATCGAAGCCTTTGACGTAGCTGACCCGCTGGTGTGGATCACCAAATTCCAGCAGCAATACAACGTACCCGACATAGAAGATTTGCCGCGATTCAACGGCGGGCTGGTCGGCTATTTCGGCTACGAAACCATTCGCTACATTGAAAAAAAGCTGGCGCAGGGGCGTGAAAAGCCCGACCCGATTGGCACGCCCGACATCGTGCTGATGGTGTCGGATGAAGTCGTGGTGTTCGACAACCTGCGCGGTGAATTGCACTTGATCGTGCTGGCGGAAGCGGGCGGTTTCCAGCAATCTCAGCAACGCCTCGACGCACTCGAACGCCAGTTGCAGGAAGCCCGTCGCCTCTACCAACCCGCCCCCACAGCGACCAAGGTGGAAGAAAGCGACTTCATTTCAGGCTTCACCGAAGACGGTTTCAAGGCTGCGGTACTGGCTGCCAAGGAATACATCAAGGCCGGGGATGTGATGCAAGTGGTGCTGTCGCAACGCATGAGCATCCCGTTTGCCGCGCCGCCGCTGGATTTGTACCGTGCTTTGCGCCGCCTCAACCCCTCGCCGTACATGTACTTCCTGAATCTGGGCGATTTTCACATTGTCGGTTCCTCGCCGGAAATTCTGGTGCGCCTCGAAGATGACATTATTACCGTGCGCCCGATTGCAGGCACGCGCCGTCGTGGCGACACCGAACAGCGTGATCAGGCACTCGAAACCGAACTCCTCAACGACCCCAAAGAACTCGCCGAACACCTGATGCTGATCGACCTTGGGCGCAACGATGCGGGGCGTGTCAGCAGCATCGGCTCGGTAAAACTCACCGACAAAATGATTGTGGAACGCTATTCGCACGTCATGCACATCGTTTCCAACGTCACCGGGCAACTGCTGCCGGGGCTGGATGCGATGGACGTACTCCGCGCCACCTTCCCCGCCGGAACCGTCAGCGGTGCGCCGAAAATCCGCGCGATGGAAATCATCGACGAACTCGAACCCGTCAAACGCGGCGTGTATTCGGGCGCGATCGGCTATCTGGCGTGGAACGGCAATATGGATACCGCCATCGCCATCCGCACCGCCGTCATCAAGGATGACGTGCTGCACATCCAAGCGGGCGCAGGTATTGTCTACGACTCCGTGCCGCAATCGGAATGGGACGAAACCATGAACAAAGGCCGTGCGGTATTCCGTGCCGCCAGCGCTGCCCTGTCCGGCCTGAATGGCAAACACAAGTGAGAAAGGAGTAGACTATGCGCGTCTTAATGATTGATAACTATGACTCTTTCACTTACAACATCGTGCAGTATCTGGGCGAGTTAGGGGCGAAAGTTCAGATCGTGCGCAACGACGAAATCCCCGTCGAAGCCATTGATACCATCGCCCCCGACAAAATCGTGCTGTCGCCGGGGCCTTGCACACCAACGGAAGCGGGTATTTCCATCCCCACGCTGCTGCGTTTTGCGGGCAAAATCCCCATCCTCGGCGTATGCCTTGGGCATCAGTCCATTGGGCAAGCCTTCGGCGGCAAGATCGTCCGTGCCAAAGAAATCATGCACGGCAAAACCTCGATGATTCACCATAAAGGTGTCGGCGTATTCAGCAGCCTGCCCAACCCACTGGAAGCCACCCGTTACCATTCGCTAGTGATCGAACAAGCCAGCCTCCCCGACTGTCTGGAAATTACCGCCTGGACAGAAACCGCCGATGGCAAGCTGGATGAAATCATGGGCGTGCGCCACAAAACCCTGCCGGTGGAAGGTGTGCAATTCCACCCAGAATCCATCCTCACCCAATACGGGCATGACATGCTGCGGAATTTTCTGGATGGAAAATGAAGAAACCCCTCCCAACCTCCCCTTGTCAGGGGAGGTGAGAAAAGGCATTCTCACTGCAACGTGATACGGGAGTCGCATGATGTCGCAGCCACAGATACAACACTACACAACGGAAGCCGAATACCTCGCGTTTGAAAACGACGGGGAGATACGTCACGAATACGTGGATGGGCAAATTTACGCAATGGCAGGGGCAAGCGATAAACACAATCGTGTCACGATGAATGTTGGCTTCCATCTGCGCCGCCAAACGCGTGGCACGCACTGTACGACGTACCTCAGTGATATGAAGTTGCGACTGGACAGTGGACGTTACTTCTATTACCCCGATGTCATGCTGTGCTGTGATCCTGATGACAATATCGGCGGGTATTACCGTGAACAGCCGTGCATCATCGTTGAAGTCGCCTCACCCTCCACAGTCAGTACCGACCGCCGCGAAAAATTACGCAATTACCAGCGCATCCCCAGTCTGCGTTATTACTTGCTGATTTCACCCGAACACGTTCAAGTGGACTATTACCAGCGCAATGCCAACAACCAATGGGAAAAAGCCGCGCTCGACACGGGCGAAGTGTTGGCTATACGTTGCGGCGATTCCACGCTGCAATTAACACTAGAAGATATTTACGAAGATATGGGATTTTTTCTTCAATGAGCAATATGACTGCTGAACCCGCTACTCTCCTCCGCCGCGTTGGCGCGATCATTTACGACACCGTGCTCGCAGGCTTCAGCGTGGTGATTATTGCTGCGATTCCCGCTTACGCTTTCACAGCGCTGACGGGGGTAAAAGTGCCCGCTATCATCATGATGTTGGTGTACACCGCCATGACCTACGGCTTCTTTGGCTGGTTCTGGACGCACGGCGGGCAAACGCTGGGAATGCGGGCATGGAAAGTGCGCGTGGTGACAGAAACAGGGCAAGCCATCAATTGGCCACAAGCCCGCTCGCGTTTTCTGTGGGCTATCCTCAGTTGGGCAGCCTTATGTATCGGCTTTCTCGTCTCATTATTCGACCCGGAACGCCTAACTTGGCATGACCGCTTTTCGCAAACCCGTTTGGTGAGAATCCACAAGAAATAGCCCTGCTAATCAGCCTGCTGGTTTCGGCGCTAAAAAGCCCAGATTACGCACCTGAAACGCCCCTTGTTTGCGGTCGTGGAAAAAGCACTCCAGCGTTTTGCGCACCGAGGGGAACGCCAGCTCATTCCAAGGGATTTCATGCTCATGGAACAATCGCGTTTCCAGACTTTCCACCCCCGGTGAAAAATCATCTGAGGCCAGCTCGCAGCGGTACAACATGTACACCTGATTGATGTGCGGGATGCTGATCACCGTGTACAAGTGCAAATCGCGCAGCTTGGCATTGGCTTCCTCATGCGCTTCGCGGGCAGCGGCCTGGTCGGTAGTTTCACCGTTTTCCATGAATCCGGCGGGTAATGTCCACAAACCGTAGCGCGGCGCAATCGCCCGGCGGCACAGCAGCACCTGTTCGCCCCACACAGGCAACGCCCCCGCCACGATTTTAGGGTTTTGATAATGAATCACCCCGCAAACATCACACACAAAGCGCATTCGTTCATCGTTTTCGGGAATCTTCAAACTGACTGCTGCACCGCACTCACTGCAATAATTCATGTTTTCTCCTGAAATAATGGTATCCTACCCGGCTTAATTTTCTGTTGTGCTGTTTATACCATGAAACCCGTTCTCGCACTGATTGGCCGCCCCAATGTTGGCAAATCCACCTTGTTTAACCGTTTGACCCGCTCACGTGATGCGCTGGTCGCGGATTTTCCCGGCCTGACCCGTGACCGTAAATACGGCACTGGCGAACTCAACGGGCGCAGCTACATGCTGATCGACACGGGTGGTTTAAGCGGTGAAGAAGTCGGTATCGACGAACACATGGCGAAACAAACCCGCGCGGCGATGCAGGAAGCCGATGCCATCCTGTTCATCGTTGATGGCAAGCAAGGGCTGACTGCCGCTGACCAGCAAATTGCGCAAGACATCCGCGTCATGAGCAAACCGGTGTTCCTGCTGGTCAACAAGATCGACGGCGTGGACGCGGATCAAGCCGCCACCGAATTTTACGGCCTCGGTTTTACCCAAGTCTTCCAGATTGCAGCGGTGCAAGGGCGCGGCGTCACCGTGCTGATGACCACAGTGCTCGACTCGCTCGGCGCGGGCTTCGATGAGGAAGAAGAAGAGGAAGACGATGGCAGCATCCGCATCGCCTTCGTGGGTCGCCCGAACGTGGGTAAATCCACCCTGATCAACCGCATCATGGGCGAAGAACGCGTCATTGCGTTCGACCAACCCGGCACAACCCGCGACAGCATTTTCATCCCGTTTGAACGCGATGGGCAACGTTACACCCTGATCGACACCGCTGGGGTACGCCGCCGCAGCCGCGTGGATGAGACCATTGAAAAATTCAGTATTATCAAAACGCTGGATGCCATTCAACGGGCGCACGTCGTCATCATGCTGGTGGATGCACACGACACCATCGCCGATCAGGATGCCCACTTGCTGGGGCTGATTCTGGATGCAGGCAAAGCGCTGGTACTCGCCGTCAATAAATGGGATGGCATGGAATCCGATGACCGCGACTGGATCAAGCAACAGATTGAGGTCAAGTTGCCCTTCCTGGATTTCGCAGAAAAGTATTTCATCTCCGCACTGCATGGCTCTAATGTTGGCTTACTGTATACCGCCGTGAAACGTGCTTACGATTCCGCCATGCTCAAGGTACCAACCCCACGTTTGACGCGGATTTTGGAAATGGCGGTGCAACAGCACCAACCACCGCTGACCCGTGGACAACGCATCAAACTGCGTTACGCCCACCAAGGTGGCAGCAACCCATTCCGCATTATTATTCACGGCAACCGTACCGATTATGTGCCGGATATGTACACGCGCTACCTGAGCAATTATTTCCACAAAACCCTCAAACTGGTGGGCAGTCAGGTGCGCATTGAGTACAAGGGCGGCGAAAACCCGTATGAAGGCAGACGCAATACCCTGACCCCACGTCAGGAACACAGCAAAAAACGTCTGGCTGCACGTATCCACAAAATCAAGAAAAGCGAGAAGAAGAAAAAGCGCTAAGTTGACATCCTCCCCTCCCTAAAGGAAGGGGATTCCTACTGCATTCAGCTAGATAGCTGACTGACTTCGGCGGGTTCCTGCTTCACAGAGCGGCTTAAGGCCGCATCTCCACAGGCTAACAAGCGGTATCCCCGCTCTAAAACATTGATCGCGCCGACATGATCGGCGTTATTTTCGTAATGGCATTGCACACACACAAACCGCGCTTGCGTCTGACGATTATCCGCCGCTACATGGTGACATTCGGGGCATTCCTGACTGGTGTAATGCGGTGGCACAGTGAACAACATGCCGCCTTTCCATGCCATCTTGTAGTCGAGTTGCCGTCGAAATTCACCCCAGCCTTGGTCGAGAATGGCTTTGTTTAAGCCAGATTTCTGGGCAACGTTTTTACCGGGGTTTTCCGCTGTGCCTGCCGCTGACTTGGACATATTCCGTACCTGCAAATTTTCGATGAACACTAGCGCGTGGTTTTGGCTGAGCGTGGTCGTCGCCTTGTGCAGGAAATCGCGGCGGGCGGTGGCGATTTGCGTGTGAATTTTTTGGACGTTGGCTTTCGCTTTTTTCCAGTTGTTGCTGAACTTTTGCTTGTGCGCCATGCGCCGTTGGTATTTGGCGAGTTTGGCGGCTTTGGTTTTGAAGCTGTTGCGCGGTTCGAGGTACGTACCGTCGGAGAACGTGGCAAAACGGGCTATACCAAGGTCGATACCGATGGCTGTCGTGGCTTGAGAGGCAATTTTTTCCACTTCCCGCTGAGTTTGGATGCTGACAAACCATTGGCTGCCCTTGCTGGAAACCGTGACATTGCGCCGTTCTCCCAGCACATCGCGGCTGTTGCGGTAGCGTATCCAGCCCAGTTTCGGCAAGAAAAGTCGGCTATTACCTGGGTCGAGCTTGATTTGTTTGGGGTCAGGATAACGGAAGCTGTCACCGCTGCCTTTACGCTTGAAGCGGGGGAAATCAAGGTGTTTTGCCATTGCCACGTAACCGATGAATTTTCACCCGCTTCATGATTGGCTTGCTGCAACGCTAACGCCTTGTTGTAAACGAAGCGGCATGACCCAGCAAAACGGCGTAGTTGACGCTGTGTTTCACCATTGGGCATGAGTTCGTATTTGAAGGCTTGTAGTCGTTGCATCTTCGGAGTGTAGCTAAACAAGAGCGGCTTGAGTGGGTATTCTGCGTTAAACTGCGCGGATTATCCGACAAAACTACCGAACATAGGGCGGCTTCGCCACCCGCGCTATCCTCCCCGACCTGAAGGACGGGGTTTGCCGCGCAACCTGATCAGGTGAGTAACAGTTTCAGCGATACCAACAGCGAAACGGTGACCAACACCGGGCGGATCAAGCGTGTACCGTGCTTGACCGCCATGTGTGAACCGATGTAACTGCCGATGATTTGCCCCACGCCCATCACCAAGCCTACCTGCCAGAGGATATGCCCGGACAGCGCGAAAAACAGCAGTGATGCAATATTGCTGGTGAAATTCAGCAGCTTGGTATTCCCGGTCGCTTTAGGCAAACCAAAGCCCAGCAGCGTCACATAACCCATGGTAAAAAACATGCCCGCACCGGGGCCAAAAAAGCCGTCGTAAAACCCTGCACCAAACCCAACCGTCATCGCGAAAATCGTGGGCGTGGTCACTTGATGCTTATCCATGTCGCTGATTTTGGGTGAAAACAGGAAATACAACGCAAACACAATCAACAGCGTCGGAATCGCTTTCGCCAACAGGCTGGAGTCGATTTGCTGCACCAATAAGGTGCCGCACACCGAACCGAAGAACGTCAGCGCAATTGCCAGCTTCTGGCCTTTCACATCCACCAGGCCGTGGCGGGTGTAATTCAGCGCTGCGGTCGACGAGCCAAAACTGGCCTGCAATTTGTTGGTCGCCAGCGTTTCCAACGGGCTAAAGCCCGCCCACAGCAAGGCGGGAATGCAGATCAGACCACCGCCGCCACCGATAGAATCTACCCAACCAGCAATTATGGCAATGACGAACAGGGCTAACAATAATTCCATAAAATACAGTAGTTTTTTGCTTAAGGAGAACGCAAGTGTATCCCTTTTCTCACAATGCAGCGTAAAATTGCTTCCCAAATCCCCAAGCCCGCTTAATCAACACGGATGTCACCCATGCTGCTGAATCTTGAAAAGCCCTACACCGGCAAATACGCCCTCCATCACCTCGGATTCCGCCCCTTCTTCCTCGGCGCAGGGCTATTTGCCGTGCTTGGCATGATCCTGTGGGCGGGCATTTACGGCTTTGGCTGGTCAGCCTTGCCCGCTGCTTACCCCGCCATCACATGGCACGCGCATGAAATGGTGTTCGGCTATGCCGTCGCCGTGGCTGCCGGTTTCCTGCTGACCGCCGTGAAAAACTGGACGAATCAGCAAACCCTGCACGAAACACCGCTACTGGTGTTGGCGGGCGTCTGGGCAACGGCGCGATTGCTGCCGTTTCTGGGCGTACCGTTAATCGTCATCGCCGTGGTCGATACGCTGTTTTTGTTATGGCTGACTATCGCGATGGCACGCCCGATTATTCGCAGCAAACAGTGGAAACAACTGGCGCTGGTGGGCAAAATTGCTCTGCTGGTTCCCGCCAATATCGCTTTCTATCTGGGTTTATTAGGCTATTGGCCGGAAGGCGTAAGCGTCGGCCTCTACTCAGGTTTTTACATCATTCTGGGGCTGATATTCACGATGGGGCGGCGCGTTATCCCGTTTTTCATTGAACGCGGCGTTGGTTGCCCCTTCACAGCACGCAACGATGTGTGGGTAGATCGCCTCAGTCTGCTGTTGTTTCTGGTGTTTGCGATTGCCGATGTAGTAGCCTTGGCAACGGGTAATGCACTGGCGGGATTACTCAGTGGCGTGCTGGCGCTGGTACAGGTCGTGCTGCACAGTTTCCGGCTATTGGGTTGGTATCACCCCAATATCTGGGGAAAGCCGCTGTTGTGGTCACTGTATCTGGCCTATGGCTGGCTGATTGCAGGCTTTTTACTGAAATTTGCCTATTTGGCCAGCGGCGGTGTACCGGTGTGGATTCATGCTTTCTCCTACGGTGGTATTGCGATGATGACCGTGGGCATGATGTCGCGGGTTGCCTTGGGGCATACCGGACGTGATGTGGCGGAACCACCGACGATTCTGGCGGTCATATTCTTGCTGCTGTTTGCAGGCGCCTTCATCCGTGTATTGAATATCTGGCTTGTACCAGAGTTCTACGCGATGTGGATTCTAAGCGCACAATTTCTGTGGATTGCCGCGTTTGTACTGTTTTTGTGGCACTATGCGCCTATGTTGATTAAACCACGTATAGATGGACGTTACGGCTAAATATGAAAAAAATCATCCTCCCCCTGCTAGTCATTGCCATTGCTATTGGCTTAGGCAAATTCATTATCGCCACAGGGCCGGAGGCTGATAAACAGCCGCAGGAAATACCGGCTACCGTCGTCGATGCGCAAACCTTGAAGTTGCAGGACTACCAAGTCGTCCTCAAAGCATCCGGCATTGTGCGGGCGCATACCCAAACCAATCTGGTCGCGGAGGTTTCCGGCAAAGTGCTGGAGATTTCCCCTAACTTTCAGGAAGGCGGTTACTTCAACCAAGGCGACACGCTGCTGAAGCTGGATGCTGCCAACTATACCAACGCCATTACCATTGCCGAGGGCGACCTTGCGCAAAAGCAACTGACCCTGCAAGAGCAACAGGCACAAGCCAAACTGGCGCAACAAGACTGGAATTTGCTGGATAGCAGCCGCAACCGTCCCCAAAGCGACCTCGCCGCCCGTCGCCCACACATTGCAGCGGCACAAGCGGCCATCAATGCCGCCGAAGCCAAGCTGCAACAGGAAAAGCTCAACCTTGCCCGCACCCGCATCACCGCACCTTACAGCGGGCGAGTACAAGAAAAGCGCGTGGACGTGGGTCAATACGTCAGCCCCGGCACCGTGCTGGGAATTATTTACGCCACCGACGCACTGGAAGTGCATTTGCCACTGTCACTGGCGCAACATGCCTTGCTCAATATGCCCGAAGCCTTCCGCAATAAAGCGGTTGATGCCGCACAGATGCCCACTGTCAGCTTCCACCCCACCACCGGCAATGCGCAGGATGAATGGCCAGGCCAAGTGGTACGCAGCAGTGCATCCCTCGATGAAAAAAGCCGCCAGATCACGGTGATTGCCCGCATCGACAACCCTTACGACGCCCGCGAAGGCATCAGCACTCCGCTGCGCATCGGCCAATACGTCAGTGCCGCAATTCAAGGCAAGCTGTTCAACAATGTCTACGTTTTGCCACCTTCAGCGGTGCGCCAAGGCAAAGAAATCCTGCTGCTGCAAGACGGCAAGGTGCTGGTACAAGCGATTGACGTGGTGTGGAGCACTGAAACCGACGTTGTGATCCGCAGCGCAACCGACCTGAACGGCAAGCGCATCATTACCACGCCACTACCGCAGGCTACCACCGGGCAAGTCGTGCAAGTAGCCGGGGAGAAACCGCAGAAACAAGCAGCCGAGGTCAAGCCATGATTGCCTGGTTCGTCCGCAACCCGGTTGCCGCCAATATCCTGATGATCATCATCATCGTGATGGGTACGTATTCCGCCCTCAAACGCATCCCGCTGGAAGTCTTCCCCGAATTCGCGCTGGATACCGTCAACATCACCGTGGCCTACCCCGGTGCTACCCCGTATGAAGTCGAGCAAGGGATTATCATGCGGGTGGAAGATGCCATTTCCGATCTGCAAGGCATCAAGCAAATCTTCAGCGATGGCTCGGAAGGCTCGGCGCAAATGCGGGTTGAAATTGACCCGCAATACGACGTAACCGAGTTGGTCAACCAGATCAAAACCCGCGTGGATGGTGTCACCAATCGCCTGCCCGCCGATGCCGAACGCCCGGTGGTCGAGCAACTCACCCGCCGACGCGAAGTCATCAGCGTCGCCATCGGCAGCAATGTACTCTCCGAAACCGAATTGCGCCTGCAAGCGGAAACCATTCGCGATGAAATGTTACGTCTGCCCGGCATTACTCAGGCCGATCTCGGCGGGGTACGCCCGTTTGAAATCAGTATCAGCGTCTCGCAGGCGACCTTGCGCCAATACGGCTTAACGCTGGATACGATTGCCCAAGCCATCCGCAACGCTTCCCGCGACATTCCCGGCGGCACGGTCAAAACCACCGGCGGTGACATTCTGGTGCGCAGTTTGGGGCAAGCCTACAAGCGCGATGATTTCGCCAATATCACCATCCTCAGCAATGCCAACGGCTCACGCATCCGCTTGGGGGATATTGCCAGTATCAACGACGGCTTCAACGAAGACGAACTTTATTCGGAATACGACGGGCAAAAAGCTGCCTTCATCAACGTGTACCGTGTCGGCGACCAGAACGCGATTACGCTTGCCAACACCATCAAGGATTACATCGTAGAACGCCGCCGCAGCCTGCCACCCGATGTCGTCTTAGACTATTGGCGCGACAATTCCAAAACCATCAAGGCGCGGCTTTCCACGCTGACCTCCAGCGCGATGCAAAGTGGGGTGCTGGTGTTCTTGGTATTGGCGTTGTTTTTGCGGATTGACCTCGCCTTCTGGATCATGCTGGGTATTCCGATCAGCTTCCTCGGCGCGTTGTGGCTGATGCCGGAACTGGGCGTCACCTTGAATCTGGTGAGTATGTTCGCCTTCATTTTGGTGCTGGGGATCGTGGTCGATGATGCCATTGTGACCGGGGAAAACATCTATTCTCACCTCAAACACAACCACAATGATTCCGTGCGAGCCGCCATTGAGGGCACTCAGGAAATCAGCGTGCCGGTCACGTTTGGGGTAATGACTACCGTGGCGGCATTTTCCCCGTTGTTGATAATGGCGGGTGATCGTGGGCCAATCTTTGCACAGATTCCGTTGATCGTGATCCCGGTGCTGCTGTTTTCATTGATCGAATCCAAGCTGATTCTGCCGGTACACTTGCGCCACCTGCATTTACGCCGGGATGATGAAATCGGCTGGCTGACCCGTTTTCAGCGCAAGTTTTCGCACGGGCTGGAGCAGTTTATCCTGAATTATTACCGGCCTTCGCTGGAAAAAGCCCTGAACTGGCGTTATCTGGTAATCAGTATTTTTATCTTGTTATTTATCCTCAGCCTGACCATTCCGATGAGTGGGCGCATGAAATTCACCTTTTTCCCACGTATTCAGGGCGAATACGTCACCGGCACGCTGCAAATGCAGGAAGGTACGCCGATTGAAGTGACGACACGTACCGCTGAGAAAATGGCCAAAACCGCGCAGGCATTACAGCAAAAATACATCGAACCCACCACTGGCGAGAGTATTATTGAACACATTCTCGTCACAGTCGGTGCAACTGGCTCGTCAGGCAGACGTGGCGAAAGCACCGGCAAATCGCACCTCGCCAGCGTCACCTTTGAAATCACCGCGCCGGAACAACGCACGCTGGCGGTTAGCGGCACGGCCTTGACCAAGGAGTGGCGCAATCTGATCGGCCCGATTCCCGGTGCACAAGAACTCAGTTTCCGCGCGGAAATCGGGCAAGGCGGCAGCCCGCTGGCGGTGCAATTACGCGGCAATGATTTCGAGGAAATGGCGGTGGTTGCCGACATTATCAAAGCCAAAATGGCGGAATACGACGGTGTATTCGACATCAAAAACAGCTTTGAAGGCGGCAAGCAGGAAGTGCAATTACGCATCCGCCCCGAAGCCGAACAGCTTGGCCTGACCCTTGGCACGCTGGGTACGCAAGTGCGTCATGCGGTCTTCGGCGCAGAAGCACAGCGGGTGCAACGTGACCAGTCCGAAGTCAAAGTCATGGTGCGTTACCCCAAGGAAGAGCGCTATTCCTTATCTGACCTGCAAAACCTGCTGATCCGCTCCCAGGATGGCGCTGAAATCCCCTTGAGCGAAGTCGCAGACATCACGCTGGGGCAAGGCACACCCAAAATTTCGCGGGTAGACCGCCAGCGCGTGATCGACATTACCGCCGATGTGGACAAAGGCAAGGTCAATGTCCCCAAAGTGGTCGCCGACCTCAAGGCATGGCTGCCGGAAATATTGGCACAACACCCCAACGTCGGCTATGACATGGAAGGCGAGCAGAAAGAACAGCGGGAGTCGATGGGTAGCCTGATGATGGGGCTGGGCTTCGCGCTGCTGGCGATTTACGTGTTGCTGGCGATTCCGCTGCAATCGTATGCGCAACCGCTGGTGGTGATGAGCGTCATCCCGTTTTCCATCATTGGCGCGTTGGGCGGACACGCCCTGATGGGTATGGATTTAAGCATCAGCAGTATGTTTGGATTGCTAGCGCTGTTCGGCGTGGCGGTGAATGACGCGCTGGTCATGGTTGACCGCATTAACCGCAAACTTCAGGAAGGTCTGGCGGTAGCGGATGCGGTACGCGAAGCAGGCGTGACGCGGTTCCGCCCGATCCTGTTGACCTCGCTGACCACCTTCGCGGGGATGACGCCGCTGATTCTCGACAAGACCACACAAGCGCAATTCCTAATCCCAATGGCGGTGACATTAGGGTTCGGGATTCTGTTTGCGACCTTCCTCGCGCTGTATCTGGTTCCGGCGCTGTATTTGGTGAAAGAGGATGTCGGGCGGGTGTTTCACAGGGGTACAGCCACACCCCATTAAACCCAAAACTCCTACTAGAAATATCAGCCCCTTAACCAGCATGTTAGACTGATGAAATAAGTCAGAACATCAATGCATTACCGCTGTTTGAGGAGGTCTTCCCATGAAATACATACTGCCTATCACACTGGCGTTGCTGGTTGGATCAGCCTATGCCGCCGAACCCGCTGGCACGCCCACCCAGCTCGAAGCTGGTCTGGTCAACCCCGGCGCTATCGACAAACCCGCGTGGTTTAAAGAATCCTTCCTCGACCTGCGTGACGACATCAAGGAAGCCAGCGCCGCCAACAAGCGCGTCGTGCTGTATTTCTACCAGGATGGCTGCCCGTATTGCGCCAAGCTGATTCAGGACAATTTCGGCAAACAAAGCATCACCGACAAGACCCAAAAGAACTTCGATGTCATCGCCATCAATATGTGGGGCGACCGCACCGTCACCGACGTGGAGGGCAAGGACACCACTGAAAAAACCTTCGCCGCCGACCTGAAAGTGCAATACACCCCCACCATGCTATTCCTTGATGAAACTGGCAAGGTCGTGCTGCGCGTCAACGGCTATTACGCCCCCGACAAGTTTGAACTGGCACTGGATTTTGTCGCCGGAAAACACGACAAGGCAGGCAGCTTTAAAGACTACTACACCCAACTCAAAGCATCCGGCAAGGCCATTACAACCGCCGCAACCACTTACACCCTGCCCGGCGCATTACCGCAACCGCTGCGCCTGCAAGGCGCCCACCAGGATAGCAAGCGCCCCCTGATGGTGGTATTCGCACAAAAAGACTGCGAAACCTGCGACGAACTCTACAACGACATTTTCAAACGCAAAGAGCTGGCATATTCCCTCAGCAATCTTGATCTGGCGCAAGCTGACCCGGACGACACCACCACCATCCAAACCCCGGATGGCAAGAAAATGACACTCGCCGACTGGGCAAAATCACTGGAAATCAAATACAGCCCCAGCCTGCTATTCTTTGATGCCGACGGCAAAGAAGTCTTCCGTACCGAAGCCTATTTCAAAGCCTTCCACACCCACGGCGCAATCGACTACGTTGTCTCCGGCGCATATCAGTGGATGCCCGAATTCCAGCGTTACCTGCAACACCGCCGCGAAGCCTTAGCAGAACACGGCTTCCCCGTCAACTTAATGGAATAGCGTATAACTCATTGAATTATATAATCATTGCATGGAAAATCATTGTTGATTTTATCAAAATAATCAATAGACAAACCCTTGCAAAATGAAGATAATAAATGATAATTGCATTAATCATTTAAAAAAATAATAAAGGTGTTATATGCGCTGTCCCCACGCCAAGTTTGGCACTGCTTACCAGACTAATGAACAGTCTGGCCTTACGCTCGTGGAGTTACTGGTTACTGTCAGTATTGCTAGCATTTTAATCACCAGTGCTATACCTTCACTGCTTCATGTTTACCGTAGTTATTTGCTGACGACACAGGCTAATGAAATGCTGGTTATGGTCAATTTCTCACGATCTGTCAGCATTACCCGCAATACATCCGTCAGGTTGTGTCGCACCATATCTGAAGTAAGCACGGGTTGTGTCACCTCATCGGGTGATTGGAAGTATTGGTTGGTGCTAACCAACAGCGGCGAAGTGTTACGACGCGGTGTTCTGCCAGAGGATAAGGGATTAACCCAAACGCTCAACATAACCAACGATACGATTACGTTTGGCGCAGATGGCTTAGCTCGCAGCAATGGCGACCTGATTAATGGCAAGCGCTTCCAGATTCAGGTCGATGCCGATACTGCCGGTGAGTCCCGTTGCCTAACCTTCGGTGCAGGCAGCCGTAGTAATATCATAAAAACAACGGGCAACTGCGCCTCATGAAAATACCTAACCAACATTTCCAACACGGGGTCGGGCTAATCGAAATATTAGTGACCGTCGTGATTTTGTCCGTAGGGTTATTGGGTATCGCTTCGATGCAAACACATGGATTAAAAAATAACAACAGCGCACTGGAACATAGTGTGGCCGTCATACAAAGTTACAGTATCGCTGAAGCAATGCGGGTGACACGTACTGCTGCCCTTGAGGGTGAGTTTAATCTTGGCCTTGATGAAGAGATCGCCACGAATGGCATACGTAACCTTAATAATGCGTCGGTAGACAATCATCAGACACACCCCTTTGCCCAAGCCTCCCTAAATGACTGGCGCTCTAGTCTGCGTGCCTTGTTGGGTGATAGTGCGACGGGTTCAGTCGCTTGTAGCGGACCAAAATGCACGATTATTGTCCAGTGGAATGACGGTCGTGCAACCGCCGGGAAAGATGTCCAAAATATCCAAGTAGAGATTTACTTGTGAAACAACGTGGCTTCAGTTTGATTGAGTTGATGATTTCCATGCTATTAGGGACAGTCTTGATGGCTGGAATCATCAGTGTCTTTGCAGCTAATCGTCAGGTTTACCGTAGTAACGATGGACTGTCTCAATTGCAAGAAAGCGCTCGGATAACGTTTGAAATGCTAGCTCGTGATTTACGCCAGACGGGAGCGGCTCCCTGCGGCAATGCGGATCGTATTGCTAATGTGTTGAAAGATCGTGGTAACAGACCATTATTAAATTGGCTAGGGTTTCAGGGATTTGATCCTACGCAAGACACTATACCGGGCGTGACGACAGGCACTGAGGTTGGGCAACGGGTTCTTGGCAGCAGTGCCATTCTGGTACAAAGCATGGCAGGCTCTGGATTTCCACTGGATAAGCATCTGGCAGCAACAGCCACGATGATGATCGCTTCCACTGCAACCGACATTGCCCAGAACGATATTGTATTAGTCTGTGATATAGAGCAATCATCCTTGTTTCAGGTGAACAGTCTGCTGGTTGCAGGTGGTGAAACAACCCTAACGCACAACGAAGAATCGGGTTCACCGGGTAACTGTTCTCAAGGGTTAGGCTTCCCCACCAATTGCACGACAACGCAGGGAAACCCTTACACTTATCCACCCAATGCCTATATTGGTCGTTTTTATTCCAGCGTTTGGTATGTCGGTAATAATGGGCGCACCAACGAGGGTAATCGTTCACTCTATCGGGCAAGAATGGATAAAGGCAATACCGTTTATGAAGAGATTGTCGCTGGTCTTAGTGGTTTACTCATTGAGTACCATGTACCCAGTGCAGACGCTTGGAGTGATGCCACAGCCATCACCAACTGGCAAGATGTGGATGCACTCAAGCTGACGATTACACTAGTGACGGCAGACACCCATCTTTCTACAAATTCAACGGGGGATGGGCGTTTACAACGCACGATTCCCCACATCGTTGCCTTGAGGAACCGCCTTTGAAAATACCTCATCAACCACGTCAGCCACAACAAGGCGCTACACTCGTTTTTTCACTGATATTCCTTTTGATGGTAACGGTGATGAGCTTGGCGAGCATTCAGGGCGTCAAACTTCAGCAAAGCATGGCAACCAACCTGAATGACCGGGAACTGGCTTTTCAGGCTGCCGAAGCTGCCTTGCGTTCTGTCGAGACAATCCTTGAATCCACCGCGACGACGTTATCGACGATCAATTGCAGCCTCGGCTCTAACATCACCTGTCCACCCGTGCCTGTCAATACCTTTTTGAACGACAATGCAGGCTGGGCAAACATTCCTGACGATTTTCGTACAAATATTGCGACGACAGTGGGTGTGCCGCAATATCACATTCAATTATTGGGGAGTGGTGTCAGTCGCAGTAATATTGGTCAGGACAATAACCTCAATAATACCCAATATGGTGTCAACAACGGGGTTCCTACCGAGCAGTTCTACCGGGTAACTGTCCGTAGCAGCAATCCTGGCATCAGTACTGGTCGTGCCATCGTGGTCTTGCAAACGACCATCAAACGGAATATTTAGCCATGATTCATGCCATTAGGCATTATCGACCACAGGGATGGAAAAGGTTAGCCAGTCTTGGTATCGCCTTATTCTTATCCTCTGCGTCTTACGCAGGGGTCGAGATTTCGCAAGCGCCGCTGGTCGTATCCGGTGGTGTGGCGGATAATCTCGTGTTGTTGCCTTCCGTTGAGTGGCCGACCATCAACAGTGTCGCTAACTTGGGGAATTATGCCCAAAATACAGCATACGTTGGCTACTTCGATGCTGGCAAATGTTATTCCTATCATTATTCCAACACCGAAAGTGATCGGTATTTTTACCCTTCTGACCTAGCTACCAACCATACCTGTTCAACAAGCGAGCAATATTGGAGCGGCAACTTCCTTAACTGGGCGGCGACCCAAACCATCGACCCGTTCCGCTCCAGCATGACGGGTGGGTATCGCGTCAAAGATACCACCACTGAAACATGGCTGGAAAAAGCGCGGCATGATGGTCAAGGTAGTAGCAGCATTTTCCCTGACCGTCGATTGCCAGTTTCTGGTAGCGACAATACCTTGGTTAAGAAAACGACCCCATTCGACAGTTATGTAGTCAGCAGTAAGAAGAAGCAGACGGTCACTGATGTCGATTACATACAGATGAGAATTCAGGGTTTAGGCAATAAAATGCGTTTCAGTCTGAATAACACGAATGCAACCTCAGCCAGCAGCGTCACTGCGTATGACCCCGCTACGCACACACGCACCACAGGCACAGACGCGAGCACCGTGTATGAAATCAGTATCCGCGTGAAGGTGTGTGTGCCGGGAATACTGGAAACCAACTGCGTGGCTTACGGTAACAACTACAAACCGGAAGGTTTGATGCAGGAATATGCCAGCCGCTTACGCTACAGTATTTTTGGGTATTTGAATGACAGCGTGACCTCTAGAGATGGAGCTGCCCTACGTACCAAGCAAAAATCCATCGGACCGATGCTAGCAAATCTGAATAGCGAAGTAGAAGAAGACAATCCGAATAAAGAATGGGATGCTGCAACAGGTATTTTAATCCAAAACCCCGATTCACAAGATGCCGCCGACACCAATACCAAACTCGGCATCAACACGATTAAAGACAGTGGCGCTATCAACTACCTCAATAAATTCGGGCAAATGACCAGCCAAAACCATAAAAGCTACGACCCTGTTGGTGAGATGTATTACGCAGGTCTACGCTATATCCGCAATCTGGGCAATGTTGCTGCGTACTCAACCATCAGCAGCTCGGCTAGCTCAACGGCTAAATATGATTATGCCGATGGTTTCCCTATCATTACCAACTGGGGAGATCCCTATCAAGCGTCCTGCCAAAGCACCGCGTTGTTGGGGATCGGCGACATTAATACGCACAGGGATAAAAACTTACCGGGCAATACCAGCTATCGAACAGATGAACCCACCATGCCCACGGAAGTGGCTGCTGATAACATCAACGTGGTGGCACTGACCAACAAAGTCGGGCAAATGGAAGGGCTGGGCAATATCGGTAACACCAACAGCTTTTCGGGCAGGAACAACTCGGCCTACATGGCGGGCATGGCTTGGTATGCCAACACCAAAGACTTGCGCCCAGAAACTAATATGCCGGGTACACAATCTGCCGCCACTTACTGGGTGGATGTGATGGAAGGACAGGTATTGGGTAGCATGAACGTCAACCAATATGCGCTAGCAGCCAAATACGGCGGGTTTAACGTGCCGGAAGGCGTGGATTTTAACCCGGATACTTGGAGTGGAGCATTGCCTGAGACCTGGTGGTGGACTAACGGACAAACCTTGACCCAGCCCTCTACCGACTTCAAGCGCCCAGATAACTTCTTCATTGCCGGTCAGGCAGCCGAAATGGTGGAAAACCTTAAGTTGGCTTTTGACCGCATCGTCAATGATATCTTGGGGTCTGGCGCATCGCTTGCTTCCGTCTCGTCCAAACTGACCACAGGTAGCCGGATATACCAAACCGTGTATTTCAGCCGTTCATGGAATGGTGATATATACGCCTTTGACATCAATCCGACTACCGGAAAATTTTCCAGCACCTCCACATGGAAAGCCTCACAACAGTTACCCGTCTGGAGTTCACGTAACATATTCATGCGTAATGACAAGCGGTTTCATTGGGATAACTTGAGCACAACCGAAAAAACGGCACTGGGCTCCGCTGAGGTAGTGGACTACTTACGTGGTGACGCATCCCACGAGCAAAAAAACGGTGGGTCATTACGCAACCGCGTCACCCCCCTCGGAGACATGATCCAATCCCAAGCAGTGATTATTGGCAAACCTGATGACAATTTGTATGTTGGCAAAATTTTCAGCGGTGCGGCTGACCACAAGGACTTTGCCGCTGCCAGATCAGGCCGTACAGGAACCCTTTATGTGGGAGGTAATGACGGCATGTTGCACGGCTTTAATGCCCAGACCGGGGAAGAGACTTTCGCCTTTGTCCCCTCAACCACGCTTCCCGCGATGCGAGAGTTGGCAAACAAGGCGTATGAGCATCGGTATTTTGTGGATGGAGAAGTGACAGCCGCCGATATTTACACGCAAGGCGCATGGAAAACCATTCTGTTAGCGACCTTGGGGCGTGGGGGGAAGGCAATCTTTGCGCTGGATGTGACCGACCCTGAAGATGTGAAGTTCCTCTGGGAAAAAAATGTGACTGACATACCCGCCTTAGGCAATAACCTGGGTAAACCCCTGATTGCGCAAACGGCTGATGGCACTTGGCAAGCTGTATTAGGCAACGGCATGAACAGTACCGGCGACAAAGCACAACTGATCATGGTTAATATTGAGACTAAAGACGTGACTGTCATGAATACGGGCGTAGGCAGCAATAATGGCTTAACCGCCGTGGCAGGCTGGAGCGCTTATGGCGATAGCATCGCCACCGATTTTTATGCGGGGGATATGAACGGTAACTTATGGCGCTTCCCTGCTAATGGCAGCAACAACAGTAGCCCAGTCAAACTGTTTACCGCTAAGGATAAAGACAATAATCCCCAACCCATCACCGCCGCGCCATTAAGCGGCAAAGACCCCTTAACAGGCAAGGTATGGGTGTTTTTTGGTACGGGTAAATACCTTGCCGAAGCGGATATTACTACTACCGCCCCGCAAACCTGGTATGGCCTCAAGGATGAAGGAAATCTTATTACCCGTAGCGATTTACTGGAACGGAAAACAGGCGTCGAAGGCGTGCTAGACGGTTACGATGTGCGCGTCATTGAAGCTGGGCTAGCTTCCGACGTTGATGAGTGGAAGGGGTGGTATATTGACTTACCCACGGAGGGTGAGCGTATCGTCGTGCCCAACTTCTTTCAGGCAGATGCTTTGGTTGGAACGTCGCGCATCCCCAATGGCACAGATATTTGTACTCCGACAGGTAAGGGATTCATTATGGCGATCAATCCGTTTCCCGGCGCGCGCTTGGGGCGGGTCTTTTTTGACCTTAATGATGATGCACTGTTCAATGATGAAGACAAACTCACCATTGATGAAATCCCAACCATTGTGTCCGGTGTCGGTTTCGGGAGCAGCCCACATAACCCCATTTTCATTGATAACTTGATGCAAGTCGTCAGTGATAACGGCTCTATTGCGGGCATCCTTACTCAAGGTTTTTCAGGTGTACCTACCCGGACATCCTGGCGTGAAATTATTAATCAATAAAAGGCAATCCATGCAATTTCCTATACATCCTAAAGCCCGTGGCTTTACCTTGATCGAACTCATGATCACCGTGACCATTGTTGCGATCCTCGCGGGTCTGGCATACCCGTCTTACACTGCTTATGTCACCAAAAGCTACCGTAGTACAGCCAAAGCCTGTCTGCTGGAATACGCCCAATTCATGGAACGCTTTTACGCCAGTAACTTTGCCTACGACAAAGACAGTGCAGGCACCGCCATAAGTCTTCCGACGCTAGCGTGTTCTACCCAAAGCAATATGAACCAGCGGTATGCCTTTAGTATGGATACACTGGCAGCAAAAACATACCGGGTCGTGGCAACGCCACTGGGTATCCAGCTTACGCTGGATACCCAGTGTGGGATATTAACCATTGATCAGATGGATACACGCAACGCCAGTGGTACAAGTGGTGTCAGTGGGTGCTGGTAACAAGCAAGTCTGACACACACATCATCTCCCTTACTGCAACGCCTTACTCACATGCCCTGCAAACGTCTCAGCAGGCATAAACCCAACCTGACGGAACGGGCGCAATTCCTCGCCATCCTTGTTGAAAAACAGGATGGCAGGCGGCCCCACAATCTGGAACTGCTTCAGCAACGCCTTGGTTTCATCCGTGGTTTTGGTCACATCTGCCTTCACCAGAATGACATTGCGTAACAACGCCTGCACCGCCGGGTCGCTAAAGGTGTATTTTTCCATTTCCTTGCAGGTCACACACCAGTCAGCATAAAAGTCCACCATTACTGGCTGGCCTTTGCCATCCTTGACCGCTTGCTGTAACTCCGCCAGCGTTTTCACCGTATTGAACTGCAAGTTGGAAGTAGCAGCACCACCGCCCGCCGCATTAGCAACCCCGCCCTGCCCGACACTCAAGCCCTTTAACGGCTGCCACAAGCCACCGCTGCCGGTAGCACTGCCCACCATCAATAAGCTGCCGTACAACAGCAACATGATGCCCGAACCTTTCAAGAATTTGCGCCAGCCATTGGTGTTTTCCGGTAAATGCGTCAAGGCACCGAGGAAAATTGCCGAAATCATGAACAGCGCCGCCCACAGCAACAAGGACACGGATTCGGGCAGGATACGTTCCAGCATCCAAATCGCTACCGCCAGCATCATCACGCCGAAAACCGCTTTGATCGCTTCCATCCACATGCCTGCACGCGGCAACCATTGACCGGCAGATGTGCCTACCAACAACAGCGGAATCCCCATGCCAATACTCAAAGCAAATAAGGCCATGCCACCCAGCACCGCATCCCCGGTTTGCCCGATATAAATCAACGCCCCTGCCAGCGGCGCTGCCACACACGGCCCGACAATCAGCGCCGATAACGCGCCCATGATGGCGACGCCAATCAAGCTGCCGCCTTCTTGTTTATTACTGAGGTTATTCAAACGGCTCTGGATGCCGGAAGGCATTTGCAATTCGTAAAATCCGAACATCGACAAGGCCAGCAGCACGAAAATCGCACTAAACGTCCCCAATACCCACGGGTTCTGGAACATCGCTTGCAGGTTTTCCCCAAACAGCCCCGCCAGCACGCCCGCGACGGTGTAAGTCAACGCCATTGCCAGCACATAAACCAGCGAGAGGATAAAGGCTTTGCGCCCGGTCATATTCTTCTGCCCGACAATAATGCCCGAAAGGATGGGGATCATCGGGAATACACACGGGGTAAACGCCAGCAATAAACCAAACCCCAAAAAGCCCAACAGGGTCAGCAATACATTGCCACCGGCAAGGCTTGCGGCGATTTCATCCTGCTCCGATAACATGGGGGCAGCGTCTTTAGGGACAGCAGACGCGACGGCTTCCGGCATCTTGGTTTCAGCCCACGTAACCGTCGCTTGCTGCCCGGCGGCGGGCGCGGGTAATATCACCTTGAAGGCTTTGAGTTCTGGTGGGTAACACAATACACCTTCCGCGCAGCCTTGCCAGCCCAGTTCCAGCACAAAGCTGCCTGCTTTGCCCGCACTGGTGCGCTGCACAGGCAAGCGGATGTCGGCAACATTATGCACCGCTTCGATCTTGCCAAAGAATTCGTCCTGCTTGACTTGAGCTTCCGGCAGTTGCGGCGCACCTACCGTGACACCCTGCGCATCAAACACTTTAACGAGAAATTTGTTTTTATACAGGTAATGGTCAGGGGCAATCACCCACTGCAAGCGCAAGGTCTCGCCTTCCAGCGTGGGTTTCCCCAAAGCGAAAGCCTGTTCGGATGGCAAGCTTTCATCGCCAAAATCAAATGCAGCCGTATCCGCAGCACTGACTCGCCCCCCCACTACCACCAACAAGCAGCATAGCGCCAACACGCCATAACGCAGGTAACGGGACAATACCTGTTGCATACCCATATCTACCTCTCCTCAAACCGTCTAATAATAAGCATAATTACGTGAGTGTATTGTAATTGGATGCAAATTGTCAGAACACCGAAAAATTGACCTGAATCATTCCAGCTCTGAGCAATCCACCACATGATAAGCCAGCCCACCAACAGGAGTAAGCCCATGCAGCCTTATAAACACATCCTTGTGCCGGTCGATTTTACCAGAATCAGCAATACCATCGTAGCGCGTGCCAATGAGCTAGCGAACTTTTACCAAGCCAAACTATTCCTCCTGAATGTGCTGGAAGATGTATCACTTGGTAACGTGGCCTTCGGTGGCACTGCCAAGCTGACCATGCACCCCACCATGAAACAGAATCAGGCCGATATTGCCGTGGAAAAACTCCGCAAACTCGCCAACAACCTAGGGGTTTCTGCTAATGTCGCGCTGGAAACCACCTACACCAACGGCAAACCCGGCGAAGCCATCATCCAATTCGTCAAGGACAAGGGCATTGATCTGGTCGTGGTGGGCAATAGCGGCAAGAAAAGCGTGCTGGGTTTCATGGGTTCCACCGCTGAAGCTACCCTCAAAGGCGTTCCCTGTGATGTAATGGCAATCCGAATAATGGACTAAGCCCTACTTCATGCTCGAAACAATCCTGCGCATTTTCAGCATCATATTTCCGGTGTTTGCCTGCTCTGCGCTGGGCGCTGCGTATGGCTATTACCGCCGCCCTGACATGGCGGTGGTTAATCGCATTAATATGGAATTTTTCGCGCCCTTTCTGGTGTTCTGGGCGTTGATGGACAAGCCTTTCGATTTTCTGGCTTTTCGCGATCTGGCGATTGGCGGGGTGGCTGTGGTGCTGGGTTCTGGGCTATTGCTGTTGCCGCTGGCGTGGTTGTTACGCATCAACCTGAAAACTTTTTTGCCGCCGATGATGTTCAATAACTCCGGCAATATGGGTATCCCATTGGTGCTGTTTGCCTTTGGGGAACAAGCCTTGCAAGCCGCTATCGTGCTGTTCATTATTGAGATGGTGCTGCATTTCACCGTTGGTTTTTATATTCTCAATCACCGCACCAACCCGCTGCAATTGCTGAAAATGCCAATGATTCAGGCCACTATTCTGGGGTTGTTATGCAGCAGTTTGCACATTACCTTGCCAGATGCGCTGGCGAATACTGTCAAGTTGCTGGGGCAAGTTTCCGTGCCCTTGCTGCTGTTTTCGCTAGGGGTGCGCTTGCTGGATGTGAATTTCCGCGACTGGAAACTGGGCACCCTGGGGGCGATTGCCGGGCCTGCGGCAGGGGTGGCGAGCGTCTTCCTGATCACGCCATTGCTAGATTTAAACACGACCCAATACGCGCAATTGCTGATTTTCGCAGCGCTGCCGCCTGCGGTGCTGAACGTATTGGTAGCAGAACAATATCAGCAAGAACCTGACCGGGTGGCATCCATTGTATTGCTGGGCAACCTCGCCAGTTTGATCATTATGCCTGCCGTGCTGTGGTTCGCGTTGCCCCATTAACGGCTAGGCAACTTTACTACTTGAATACCGTCTAAATTCACAATAGCATGTAGCTATAAATGAGCGCCCGCTAGCGCCTGTACAAAGGAGGATTTGAACGTGTTACGTAGTGTTTTATTAACGGGGCTACTGTCCCTGACCTTATCCAGCCCCACTGTTCTGGCAGAAGATGCGCCGGTAACAGCCCCCAACGCTTCACTGGCCGATAAGCCAGCCGATGCTGAAACCACCAAACCAACCGAAACGGCGGCTGACCCTGCCAAGGTTGAAATCCGCGACTCTGCGCAATTCTTCGACGAAACCTTCAATGATATGCAGGATGAACTCGAAACCGCCAAAGCCGACGGCAAAAAAGGCGTGCTGATGATGTTCGAGATGGATGAGTGCCCTTTCTGCCAACGCATGAAAAACACTGTCCTCAACCGTAGCGACATTCAGGACTACTACAAAGAAAACTTCCGCATTGTCACTGTCGATATTGAAGGCGATGTAGAGCTGACTAATTTCCAAGGTGAAACCACTACCCAGAAAGACTTTTCCCTGAAAGAATTCCGGGTACGCGCAACACCGGTCTTCCAGTTCATCGGGCTGGATGGCAAACCGGTGAAAAACGGGCGGCTGACGGGTGCAACCAAGGACTCCGCCGAATTCATGCTGTTTGGCAAATACGTTGCTGACAAAAAGAATGAGGAAACCCCATTCTCTAAATTCAAGCGCGAACCAACAGGTGATGCGACCACGGGTGACACAGCGAAAGCCGATGATGCGAAGAGTTAAGCTAGCGCTTGCCGCGTTCTTACTCACACCCTTCGCCTACGCTGCTGACGTTCCAGACCCTATCAGTCTGGAACAGGCACTCAATTACGCCGAAGGCCACCCACGTAGCCAGCTTGCGCCAGACATTGCGCAACGTTATCCAGAACCATTACCGCTGTATCTGGATTGCCATAGCCTGGCTTACAACAATAATACCAGCCCCGACAACCAGCGTGACCGTTCCGTAAGCGTACTGATTTCACCGCTTGAAAAACAGCGGCTGGACATCATGGAACGTTTTTTCGATGTATTGCTGGCGGACTCCAGCTCCGTGCGTGACAGCGAAAACATGGCGGTGTATTACATCCCCCTTGACCGCACCCGTACCCGCATGGAGTTGAAAGAGTTCTCCGAGCTGGATGTGGCAAAGCTGGATGCCGAATACCAAATAGTGCGCCAGCAAAGCGCTGCCAGTACGGCATCGCAACGCCTGACCCGTTCGCTGTTGGCGCAAGCCATCAACAACCCGCAAACACTGCCTCGTGACCTCAATCCACTCAACTTCGGTACTTTTCCAGCCACGATGCCAGCGTTGGATGAACTGGTCGAAACCAGCTTGAAAAACAACAAATGGCTCAAGGAAAGGCGTGATGATGCCAGTGCTGATGAACGCGCGGTTATTGACATGACCTTACGCCAGCAACTCATCGAATTGCTGCTGCGGCTGGATATTTTCAAGGTTGCCGAAGCACGTTCCCAGTCTGAAATTTCATGGCGCGACTACTATCTGGAGCTGAGCCGTACCCTGTACGAACAGGAGGTTAAATCCGATTTGGGTGATGCCATGACTCAGCAAAGCAAAGCCCGCTTGCAACAACAACAAATCCAGTTTTGCCGCGCCCTAACGTTTGCCCAACTCAATGCCCTGCAAGGCAACCCCCTGTGGCCATTGCCGCAACCCGAAAAGAAAGAGGAAAAGCCCGAATGAGACCAGTTCCGCCAAGCATCCGGCTCCTTTTACCTGCGTTATTGCTGTGCAGCCTGCCCGCCCACGCACTGGAACTCAAAGGGCGTTTAGAGTGGGTGCACAAGGTTGAGATGCGCATTGTCGAAAATGGCGTGGTAGAGCAAGTCAACATCACCGCCGGGCAACACGTCAACAAGGACGAGCTGCTGTTACGCATGGATCAGCGCAAGCAAAAAGCCAGCCTGCTCGAAGCCCGCGCCCGCGTTGCCCGCGCCAAACTCAGCATGGAAGATGCCGAACGTGAACAAGCCCGTACCCAGGAATTGTTTGACCGTGGCCTGATTGCCGAAGAAGAACTCAAGGATGGCGAACTCAAACAGGCTGTTGCCACCACCGAACTGGAATCCGCCAAAGCTGCTGAAGAAGCCGCGCAAGTCGCCTTGGGCTTCACCGAACTCAAAGCGCCATTTTCTGGCGTTATTGCTGCCAATACCGCCTGGCAAGGTGCGGTCATTTTCGCCGCCAAGCAGGATCAGCCCCTGATCAGCCTCGCGCCGGATGACCAAATGCTGGCAAGGGTACTGGTGACGGCGGATATGTTGCGCCGCTACCCGGTGGGTACTTCCGCGCAAATACTCATGAATGGTGGCTCCCGCAATGGCAAGGTTTACAGCCAAGGCGTGGAAGCGGTCAGAATTGAGCCGGAAGGCGCGATTTACGAACTCGATATTATCTTCAAGCGCAATGCCAAGGAATTGTTGAGGCCGTCGGAAGCGGTGAAGGTGATGTTGCCTTAATCAGGCAGCCAGCCCCAATTTGAAGTGGGTTTCTATTTCGTCCCAAGGAACGAACACCAGCCCGTTTTTGTCTTTTTGTACCAGCCCCAATTCATGCAGAGTTTGAATGTCGGTGTGCACATTTTTGTAATCGCGCCCTAACAGTTGTGCCAATTGGTTGATGTTTTGCTCGCCGCGCCGCTTTAATACATCCAACAACTCCCAACGCTTGGGAGTGAATGCCCGCTTGACTACTCCCCACGGCTAAAGCCGGGGGATTCCTAATTCACCGAGAACAGGACGACGACACCGAAATGCCATCGCCACTAACATTCTCTCCAAAGGCTAACACCGCCAGCCCGGCGGCTAAAATGTTACGTGCTGCATTCACGTCACGGTCGTGGGTTGTGCCGCATTCGGGGCACTCCCACGATCGCACGTCCAGCGGCATGTTTTCTTTCACGAACCCACAGCAGGAACAGCGTTTAGTGGACGGGAAGAATCTCCCTATCTCAACGTATGTCCTCCCGTACCAGCCAGCTTTGTACGCAAGCTGGCGAGTGAACTCACCCCAACTTGCATCCGCAATGTGCTTGGCTAACGTTGGGTTCTTAATCATGTTCTTCACGGCGAGGTTTTCAGCACAAACCACTTGGTTCTCGTTAATCAGTTTGCGGGACAACTTGTGCAAGTTGTCCGAACGGTCATCGGAAATTTTCGCGTGAACACGGGCGACCTTGCGTTTAGCTTTCAACCGGTTCTTGCTGCCGAGTGTCTTCTTGGCAAGACGGCGTTGGTACTTCGCGAGTTTAGCCGCGTGTTGTGCGGTGTGGCGGGGATTACCGGATTTAAAACCGTCAGAGGTAACGAACAAATCCTTGATGCCCACGTCAATGCCTGCCTTTTTATCGGTGACGGGCAACAGCGTGGGTTCAAATTCACACAAGCAAGACACAAAATAGCGTCCGGCCTGATCTTTGGAAACAGTAACCGTGGTGGGGTCAGCCGGAAGTGCCTGACTCCACTTGATATTCAGCGGTTTATCGCACTTCGCCAGTTTCAATTCACCGTCACGGTAGCTGAACGCGCGGTACGTGAATTCAGCCGATTGGCGGTGCTTTTTAGATTTGAAGACAGGGTATTTTGCCCGACCTTCAAAGAAGTTTTTGAACGCCGTTTGCTGATTCCTCAAGCATTGTTGCAGCGGAACACTGGAAACGTCGTTCAGGAAAGTAGCTTCAGGCAGTTTTTTGATGGCAGTCAGTTGGGAACTCGCTTTCGTGTACCCAACTTTTTCCTGAGCCTGATAGTAGGCATCCGTGCGGTAACGCAAGATGCTGTTGTAAACGTAGCGCACACAACCGAACGTCTGAGCCAGCAACGTTTCTTGTTGTGGGTCTGGGTAGAATCGGAATTGGTAGGCGCGTTTAGTTTTCATTATTCACAAAATATCGTATATTTCGTGAAGAGTCAACAACCGAAGATAGCAAACCAAACGGAGGAGCGAGAAGAGGGTCGGCTGTCGCCGACGCGCTATCCCTCCCCATGCCTAAAGGCAGGGGTATCTCGCGCACGACTGATGAAGCCAGCCATGCTTTCAAAACTCAAGCGGTTGACGGGGCTGGCGGGTTTGCCGCTTTTCCAGACTTCCATGAAATCTTGTAGCGCGTCCTCTGCTGTGCCGATGTAGACCAATAGTGTTTTATCGTTCATTTCTTGTCCTCCGAATTAGAGAAGCCTGTTTTAGGCACAAGTTGTTCATGATACCATCATTAATCTGATGAATTATTCACAACGAATTTATGGGGATAAACAAATGAAGGGCTGGGTTTATGTCATTTCCAACAAGGCTATGCCGGGTATCATTAAAGTTGGCTACTCGAACAAAGACCCAAAAGAACGCGCTGCCGAACTTGGTACTGGCGCACCGCATCCCTACAAAGTCGAATATGAAATACTCATAGACAACCCTAAACAGGTTGAGAAACTGGCTCATGACATGCTGGCTTTCGTCAACGCAGGGAAAGAATGGTTTGAATGTGATTTATCCATAGCTCTGAAAGCGATCAAGAAAGTTTGTGAAAACAGGACAGTGTATTTTGAGCATAAGCCCACTACAGAACAACCCGCGCTCACCACGATGGTGAATGAAAAGGCACAACCACATACGCCGCAGAACCTCGCGTTATTCCCACTGATACACAACCATAAAACCATACCTCATCAAAATGAAGCAGAAACCAAGTACACACTTGCATGTCAATACGACACAGGCAATAGGGTACGTAAAAATCTGAAAGAAGCATACCGCTTGTTTGTAGAAGCAGCAAATCTAGGACATACCTTAGCTCAAGTTGCGGCTGGCAAAGCACACTTGACGGGGCGGGGAGCAGAAAAAGACGAATATCAGGCAATCCCCTTTATGTTATCAGCCGCTAATAAACTAAATGCAGAAGCTCAGTATCACCTTGGTAAGCTCGCCTACATGGAGTACCTCAAACCAGCACAGCGCAACGGTATGAACCACGAAAAATTTAGCTTTTCAATAATCAAGCAATCTGCTGAACAAGGTTATGCACCAGCGCAATGCGAACTTGGCGCACATTACTCACTCGCCAATAAACATGAATTATCGTTCAACAGCTACAAAGCCGCTGCGGAACAAGGTCATGCTCAATCCTGTCGGTATTTAGCCGATTGCTATCTTGACGGGCGAGGGTCTAAAAGAGATTTGAATTTGGCACATCACTGGTACACAGTGGCAGCAAATGGCAAAGATAAAACAGCTATAAAGCGATTAAGTAACTGGGAAGAACACGCTTCTCAATTCTATCCAGAAGAGTAAGAGTTTTTGGAGTGGGTAATCAACCGCTTACACCCACCCTGCTGCCTCCTGCAAAACATCCAGCAAATTTGGCTTGTTATGAGCGATGACAGTATCCCGCGTGTGTTTGTGATGCGGAAAAGTAGGCAATGCCGGAAAATGCGGTGTGTCATCGTAACGAAACATCAAGACATTGGCATCATTCTGAAAATGGTAGCGGTATCCTAACGTGACAAGTGTGCTTTCTTCTGCCACCACTGCCTCGTTGATTTCAAGCAAGTAACCACTATCGAATCGCAGGCGAATACGCACATTTGCCCGTTCTGCTGTCAGAATTTCTTCGGCGTAGCTCTCTGCGTATGCGGGTAACTTTGCAACAGCAACCTCCAGCGAATTCAGGTATTTCTCCAGCAAATCATGCAGCCGCACGGAGCACCCTCTCCAACTGTTGACGAAGAGCTAAATAGTGCTGATAGTCGTTCGACCACTCAACAAAGGTAGCATCATCCGCTAATTGCCCCTTACGGTAACGGTCGATAAAGGCTTCTGAATCCATATGCTGTTGATTTTCATAAAGGCTCAAGCGCTTACTCACTGCAACCAAAGCATCCAGCGGTGAGGTGTAAAAGACTCGTTGTTTGCGCATACCAAACTCCTGCTATTAGCTTTTTATGTTGTCATCTTAGCATGGAAAAACGGGCAAATCCGAGGTCAATCCAAACGCTGCAAATACGCCGCCCCGCCAATCGAACGCATCTGCCGCATGATCCGGCTTTGGCGGGCACGCACATACCCAGAAGGTTTTACCACGCTGTATTTACTCGGCGCAGGCAACACTGCCGCCAGCAACGCCGCATCCGCCGCGCCCAGCTTCCCCACGGGTTTACGCAACAAATTCTGGCTCGCCGCGCCTACCCCGTAATCCGCTTTGCTGAACTGCGCGGTATTCAGGTAAACCTCCAAAATCCGCTCTTTCGACCAAAACACTTCCATCAGGCTGGCAATACCCCATTCCAGCCCCTTGCGCACATAACTGCGGCCTTCCCACAGGAACAGGTTTTTCGCCAATTGCTGGGTAATGGTACTGCCGCCGCCTTTGCCGCGCCCACGCATTTCCGCCTGAATCGCGGCCTGCGTCGCCACCATATCAATGCCCCAATGCTCGGCGAAACGCTGATCTTCCGAAGCAATCACCGCGATTTGCATCTGGCGCGGAATCTGATCCAGACTCACCCAGTCATGACGCACGAAAGACGTTTCCGCACTAAAGACCGCCACCACATCCTGCCGCAACATAAACGCGGAAGTCGGCACCGGCACCCAGCGGAAAATCAGCAGCCACACGCACAAAGCTAACAGCAATAGCAACGGGATACGCCACAGCCAGTGCGCCCAGTGCTTGGATTGTCCTATCATCAAGAGGTCATACAGTTTCATAATGCCGCGCATTATGTCACAACAAATCCCCACAAGTGAGATACGTGCTAACATCTTTGCTTTCATTTCAGTCAAGAAAAACGCTATGACGACGGCACTCGACATTCAAGGCTTACGCAAAACCTATGACAACGGCTTTACCGCCCTCAAAGGCATCGACTTGCGGGTGGAACAAGGCGACTTCTTCGCCCTGCTCGGCGCCAATGGTGCAGGCAAATCCACCACCATCGGCATCGCCAGTTCGCTGGTGAACAAGACAGATGGCAAAGTCAGCATTTTCGGCTACGACCTCGATACCCAGCGCGAGCAAGCCAAGGCACAAATCGGGCTAGTGCCGCAGGAATTCAACTTCAACATCTTTGAGCCAGTTGTCGAAATCGTGGTGAATCAGGGCGGCTATTACGGCATCCCGCGTGCCGAAGCTTTTGCCCGTGCCGAAGTCCTGCTCAAACAACTCGGTTTGTGGGACAAAGCCCGCGATCAAGCACGCAACCTTTCTGGCGGGATGAAGCGTCGCCTGATGATTGCGCGTTCCCTGATCCACCAACCGCGCCTGCTGATCCTCGACGAACCGACTGCCGGGGTCGACATCGAAATCCGCCGCTCCATGTGGGAATTCCTGCGCAAACTCAATGCCGAAGGCACCACCATCATCCTCACCACCCACTATCTGGAAGAGGCCGAAAGCCTGTGCCGCAACATCGGCATCATTGACCGGGGCGAGTTGATCGAAAACACCAGCATGAAAAAACTGCTCAACCGTCTCGATACCGAAAGCTACGTGTTCGACCTTGCCAGCCCGGTGACAGCACTCCCCGCGACCAGCAACCTGTGCCATTTCACCCTGCAAGACCCAACCACGCTGGAAGTCGTATTCCACAAAGAACACCATTCGCTTAATAAAGTGTTCGCCTTCCTCAATGAACACGGTGTCATCGTCAACAGTATGCGCAACAAAACCAACCGGCTGGAACAACTTTTCATGGATCTGGTGGAGAACAATAAACAATGAATGCACAGCAACAATGGACAGCCTACACCACCATCCTGGTCAAGGAAGTGCTGCGGTTTTCGCGTATCTGGGTGCAAACCATCATCCCACCGGTGATTACTACCGCGCTGTATTTCGTGATTTTCGGCAACCTGATCGGCTCGCAAATCAGTGACATGGGCGGGCACAGCTACATCAACTTCATCACACCGGGGCTGATCATGATGACCGTGATCACCAACTCCTACGCCAACGTGGTGTCATCGTTCTACGGCAGCAAGTTTCAGGGCAATATCGCTGAAATGCTGGTGTCGCCGACGCCAAACTGGATCATTCTGGCAGGCTTTATCAGTGGCGGGGTAGCACGTGGCTTGGCCGTGGGCTTGGCAGTTACACTGGTATCGTTGTTTTTCAGCTCATTGAACGTACAACATATTTTCGTCACCTTTACCATTGTGCTGCTGACTTCCATGCTGTTTTCACTGGCAGGCTTGATCAATGCGGTGTACGCGAAAAGTTTCGACGACATCACCATCGTGCCCACCTTTGTGCTGACACCGCTGACTTATTTGGGCGGGATATTTTACTCGATTGCGATGTTGCCACCTTTTTGGCAAAACGCGTCCTTGTTGAACCCGGTACTGTACATGGTGAACGGCTTCCGTTACGGCATCTTGGGCACATCGGATATGTCCATCTGGGTCAGTTACGCGGTGATTGTGGCCTTTATCTTGCTGCTGGGCGGGTTTAGCCTACATTTACTCAACAAAGGCATCGGGACTCGCAGTTGAAATCTGTCGTTATCATTGGCGGAGGTCCCACCGGGCTGATGGCTGCTGAACAGCTTACCAACGCAGGCTTCGTGGTGGATTTGTATGACGCCATGCCCACGCTGGGGCGCAAGTTCTTGCTGGCGGGGATCGGTGGGTTGAACATCACCCATTCCGAACCCTTCGCCGCGTTTTGCAGCCGCTATGCCGAACGCCAAGCCGAATTGCAGCCGCTGTTGGCAACCTTCGGGGCGGATGCATTACGGGCATGGTGCGCCGAATTGGGGGTGGAAACCTTCGTTGGCACATCGGGGCGCGTGTTTCCCAAAGAGATGAAAGCCGCGCCGCTGTTACGCGCATGGCTGGCACGCCTGAAGCGCAATGGGCTGCGAATACACCCGCGTCACCGCTGGATGGGTTGGGATGCACAAGGGCAACTCGTGTTTGAAACACCAGCAGGCAACGTAACCTCGCCTAGCCTCCCCCTCATCCTTGCCCTCGGCGGCGGAAGCTGGAAAAAACTCGGCAGCGACGGCGCATGGGTTCCGCTACTCGAAGCCTGCAACATCCCCATCGCCCCCCTGAAACCTGCCAACTGCGGCTTCCTGTGCGCATGGAGCGAACACCTCCGCAGCCGTTTCGCAGGTGCGCCGCTGAAATCCGTCAGCCTCAGCTTCACCGACCTTACTGGGTACACCGAAACCCGCAAGGGTGAAATGATCGTGACGGAACGCGGGGTGGAAGGCAGCCTGATCTACGCGTTTTCTGCCCGCTTGCGCGACAGCCTCGACTTACACGGCTCAGCCACATTTTATCTGGATTTACTGCCCAACCACGACCACGCACATATCGCAGCCGCCTTGCAAACCAAACCGGCTAACAAAACGCTGGGCAATTTTCTGAAAAGCCGTTTCAAGCTGGATGGTGTGAAAACGGCACTGCTGTTTGAAACGCTGGATAAAGCACACTGGCAGAACATTCCACTGCTGGCATCAACCTTGAAAGCGATTCCGCTCACCGTGACCGCAACCACGCCGATTGACGAAGCCATCAGCACCGCTGGCGGCGTGCCGTTTGCAGCGCTGGATAGCAATCTGATGTTAAGACAATTACCGGGAGTCTTTTGTGCAGGGGAAATGCTCGATTGGGAAGCGCCGACAGGAGGCTATCTCCTGACGGCGTGTTTCGCCAGCGGACGAGAGGCCGGAGAGGGCGTCATCCGCTGGTTGACACAGGGTGTCAGTGAGGAACGTCCATCTCCGCCGCACTAAAGCCCGGCATACGTGCTGCCATAATGGCATTCGTGAAGGTAGCACTTGGGCGCATCACCGCTTTAGTCAAGGCAGAATCGGCGAAGAAATGACCGCCAATATCAACCGGCTGCCCTTGCACGCTGCTGATTTCTGCAATGATTTTATCTTCGTTTTCCGTGAGAACGTTGGCCAGCTTGCCAAAATGCTCCGCCATTTCAGGCTCTTCAGTTTGCTTAGCGAGCGCTTGTGCCCAATACATCGCCAGATAGAAGTGGTTGCCACGTGTGTCCAACTCGCCGGTGCGCGGCTTCGGTGACTTATCGTTTAACAACACATTGCCGACAGCCTCATCCAGCGTTTCAGACAGCACTTTGGCTTTATTGCTGCCGTATTGTCTGGCCACCTGCTCAAAGGAAACCGTCAGTGCCAGAAACTCCCCTAAGGAATCCCAGCTTAGGTGGTTCTCTTCCAGCAATTGCTTCACCAATATCGGCGCAGTACCACCCGCCCCGGTTTCATACAAACCGCCGCCTTTCATCAACGGTACAACAGACAACATTTTGGCGCTGGTTCCCACTTCCATAATCGGGAACAGGTCAGTCAGGTAGTCGCGCAAAATATTGCCGGTCACAGAAATCGTGCTCTTGCCACGAATAATCCGTTCCAGACTGAAACGCATTCCGCGCAGGGGTGACATAATGCAAATATCGACACCTGTCAGGTCGTACTCTTTCAGGTAGGTTTTAACCTTCTTGATCAACTCATTCTCATGTGGGCGGTATTCATCCAACCAGAACACGGTGGGCAATTGTGATTCACGCGCCCGTCTGACCGCCAGACCTACCCAGTCACGTATCGGCAGATCTTTGGTCTGGCACATGCGCCAGATGTCGCCCGCTTCCACGGTTTGCTCGATCAGCACCTTGCCTTGATCGTCTACAATCCGCGCCACACCATCTTCTGGAATTTCAAAGGTCTTGTCATGCGAACCGTATTCTTCGGCTTTTTGTGCCATCAAACCGACGTTTGGCACAGAACCCAGCGTTCTGGGGTCGAAAGAACCGTGGGTTTTACAGAAGTTAATGATTTCCTGATAAATACGCGCAAAGGTACTTTCCGGCATTACCGCTTTAGTATCTTTCAACTTACCGGCTGGGCCATACATTTTGCCACCATTGCGGATCATCGCAGGCATAGAGGCATCCACGATGACATGGTTGGGGGAATGCAGGTTGGATATGCCTTTAGCGGAATCCACCATCGCCAGTTCCGGGCGATGTTCGTAGCAGGCATGAATATCCCGCTCAATTTCTTCACGCAACGAGGTTGGCAACGTGGCAATCTTTTCATACACGCTGCTCATGCCGTTGTTCGGGTTAACGCCCAATTCCTTGAACAACTGCGCGTGTTTTTCAAACAGTTCTTGATAGAAAATCTTGACGCAGTGGCCGAATACAATCGGGTGCGAAACTTTCATCATGGTGGCTTTTACGTGCAGCGAGAACATGACGCCGGTTTCCTTCGCGTCATCGATCTGCTGTTCATAGAACTCGCACAGGGCTTTTTTGCTCATGAACATGCTGTCGATGATTTCGCCTTCCAGCAGGGACACTTTCGGCTTGAGCACGATAGTCTTGCCGCTGTTAGTCACCAGATCCATGCTGACATCGCAGGCACGATCCAGCGTCAGGCATTTTTCACTGCTATAGAAATCACCGTGATGCATGTGCGACACGTGCGTCTGTGATGCTTGGCTCCATGCTTTCATTTCATGCGGATACGTTTGGGCGTAACGCTTGACGGCAGCGGGTACGCGACGATCCGAGTTGCCTTCACGCAGCACAGGGTTTACCGCACTTCCCAGCACTTTGGCGTAACGGCGCAGCAGTGCTTTGTCTTCTTCTGTTTGCGGGTCTTCGGGGTAATTTGGCAGTGGGTAGCCTGCGGCTTGCAGTTCTTTGACTGTCTCTATCAATTGCGGCACAGACGCGCTGATATTGGGCAGCTTGACAATATTGCTATCCGGTTCTTGCGTGAGTTGCGCCAGTATCCCCAGATCGTCAGAGACTTGCTGCGCTTCTGTCAGGTAGTCAGCGAACTCTACGAGGGTACGTGCAGGCAGCGACAGATCGTTTTTGGTGATTTCAATACCAGCGCCAGAGGCAAAGGTACGGATAATCGGCAGTAAAGAACACGTCGCCAGCAGCGGCGCTTCATCCGTCAGGGTGTAAATGACCTTGGGTGTTTCATTATTCATATAAATTCATTCCTCCTAGCAATATTGTCTTACAATTTTATCTAGTATAGGCGTTATAAGCCACAAAATCCGTATATAAAAACGTAAATTGTCGACAATTAAGAGTGAGGGTGATACCTATGTCATTGGTTTAATGCTTTTGTTGCGACGCACATAAACATTCCTGTAACATCACTGTCACTTTTTGGCTTCGTTGGAATCCGTTGGCTATGTCAGAACAGTCGCTGCACATCAATCAGCTTGCGCGTGGCATCGCCACCACCATTGTGCAAGGTTTCAACCGCCACTTTGAGATTTTCCAGCGAATCACGGCGGGTGCGCGGCAACGCTTCGAAGAGGCCGAGTGGCGGGCAGTGCAACTGGCGTCCCGCGAACGCATCATGCTTTACGATCATCGCGTCAAAGAAACCATTGCCCTGATTCGCGACTTGTATGAAATCAAAACGCTCGACCCCCAGTTATGGCGTGAAATCAAACACTGTTACATGCGCTTATTGCTGGATCACCAGCAGCCAGAATTGGCCGAAACTTTCTACACCTCCGTGTTTTGCCGCCAGTTTCCACGCCAGTACTACACCAATGACTTCATCTTTGTACGCAGCTCCATTTCCACCGAATACATTGATTCCGAAGAAACCAGCTACGTGAGTTATTACCCCGGCACGATTGGCTTGCGTGAATCCATCGTCAATATCTTGAAAAATGCCGGGTTTGTGCTGCCGTTTGAAAATCTGGGACGCGACCTGCGCAATATTTACCGCGCCATCGTCCAAAACTACCCCGGTAAGGCCAACCGCAAGGCACAACTGAATTTCCAGATTTCCGTGATCCGCCACCCGTTTTTCCGTAACAAAGCGGCGTATCTGGTCGGGCGCATGATCAACGGGCGGGATGACACCGCCTTTGCCCTGCCTATCCTCAACAATGAACAGGGTGGCTTGTACATCGACGCGTTGGTGTGGGGGGAAAAGCAGCTTTCGGTTGTCTTCAGCTACTCGCAGGCGTATTTCATGATGGAACACCAAGTGCCGTCGGCGGTGGTTTCCTTCCTGCAACAATTGTTGCCGCGCCGTGATACTTCGGAACTGTATTCGGCGATTGGCTTACACAAACAGGGCAAATCCGCGTTTTACCGCGATTTTTTGCACCACTTGCGCCATTCCAGCGACGAATTCGTGGTCGCACCGGGGATACGCGGCATGGTGATGATGGTCTTCACCCTGCCCTCCTACCCCTACGTGTTCAAAATCATCAAGGACAAGTTCGCGCCACAAAAGGAATTCACCCGCCAACAAGTCGAGGAAAAATACCATCTGGTCAAACGTCACGACCGCGTAGGCCGCATGGCGGATATGCTGGAATATTCCAACGTCGCCCTGCCGGTGGAGCGTTTTATCCCCGAGCTGTTGCAGGAATTGATCGAAACCTGTGACAGCAGCATCAGCTTCGACGGTGACAAAATCATCTTCCGGCACATCTATCTGGAACGCCGCATGATCCCGCTGAATATTTTCATCGAAACCGCCGACGATGAGATTCTGGAACGGGTCATCGAAGACTACGGCAACGCCATCAAGCAATTGGCAGGCGCGAATATTTTCCCCGGCGATTTCCTCTACAAAAACTTCGGGGTCACGCAACAAGGGCGAGTGGTGTTCTACGATTACGACGAAATCAGCTACATGACCGAATGCAACTTCCGCAAGATTCCGCCGCCGCGCTTCCCGGAAGATGAATTCCGCTCCGAACCGTGGTATTCGGTGGAACCCAACGACGTGTTCCCGGAAGAATTCGGTACGTTCCTGCTGTCTACGCCCAAAATCCGCAAAAGCTTCCTCAAATATCACCGGAATTTGCTGGATGCGCGTTACTGGAAGGAAAAGCAGGACAAGATCAAGGAGGGTCAATACGAAGATGTGTTCCCGTATCCAGAGGCATTGCGCTTCAAGAGATGAAGCGCCATGTCTCTCCTTTTTCCCTCTGTCAGGTGCGCTCAGTGCTGCTCAGTCGTCGGCTGCCTTGTACTGCGCCATCAGTACCTGTTGGGTCTTTGCCGTCGTTGGCTCATAGTGACTGAACTGGATAGCCCAGCTACCTTCACCCGCTGTCAGGGAATTCAGGCGGGAGGCATAATCCTCCAACTCTGCCAACGGCACTTTGGCCTGTATGACCATATTGACACCCGTTTCATCAGCTTGCGCATGGTGAATCTGGGCACGTCTGGTCGCCAAATCGCCGGAAATATCGCCCATTGCGGCGGCGGGAACCGTCACTTCCAGATCAACTACCGGCTCCAGAATGATCGGGCGGGCTTCGGCAACAGCCTGCATGAACGCCTTGCGCCCTGCCACCACGAAGGCAATCTCTTTGGAATCGACGGAATGCATTTTGCCATCCAGCAGCGTTACCCGCAGATCCATGAGCGGGTGTCCGCTAATCGCACCGGAGGCCAGAACCTGACGTACACCTTTTTCCACCGCCGGGACTAATGAGCCAGAAATTGCCCCACCCACAATGCGGCTGACGAATTCAAACCCCGCCCCGCGTTCCAGAGGTTCCACTTCAAGCTGCACTTCGCCGAATTGCCCTGCCCCACCGCTTTGTTTTTTGTGACGGTATTGAGCCTGCACCGATTGAGTGATGGTTTCTCGGTAAGGAATCCGGGGCGGGGCGGCATCCACTTCCACATGATATTGCTTATCCATGCGTTCCAGCGCGATGCGCAGATGCAAATCACCCAAGCCCCGCAGCACGGTTTCATTGGCTGCCGTGTCGTATTCAATCCGCAAACAGGGGTCTTCAGCGACCAACTTATGCAGCACATCCGACAGCTTCTGTTCATCACCACGTTTTTTGGCACGCAGCGCAAAGCCAACCAGTGGCGTTGGCAGCGTCATGCCAGACAGCTCGACACCATCATCTTCATGGCGTTCATGCAAAATGGTGTCTGGCTCGATTTCATTGATCTTGGCGACGGCGCAAATATCGCCCGCTACGGCCTGCTGAACAGGGATGCGCTCTTTACCCTGCAAGCGATACAGATGACCGATTTTGACGGGCTTACCTTCCGCACCCACTAATACCTGACTGCCCAGCTTCAAGCTGCCCTGATGCACCCGCAACAACGCCAGTTTGCCAACAAACGGGTCAAATTCCACATGAAAAACATGCGCCAGCAAGGGTTTGTCCAAGTCGGGAACAGCCCACGTTGCCACGGTTTTCTCGCCTTGGTGGCGGATAAACGGATGCGGGGTGGCTTCTAAAGGATTGGGCGCAAGTTTGGCGAGTATATCCAGCAGTTCAGCAATGCCTGCGCCCGTCTTGGCGGAGGTGAAGCAGACCGGTACCAGATGGTTTTCACGCAATGCCTGTTCAAAGGCTTCATGCAACTCCTCGGCAGGCACCTCACCCTCTTCCAGATAATGTTCCATGGCGGCTTCATTCGCTTCCACCACCTGCTCTATCAGTGAAGTATGGGCTGCCTCTACCGAAGAAAAGTCCGCCGTGCCTGATTCATGATCATACACGTCAACCACTTGCGCAGCGTGGTTGACGGGCAGTTCCAGCGGCAGGCATTCTCGACCGAATACATCGGTAATTTCCTGAAGGCGCTTTTCCAGTTTTTCAGGGGCTGCGTCAATCCGGTTGATCACCACCATGCAGGGCAAACGCTGATGGCTGACCCACTCCATGATTTTGCGGCTCATTGGCTCAATACCAGCCGAGGCATTGATGACCACCACGACCGTATCAGCGGCTGACAGGGCAGTTTGCACCTGCCCCTGAAAGTCGGGGTATCCCGGGGTGTCAATCAGGTTGATATGGCAACCGGCATGGTGAGCCGTGGCCACTGACAAGTACAGGGAATGCTGATGTTCTTGTTCCAGCGGGTCAAAGTCAGTGACGGTACTGCCTTTTTCAATGTCACCTGCTTGAGTGGTTTCACCTGCCTGAAACAGCAAGGCTTCGATCAGGCTGGTTTTGCCAGAACCTGTATGTCCGGTGAAGACAATGTTTCTGATGTCTTGGGTGGTATGCACGTTGACTCCTTTTTGGTATTGAGTTTTCCGCCCATTCTACTCCGCAGGAAATCCGCTTATCTGACCTATATCATGTGTTGAAAGGAAGCCGCGAGGGGTTTCTTTTAGTACACTCTAAGCATGAGTGAACTGAGCCACCCCGATTTCCTGCAACAACCTGTCACTGCCCTACGCGGTGTCGGTGATGCCTTGGCGGAAAAGCTGGCGCGGCTGGGCATCTTGCGGGTCGCTGACCTGCTGTTTCACCTGCCGCTGCGCTATCAAGACCGTACCCGCATTTACCCCATCGCCGACCTGAAAGTCGGGCAGGAAGTGCTGGTCGAAGGTGAAATTATTTCCACCGAAGTGGTGCAACGCGGGCGCACCATGCTGCTGTGCCACCTTAACGACGGTAGCGGCATTCTTACCTTACGCTTCTTCCACTTCACCTCCGCCCAGAAATACAGCCTGCGCCCCGGCGTATTGCTGCGCTGCTTTGGTGAAGTGCGCCAATCTGGTTTCAAGCTGGAAATGGCGCACCCCGAATACCATTACCTCAAAGCCGATGACCCCGAACCGATTGCGAATACCCTGACACCGACTTACCCCACCACCGAAGGCTTGCAGCAACGCAGCTTGCGCCGCCTGATTGATCTGGCGCTGGAACATGTGGATGAATTGCCAGATTTGCTGCCAGAAAGCGTGGTCAGAGAACACCGCTTTCCGCCACTGGCACACGAATTACGCACCTTGCATACGCCGCCGTCTGGTTCAACCATCGAAGGAATGCACCCCCACCGCCTGATTTTTGAGGAACTGCTCACCCACCAACTCGCGGTGCAGCAAGCTCGGCACGAACTCAAGCAAGTGCAAGCCCCATCCTTGCCGGAAAGCAATCACTACTGGGTAAAACTGCGCCGCGCCCTGCCCTTTGCCCCCACTGATGCTCAAAACCGGGTGATCAGTGAAATTACCAACGACCTGCAACAAGCCGTGCCCATGAATCGACTGGTACAAGGCGATGTGGGTTCGGGCAAAACACTGGTGGCAGTCGCCGCAGCCTTGCACGCGATTGCCAACGGCTATCAAGTGGCGTTGATGGCACCCACCGAATTGCTGGCGGAACAACATTACCAAAACCTGACCCACTGGCTGGAACCGTTGGGGGTGGAAACTGTGTACATTTCCGGCGGTCAAACTCCGCGCCAACGCCGCCGCAAGGTGGAAAACCTGCTGCTGGGTATCGGGCATATCGCGGTTGGTACACACGCGCTGTTCCAACGCACGGTTGAATTCCTGCAACTGGGGCTGATTATTATCGACGAACAGCACCGTTTCGGCGTGCATCAACGCATGTCGCTGCGCGAAAAGGGCAAGCAGGGCGACAACTACCCGCACCAATTGGTGATGACTGCGACACCGATCCCGCGCACCTTGGCGATGACCGCTTACGGCGATCTCGATTATTCGGTGATCGACGAATTACCGCCGGGGCGCACCCCGATTACGACTGTCGCGCTCAACAACGAACGCCGCGATGACGTGATTGAACGCATTGCCGATGCCTGCCGCGAAGGCCGCCAAGCCTACTGGGTTTGCACCCTGATCGAAGAGTCCGAAACCCTGCAATGCGAAACAGCGGAAGCCACCGCTACCTTATTGCGCGAACGCCTGCCCCACGTCGAAGTCGGGCTGGTACACGGGCGGCTGCACGGTTCCGAAAAGGAAAGCATTATGCGCCAGTTCAAGTTGGGGGAAATCCAGCTACTGGTCGCCACCACCGTCATTGAAGTCGGGGTGGATGTGCCGAACGCTTCGCTGATGATCATCGAAAACGCGGAACGCTTCGGCCTATCACAATTGCACCAGCTACGCGGACGGGTCGGACGCGGCAGTACCGCCAGCAGTTGCGTGCTGCTTTACCAGCACCCACTCGGCAAAACGGCGCGTAAACGGCTGGATGCGATGCGCAACAGCACCGACGGTTTCGTGATTGCAGATATTGACCTGGAATTACGCGGCCCCGGCGAAGTGCTAGGCACACGCCAGACCGGCGATGTACGGCTACGGATTGCCAGTTTGTTGCGCGATCAGCATTGGTTGCCAGCGGTGCAGATGGCAGCGCGGGAAGTGGTGGCGAAGTACCCGGAACGGGTGGAAGCGCTGACTCAACGCTGGTTGCAGCAGCCGGATGGCGAGACAGCGACGCAGTTTTTCCAAAGCTAGACACCTGCTATGCTAACTTGACATCCTCCCCTCCCTAAAGGAAGGAGATTCCTACTGCATTCAGCTAGATAGTGTCTGACCGGAAACCCTAAAACCCTTTTCCGATCAAGATGCTACGCCCGTTTTCCTTGCCCTAAGATTTCCCGGAAGCAGGCCAGAAAGCTGCAAAAGCGCCCAAAATAGGGCAAAATAGGGCATCCATCCGCCAAACTTCGCAGGAGACACACGATGCGTGAAGTGATCGCCCGCCAACTTCGCCTGGGTCACGCTGACATCGGCAGGCTGACCTTCAACCCACGTTCGCGGGACGACATCCCGCAGGTGTTGCAAGGGCTGCAATACATTTATGTGACAGACGAACTGCGTGAGGCGGTGTTTGCGGTGCTGGAAAAGCGGGTTCCGGCGGAGGTGGACGCCAGCCGTGGACGCCCCGGCATGGATCTGTGGAATGCGCTGGTGCTGGCGACATTGCGGGTGAACCTGAACTGGGACTATGACCGGCTGCTGGAGATGGCGAACCAGCACCGCAGCATCCGTCAGATGCTGGGGCATGGTTTCTGGGATGATGACGATGAGTACAAGCTGCAAACGGTCAAGGACAACGCCGCTCTGGTGGACGAAGCCAGCCTGCAACGCATCAACCAGTTGGTGGTGGAGGCCGGTCACAAGCTGCTAAAAAAAAAGCCGCGCCGCTGAGCGCCCGTTGTGACTCCTTCGTGGTGGAAAGCAACATCCACTACCCGACCGACATCAACCTGTTGTACGACGCGGTGCGTTGTTCGGTGCGCACGGTGGCCGATTGGTGTGAAGGGCACGGCGACAGCCGCTGGCGGCAATGGCAGTACAATCTCCGCCAGGTGAAGAAAGCCTGCCGTCATGCGCAGAAGCTCAAGCACTCCAGCTCCCAAGACCCGGACAAGCAGGCCACCCGGCAACAGGCCATCCGTGACGCCCACCACACCTACCTGGGCCTGTGCGCCGCGCTGTTGTCGAAAGTGGAGGAAACGGTGGCTGACCTGCCCCTCAGCCTGCTGGACAGCCGGTCGGGCAACGACCTCCAGCGCTGGCTGGGGTACGGGTGGCATCAGGTTGACCTGGTGCGGCGGCGGGTGCTGGACGGGGAAACCATCCCCCACGGCGACAAGATCTTCTCCCTCTTCGAGGATTACAGCGAATGGCTCAGCAAGGGCAAAGCCGGTGTGCCGGTGGAGCTGGGCCTGAACGTGTGCGTGATGGAATCGGCTGACGGCTTCATCCTCCACCACCAAGTGATGCAACACTGCCCCGACAGTGAGATTGCCGTGACCATGGTTAAGCAAGCCAAAGCGCTGTTCCCCTCCCTGAGCGCGTGCAGCTTTGACAAGGGGTTCCACTCACCGGCAGACCAGCGCGAACTGGCCGAACTGCTCGACCGGGTGGTGTTGCCGAAAAAGGCCGCTGGAGCCAGGCGGACACTGCCCGTGAAACCGACCCGGCGTTTGTCCAGGCCAGACGCCAGCACTCAGCGGTGGAATCCGGCATCAACGCACTGGAAGTCCATGGGCTGGACTATTGCCCCGACCGGGGGCTGGAACGCTTCAAGCGCTATGTGGCACTGGCGGTGGTGGGCAGGAACCTGCAAAAGGTCGGGGCCATTTTACAGGCCAGGGCGTTGGAGGCCTTGCAGAAGGATGAACGCCGACGACAGCGCCAAGCCGCCTGAACCACCCCACAACGCCGACCGATGAGGGAAAATGCCGGGAAGGCAGGGCAGCCCCTGCACCGAAGGCAAGCCTGCGCTGCCAGCCATGCCTTGAAACCCAGCGTTTTACCCTCGTGCTTGCCAGAAGGTGGCGGGGAAAACGGCTGCATGGACTAAAATTGGGCACTCGTGGCGGCAGGAAGGCTTTTTCGGTCAGACACTAGATAGCTGACTGACTTCGGCGGGTTCCTGCTTCATCGAGCGGCTTAAGGCCGCATCTCCACAGGCTAACAAGCGGTATCCCCGCTCTAAAACATTGATCGCGCCGACATGATCGGCGTGATTTTCATAGTGACATTCCACACACACAAACCGCGCTTGCGTCTGACGATTGTCCGCCGCTACATGGTGACATTCGGGGCATTCCTGACTGGTGTAATGCGGTGGCACAGTGAACAACATGCCGCCTTTCCATGCCATTTTGTAGTCGAGTTGCCGTCGAAATTCGCCCCAACCTTGATCGAGAATGGCTTTGTTTAAGCCAGATTTCTGGGCAACGTTCTTGCCAGGGTTTTCTGCTGTGCCTGCCGCTGACTTCGACATATTACCGACCTGCAAATCTTCGATGAACACGAACGCGTGGTTTTGGCTGAGCGTGGTCGTCGCCTTGTGCAGGAAATCGCGGCGGGCATTGGCGATTTGCGTGTGAATTTTTTGGACGTTGGCTTGTGCCTTTTTCCAGTTGTTGCTGAATTTCTGTTTGTGCGCCATGCGCCGTTGGTATTTGGCGAGTTTGGCTTGTTTGCTCTTGAAGCTGTTACGCGATTCCATCCATGTGCCATCGGAGAGCGTCGCAAAACGCGCTATACCAAGGTCAATACCGATAGCAGTGGTTGCGGGTGTGGCTGGCAATTCCACTTCCCGCTGGGTTTGGATGCTGACAAACCATTTCCCGCCTTTGCTGGAAACCGTGACATTGCGTAGTTCTCCCAGCACATCGCGGCTGTTGCGGTAGCGTATCCAGCCCAGTTTCGGCAAGAAAAGTCGGCTATTGCCTGGGTCGAGCTTGATTTGTTTGGGGTCAGGATAACGGAAGCTGTCACCGCTGCCTTTACGCTTGAAGCGGGGGAAATCAGCACGTTTCGCAAAGAAGTTTTGGTAGGCTTTATCGAGGTCTTTGAGGGCGTGTTGCAGGGGGTGAACCGGGGCATCTTTCAGCCACGGCGTTTCTTCCCCATTGCGCCATGCCGTCAGGTGTTTTGCCATTGCCACGTAACCGATGAATTTTTCACCCGCTTCATGGCTGGCTTGCTGTAACGCTAATGCCTTGTTGTAAACGAAGCGGCATGACCCCGCAAAACGGCGTAGTTGACGCTGTGTTTCACCATTGGGCATGAGTTCGTATTTGAAGGCTTGGTGTCGTTGCATCTGCGGAGTGTAGCTAAACAAGAGCGGCTTGAGTGGGTATTCTGCGTTAAACTGCGCGGATTATCCGACAAAACTACCGAACATAGGGCGGCTTCGCCACCCGCGCTATCCTCCTCGACCTGAAGGACGGGGTTTGCCACGCAACCTGATCAGCGGGTGACGTTATGGCAGCAGTGGCAGAAAAATTCGATTACCTTTCAGTAGAAAATTATCTGGCAGGTGAAGAAATCAGTGAAATCAAACATGAGTATGTGGAAGGTCAGGTCTATGCAAGGGCTGGCGCAAAGATCAACCACAACAAGATTGTCCGCAATATGTCATCACTCTTGTGGAATCATTTACGCCACCAACCTTGCGAACCCCTCAGCGGAGACATGCTGGTAAAAACACTGGGTAAACGCTTCCGCTACCCTGATGTCGTGGTGGTTTGTGACGATGACCCGTCGGAAGATGAGCGCGTCCTAGAAAGCCCGATACTCATCATCGAAGTGCTGTCCAAAAGCACCCGCAAAAAAGACAAAGGCGAAAAACGTCTGGAATACCTCGCCATCCCCAGCCTGTTGGAATATGTGCTGATTGAGCAGGATTTTGCGGAAATCGAAGTGCAACGCCGTAGTGCCAGTTGGCAATCATCCTATTACTTCTTGGGGGATGAGGTGGTGCTGGAATCGGTCAATGCCTCCTTGCCCGTCGAAGCCATTTACGAGCGGGTTAAGATTGACGACGTGTTGGCGTGGCTGGAGCAACAGCAGGCAGAAGGAGCATAACCATGAGTCTGGGTGATGGTGTATACGCTCAAGGACGACGGGCAATATGGCTTGCCGCGCATGTTCGGGATGGAAGAGCCGCTCACCGTGGGCTTGTTCCCGGAATTGAATATTGATTGGGCGTTTATGCAGGAAGCGTAGTTGCCTTCGGCTACGCTCAGGCAACGGGCTTATCTCACTTGCCAGTGACCCGTATAGCCTCAACGCGCTCCCCATCCGCCAGTAGCACCCATGCGCTGAGTTTAGGCAAAGCGGCAACCTCTGGTAACTGCAAATAGCCTTGTACTTGTGTAATGCCTTCCTGCCGCTTGGCTTCCCAACCTTTGTTGCCATCGCCCCGTTTAGCGTATTTCAACTCGATCAGGTGCTGATACTCGACCTCATAAGGGCTACGCTCCAGTAACAGGATGTCGGGATATTTGTGGTTCATTTCCCGCTCGCTTTGGATGAAATACACCGACGATTGGTACAGCAAGGTCAACGCCAAGGTTTTAACGTGTTTTTCGTCCATATTACTGAAATCACGGTTGGACAGCACTTGCAGTACCCGCTGCATTTCCGTTACCAGTGGTTGGATGTCATCATGCAGAGCCAAGGCTTCTACCGCCTGCAACAGGGTGTTGCCGGGAATGCTGATTTGATTACGGCGTTCCAACTCGACTTTGAAATAGTGGAAGTACAACTCCTGTATGGCATGGTTGGGGATTCGGAACACTTCACCGGAGAAGGTTTTTCGCTGTAATGACACAAACCCCATGTAGGCCAGCAGGCTGATGAAATCATCACGATCAAAGCCTTTGTCAAAATCAAACTTGCGGCGTTGCATCGCGGTCACTTCACCTGTATTGATAATTTCATCCAAGACGGCAAAATTGGTATCACGGTTGCCGATACCGAACATCCCCATGATTTTGCTGTAGTCAGAGGCGATGTTTTCATCCAACATTTGTTCGGGATAGCTGCAATCTTTAACACGAAAATGTTTCAGGAAATACAGCACCATATTGGGGTTATAAACCGTTTCCTCCGCTTGGGCATGGAAACGGTAGCCATTGTACCAACGCCTCACATCTGCCAGCAGTACATCGGCATCAAGTTGGCAAGCCTTCACAAGGGGTTGTTGCAGGCTTGCTACTTCGGTTTCGGTGAAGCCTATGGCACTGTTGAAGTCTTCGTGTAGGGAAATGTTTTCGCCAATGTTGAAACCGCTGGTCATGCTGTCGAGCATCAGCGGGGTCACGCCCGTGATGAACAGGCGGTCTAGCGTGCCTGTCAGCGTGGCGGTTTTGATGGTTTCGTAAAAACTGCGCACGAAGCCGCCCTTGCCAACCACATCCTGAAATAGCGTAAGGTCTCGCGACAAAATGGTATTGGCGAAGTGGTCGTACTCATCAATCAACAGCAGGATTTTTTGCCCTTCCACCAAACGCCAGAATGCTTTCATCTTGCTTTGGGGTGATGGCTCAGCCTCGATGACAGCCAATGTTTCATCAGGATAAGCATAGCGTTGCAGAAATCGCTTCAGGGAATTGGCAACTTCACGGTCAAAATCCTGATAAATCTGCCCGCGCCCACTGCCTTCGCCGCCAATCCCGCTGAACTCCATGAACAATACTTGATAGCTGCTGTTGAGTGGGGTCGGGTGCTGCCCGATGTGTAGCTGACCAAACAGTGTGTTGAATTCGGGGCGGTAGAACACGTCATAATAATGCCACAGTGTCGAAAGCATCAGACTCTTGCCGAAGCGGCGTGGGCGTAGCAGGATCTGGTATTTGCCCGCGTCTTCCAACGTGGCGATGTAAGCTGTCTTGTCGATGTAGGCGTAGCCGCCAGTGATCATATCTTTGAAATTGCTGATGCCATAGGGGATTTTCATGGTTTTTCCTGCGTGGCTGTATGGGATAATGATAGCACAGGAAAAAACCCCACCGGCAAGCGTTCGGCGCTGCCTCAGGGCGACCGCATATAAATTCTCACGCAAATACCTCCCCCAAGGCGGTTAGCGAAGTGGCACGGTTTGTCACCATATCTGCCATTTGGGCGTTGGAAAAGATGGCATAAACCGGGGCATTTTCGGCTTCGGAGATGGTTTTGCGCAAGTCCCGCAATTTGGCGTAGATAGCGAAATCTTCTGCCACCAGAATTTCGCGGTAATCGACCTGCCCGCGTTTATCGACGGCTTTTGTGGGTTTGCTGGATGAGGATGATGGCTCCAGATAGGTCACGCACACTGACCAATAGCAGAAATCCCCGCGCTCGACAAAGCGTTTGTCCACTGACACCAGCCGATGCCGGGTGCAGAAATCGTCGATCACGTCCTGATCGCTGTCAGGCTCCAGCGCATCCACGCTGAAAAACTGTAATTTCATAACCTCTCCCTTCCATGGGAAAAATAAGTTGATAATTGCTAAAAAATGCGCCGCGCAGGGGTAAACCCCTGCACCCCGAAGAGTGGCTCGGTCTGCTCCACCAAAGTCTGGCGCTGCCCGCAACGCGCCTGACTTCGGCTACGCTGCCCGCGCCACAAGAGCCGCCTCCGGCTCGCTGCCTATGCTACGCCCTGAGTAGCGGCTTATTGACCTGAGGCGAGGCGGAACCCGATGCCGTAGTACCGATTATCCGGCGTGCCGTCGCTGCGGTTAGCGGAACGCACATCCTGCGCACCGCCGTACCATGAGCCACCACGCAACACGCCGGAGGCGCTACCGCCAGATTCCCAAGCACTACCATCCGCTGGCGCACCTTTATAATCACTGTGCCAACTGTCCTCTACCCATTCCCACACATTCCCATTCATGTCATTAAGACCATAGCCATTCGCGGCAAAACTCCCGACAGGCGCGGTATACTCAAACTTGTCTCCACACGAACTATTGTCACAGTTAGCATTCCCTTTACCGATAGCATTACCCCAAGGATAAGCGGTATCTGCACCACCACGCGCCGCATATTCCCATTCCGCTTCGGTTGGCAAACGATAATGCTTACCCGTTTCCTGACTCAACCACGGAATGTATTTCTGGGTAATGTCATCCCAACTGACATTGATCACCGGGCGATTACCTCTCCCCCAGCCCTGATCTTCGGCATGAGGACAAGCTTTGGCTTTTTCACAGGCATCCCATTGATCAAAGGTCACTTCGGTTTTTGCCATTTTGAAGGCATTGAGGGTCACTTCGTGGGCGGGCTTTTCGCTGTCATAACACTTATCCATACCCTCCACCACATCACGGCTTTCTACGCAGCCCATCGTGAATGTGCCAGCGGGGATGTCCACCATGTCAGGCTCAGGAACAACAGAAGCCGGGGAAACGACTGTGGGAGCTTGCCCTACAAGCGATTCTTCCTCAACAGGCTTAGATTGATGCACAGAAGATTTCCAATAATAACCGCCTCCGCCCAAAACAGCAGTAGATAGAAGAAGGGCGGGAATCAACGGAAATTTTTTATCCGGTGGCACTCGGTCGTTGATTGTGGCTTGTTCGCGTTTTAGCTGTTCTTGCTTGGCTTTGGCTTGACGTTCTGCCTCTTCACGGGCTTTTTGTGCAGCAGCACGCTCTTATGCCAATTTCTTTTGCTTAACTGCTTCTTCCTCTGCGAGACGCGCTTGGGATTCATTCAGCCAGCGCTGGTGCTCGGCAGCTTCACGGTTTTTTTGGTCGGCGACAGCTTTTTCTTTCGCTAGCCGCTCTTGCTCGGCATCAGACTTTTCCAACAATGTCCTGATTTCACCCGCCAACCTGATGAATTCGGGGTAATCGACCCCTCCATTCCAACCGATGAAATCACCTGCTTGTGTTTCCCGAAAACCAAAGGGCGGTGACACATTATCCACACGGATAGGCAACAATACTTTACGGTTGCCACCCTCTGTAGCCTCTTCTTTCACCCACTTGGACTTAACTGAGTCTTCTGACCAGACCACGAGCACACAACGGCATTGGCAAACAGCTTCTTCAATGACCTCACGCCAGTCCTTACCAATCGGCACAGAACGGTGATCCCAAAACACTGACCAGCCTTGCTGCTCCAAAGCAACAACCAGCGGCAAAAGCCGCTCACGGTCTACTGTCGAATAACTCAGAAAAATGTCGTGCATATTGATAACTGATAAAGAAGCCCCGATAAACGGATAGTAACCGATATTTTGTGGGATTTCTGCTTTACCAGTAACGCCTATAAAACCCGGCGGGATTCCTGAAGCAATTCCTGATCATTCATCGCCAGCAAAGGAAAAACTTCATCCTGATAGCCAGCGGGAATATCCTCAAAAATGGGTGGAAGGGCATGGCGCAGGCTGTCAAGGATGATGGCTTCAGTCGGTTGATGGAACAAGGAAGCCGCCCGATGCAACTGCTGGTAAAGCGTATCCGATACAATCAACTGTTTCCTATCACACCATCCACAAGATTAGTGCAATGCAGCATTTTTTTGATGAAAACTGTCGACAATCACCCCATAAACTGGCTATTGTGATACACCGATGAATATTCCTAAGTGGAACCACTGACTTATGCAAAACCCAGCCCTAAAACCCATACCCTCCGTAGACCCTATTCTACTGCAAACCAATATGACGCAAGCAATGCTGTTGTGGCAACGCTTTGTAGCCCGCTTGCTGGGTAATGCGATGAATAAACCAGCCAATGAAGGCGGCCAAGGCGACAACAGTTTCGCGGAAGCCATTGCCAAGTGGGGCGTCAACTTGCTGTTGCACCCGACTGCCGTCATGCAGGCTAATATGGACTTGTTCAACAACCAAACCCAATTGTGGCAGCACACGACTACACGGGCGCTGGGTCTGGGGCATTTGTCACCGGGCGTTCCTGACATCACCGACAAGCGTTTCAAACACCCGGCATGGCAAGAACACCAATTCACTGAAGTGCTGCTCCAGTCTTACCTTAATATGTCGACATACTGGCGCACCCTGGCACAAACCGCCGGTGGCCTTTCAGCACAGGATGCGAAAAAAGCCGAATTTTTCATCAACAGCATGATTGATGCTCTTGCACCCAACAATTACTCACACACCAACCCACAAGTTTGGCAGACCATTGTCGAAACCAATGGTGAAAATCTCGTCAAGGGGATGGAAAACCTGCTGAATGATTTTCAGGATGGTCAATTGCGCATCCGCATGACCGACATGAAAGCGTTTGAACTGGGTCGGGATATTGCCACCACCCCCGGCAAAGTGGTGTTCAAGAATGAATTGCTGGAACTGATCCAGTACACCCCGACCACTGCCAAAGTGCGCCAACGCCCGGTACTGATTGTACCGCCGTGGATCAACAAGTATTACATCCTCGACCTGCGCGAAAAGAATTCGTTCGTCAAATGGGCAGTGGATCAAGGCAATACGGTCTTCATGATTTCTTGGGTCAACCCAGACAGCCAACACCGTGACCTGAATTTTGAAGACTACATGCAAGCCGCCATCAGCGCGATGGATGCAGTCGAAGCCGCTACCGGCGAACGTGACCTCAATGTGATCGGTTACTGCCTCGGTGGTACACTGACCGCCGCTACACTGGCTTACCTGAAAGCCAAGGGCGATGATCGCGTCAAAAGCGCCACGTTCTTCACCACCTTGCTGGACTTTGCCGAACCCGGTGAAATCGAAGTTTTCCTCAGCGAAGCACAAGTCGGCTCGCTGGAAAAGCGCATGGAAAAAGATGGCTATCTGGATGGCAAGGACATGGGCGCGGCTTTCAATATGCTGCGTTCCAACGATCTGATCTGGTCATTCTTCGTCAACCTGTACTTGCTCGGCAATGACCCCATGCCCTTCGACCTGCTGTACTGGAACTCCGACAGCACACGGATGCCTGCTGCCATGCACAGCTTCTACCTGCGCAATATGTACCTCAACAACTGCCTGAGCAAACCCGACTGCATCACCCTGTCAGGCACACCGATTGACTTGGGCAAGATTGATACGCCTGCGTATTTCGTTTCCACCCATGACGACCACATCGCCCCGTGGCACGGTACTTATAAGGGTGCGAAACTGTTCTCGGGCCCGGTACGCTTTGTGCTGGGGCAGTCTGGTCACATTGCAGGCATTGTTAACCCGGCAGCCGCCAATAAATACGGCCACTGGATCAACGAAGAACTGTGCGACGATGCGGATGACTGGTTGTTTGCAGCCAACAAGGTTGACCTATCATGGTGGCACGACTGGAATAGCTGGGTAGCGAAATTCTCAGAAACCGAAGTGGATGCGCGTATCCCCGGCGCTGGCAAACTGAAAATCATCGGCGATGCGCCGGGCACTTACGTGCGCCAGAAAGTCTAACGCAACGCCTGCAATACGCCACTGAGTGCGTATTGCACCGCTTGAGCGCGTACCGCTTCCCGATCACCCTGAAAGTGTCGGGTGGCAGTACGCACTTCCCCACCCTGCACTGCCCAGCCGAAACACACCGTCCCAACCGGCTTGGTCGCTGTACCACCGCCAGGCCCTGCAATCCCGCTGACCGACACTGCCACCTGCGCCCGCGAATGCTGTAATGCACCCGCAGCCATTTCAGCCGTCACTGCTTCGCTGACCGCGCCGTGTTGGGCAAGTGTCTCCGCCTTTACACCCAACATATCCTGCTTGGCTTCATTGCTGTAGGTGACGAAACCGCGCTCGAACCACGTCGAACTCCCCGCCAGATCGGTGCACAGTTTCGCAATCCAGCCGCCGGTACACGATTCCGCCGTTGCCAACATCCAGCCTTTGGCTTTTAACACATCAGCAAGCGCTGGCAGCACATAGTCCAGCATGATTAGTGCAACATCGTGTGTGGGGTTGAATCGTCCGACAGCATCAGGTGCAAAGAAGTTTGCACTCGGTCGCTCAAACGCTGGAACAGGTCTTTTTCGGTTGTGAAGTTCACCATGTCTTCAGCGCCAATCTTATCCCGTGCAACGAAAGCATCACTGCCTAGACCGTCGATCAAACCGAGCGTAAGGGCATCTTCACCCGTCCAGAACAGGCCAGAGAAAAGGTCAGGGTTATCTTGCAAACGCTTGCCACGCCCCTCTTTAACCACATTGATGAACTGCTGGTGGGTGGTCTCTAACATCTTATGTACAAACGCCGCCTGATCAGGATTTTCAGGCAGGAATGGGTCAAGCATCCCTTTATTCGCGCCCGCCGTGTACAAACGACGCTCGACACCCAGTTTTTCCATTAACCCAGTAAAGCCAAAGTTATCCATGCGCACACCGATCGAGCCAACAATACTGGCCTTGTCTGCATAGATCTCATCAGCAGCCACCGCAATGTAATAACCACCGGAGGCACACATATCAGACACCACCGCATACACCGGGATGTCCTTGTGCTCAGCTTTCAGACGACGGATTTCATCGTTGATCAAACCAGCCTGCACTGGGCTACCACCGGGGCTGTTGATGTGCAAAATAATACCCTTGGTCTTTTTGTTCTCGAAGGCATCTTTCAGACTGGGCAAAACCATCTCGGCACTGGCGGCAGCACCGTCCATAATCACCCCGTTGATGTCAACAACGGCCGTAATCTTGTCGGCACTCGCGAGCTTGCCATCGGGTTCCCCCATGCCAAACAAGGCAAACAGCGCAATCAACAAGTAAGCGACGAAAAACAGTTTGAAAAAGATCCCCCAGCGCCGCGCACGGCGTTGTTCCTTGATGCTTTCCAGCGCCACATCTTTGAGCGCCTGAATAGCCTGTGTATTATCTTCGTTCATGTGTAACCTTTTTGTGCGGCTAACCAGCCGGGAATATGCGTAACGTCGTCAACATGACCACGCGGCTGATGTTGCCGCAAGTGTTCAAGGCCATGCACGCCGTAACTGACAGCCAGTGAATCCATCCCGATGTTCAGCGCCATCTGCAAATCGTATTCACTGTCCCCAATCATCAGCGCATCATGCTTGCGGGTATCGCAGTCTGTCAAAATCTCTTCCAGCATTTGTGGATGTGGCTTGGAACGGGTTTCGTCCGCACAGCGCGTAATCGGGAACAATTCACGCAGCCCGGTTTCATCCAGCACCTTATCCAGCCCACGCCGCGATTTCCCCGTAGCGACTGCCAGCGTGTAACCCTGCTCCGCCAACGTGTAAAGGGTTGCGCGTGCGCCACTGAACAGTTCGCTGCCGTGCGTGGTTCGCACCAGAAACTCTTGGCGGTATTCGTCCGCAATCTCGCGAATCCGACTCGGCGAAAGGTTGGGGTAAAGGTGTTGAATGGCTTCATCCAGCCCCAAGCCGATGATATGGCGGATTTGCGCATCAGTACGCGGTTCCGCACCCACCACCGCAATGGCATTACGCATACACTGGGTAATGTGCGTGGCGGAATCCATCAGCGTGCCGTCCCAGTCAAAAATCAGCAGGGAATAAGGTTTCATCTTAACGGTCATATCAACGCTCTACCGCATTGATTTTGATGTTAATCAGCACTTCCTTCAACTCATCCGGCAGGGGTGCTTCCACCACATAACGCCGCCCGGTGGCACGCAAGGTAAAATCTACGCTGGCAGAATGCAAAAACAGTCGTTTCAGCCCCATGTCGCGGAATTTGCGGTTGAGCGCGAAATCGCCATAACGGTCATCACCGAGGATCGGATGCCCCAGATTCTGCAATTGCACACGGATTTGATGCATCCGCCCGGTAAGAATTTGCGCCTCTACCAGCGATGCACCATGCAGGTTTTTCAGCGAGGAGAAAATGGTTTCGGATACTTTACCCTCACCCTCTTCCACCACTTGCACCTTCTGGCGCGTGCCTTCTTCCTTGCTCAAATCCATCGTCACGTGTTGGCGACCGTGCTTCCAGCGCCCCGCCACCAGCGCCTTGTAGCGCTTATCAATCTTGCCGTCGCGGAACAAGGTGTGCAATTCAGTCAATGCCTGCCGTGACTTGGCGAGAATGACCACACCGCTGGTATCACGGTCGATGCGGTGCGCCAGTTCCACATAGGGCAAATTCGGGCGCAACTGGCGAAAGGCTTCAATCAACCCCAGTTTGTAGCCGCTGCCACCATGCACCGGCAGGCCGGAAGGCTTGTTGACGAAAATCAGTTGCTCATCTTCCTGCAACACCGCCGCTTCCAATACGCTCAGCAAAGAAGCAGAGGCCAGCGCAGGCTTGTCCGGCGGATTGACCTCGGCCTCCATTTTGATGGGGGGGATACGGATAATCTCACCCAAAGCCAGTTTCTTCTCTGGTTTGACTCTTTTTTTGTCAACCCGCACCTCACCTTTGCGTAAAATCCGGTAAAGTGCGCTCTTGGGAAGTTGCTTAAGATGGCGAATCAGGAAATTATCTATCCGCTGACCATCTTCATTTTCCGTAACCGTGTAGTATTCGACTGCCATAATGAAAAAACATACCAACTAAATTTAAATGCAAATTGAATATAATTAACCGAATTGATATATTCGCAGCAGGCAACGTTAGGATGAAAACCTGACACAATGGGTTCGATCAAATCTGAACACGATGATATGACCCATGCCTGATTGATTCAATCACAAATTCTGGCGATTAGAACATTCACCCTCAGAATTTGTGCCGGGGTAAACAGGATAAAAAAATCCATACCCTCATCATCCAATGCCTGTCATGCAGATCAAAAAACAAGCAGACAGGCTTGACATTAACAGCAGGACTTGTTGCTGATGTCTGTTGCAAGAATGCGCCAGCGGTTTACAATATTCATGCGCCCGCCCTTATGAGGCACTCCCATGACCCGTAATGACCGAACGATTCTTTCTGAAGGTAGGCCCGATTAAGGTTAATCCATAGCTTTGCGAAAAGAAAATTCCTAACGCTTTGATATTACTCGAAATAAACTGATCGACCCCACCTGAAACAAACAGGTAACAATTACTGCATAACCAAGGCTTATGTAGTACATGAAACGTATTCTAATTAATGCGACCCAACCGGAAGAAATCCGCGTTGCCATGGTTGACGGGCAACGCCTTTATGACCTCGACATTGAACATTCCCTGCGTGCCCAGAAAAAAGCTAATATTTACAAAGGTGTCATCACTCGCGTCGAACCCAGCTTAGAGGCAGTCTTCGTCAACTATGGCGCACAACGTCATGGTTTTTTGTCGTTCCGCGAAGTCGCGCCTGAGTTTTACCACCCGAATGCCAAGTACACCGGGCGTCCCGCCGTCAAGGATGTGATGCGTGAAGGCATGGAAATCCTCGTGCAAGTCGATAAGGAAGAACGTGGCAACAAGGGCGCAGCCCTGACCACTTACCTCAGCCTTGCCGGGCGTTATCTGGTACTGATGCCTAACAACCCGAAAGCAGGTGGCGTTTCGCGTCGCATCGAAGGTGATGACCGCCAACAAATCAAGCAAACCCTCAGTGAGCTAGACATTCCCGACAGCATGGGCGTGATCGTGCGTACCGCTGGTATTGAACGTGATGCTGAGGAACTGTCATGGGATCTGGACTACCTCAAAACCTTGTGGAATGCCATCCAGCAAGCGTACAGCCAGCACAAAGGCCCAACCCTGCTGTATCAGGAAAGCAACGTCATTATCCGTGCGCTGCGTGACTATTTCCGCCGTGACATCGGTGAAATCGTCATCGACAACGAAAAAGTCTTCCAGCAAGCACGTGATTTCATGCAGGCAGTCATGCCGCACAATATCCGCAAGCTCAAGGCATACACCGACGGCACACCACTGTTCAGCCGCTTCCAGGTTGAAAATCAGATCGAAACAGCCTATCAGCGCACGGTTGCCCTGCCCTCGGGCGGCGCGATTGTCATCGACCATACCGAAGCATTGGTTTCCATCGACATCAACTCAGCGCGTGCCACCAAAGGGCATGACATCGAAGAAACCGCCCTCAATACCAATCTGGAAGCCGCTGACGAAATTGCCCGCCAATTGCGCCTGCGTGACCTTGGTGGCCTGGTTGTCATCGACTTCATCGACATGCTGCCCAGCAAACACCAGCGCGAAGTTGAAAAACGCCTGCGTGATGCCATGAAACTCGACCGCGCACGCGTACAAGTCGGGCGCATCTCCCGCTTCGGCTTACTGGAAATGTCACGCCAACGCCTGCGCCCATCGCTTGGTGAATCCAGCCAAATCGTTTGCCCACGTTGCACCGGGCATGGTCATATTCGCAGCACCGACTCAATGGCGCTTTCCATCCTGCGTCTGGTCGAAGAAGAAGCCATGAAGGAAATGACCGGCAAAGTCATTGCCCGCTTGCCGGTTGCTGTCGCAACGTTCCTGCTGAACGAAAAGCGCCAAGCCATCACCGACATCCAAGCGCGTCGCAATGTTGAGCTGACCATCATCCCCAACCCTTACATGGAAACGCCGCATTACGACATCAGTCGCATCCGCAACGATAACCTCGAAGACGATGAAGCCCAAAGCAGCTACCTGTACATTCCAGCGCCGCCTAACATTGAAGAAACCATCCAGCAGGATGCCAATCACGCGCCAGTCCCGGTCGAAGCTGCCGTCACCAACGTCATGCCCAGCACTCCGGCACCTCAACACCAGCGCCATCAACGTGCTGATGAAGAAGTCTTAACCGCGCCTCCTATACCAGCAGCAGCTCCAGTCAAAGGCCCCGGCTTGATGCGCCGTATTTTCGGCAGCCTGTTTGGCAGCAGCCCAACCGTGGACAAAGCCGCAGAAGAAGCCGAAAACAAAGCCGAAGCCGCCACTCCGCAACCGCAACCACGCGGCGACCGCCGCAACGACCAGCGCAACAACCGCAACCGTAACAATGGCAGAAACGACGCGGTCTCAGACGCTGAACACCCCGCCACTGACGAGTCACGCAACCGCAACGCTCAGGATAACCGCCAACGCCAAAACCGCAATGGCGAGCGTAACAACGACCAACGTGACAATGACCAGTCCAGTAATAACGAGCGCCGTAACAACCGTAACCGCAATGAGCGAGACAACACGAGCGAGCAAAATCGCCGCCCGCCACGCGAGCAACGCCCACCCAGAACGCAGGAGCCAGACACGGCTTCAGCACAAGGTCATGACCAGACACCTGTCGAAATCACCCTGTCTGCACCGCGTGACACACGTGACAACAACCGCGACAACGGGCAACAGCCCCAAAGCCGCCGTGACCGTTCACGTCGTGACCCGCGTAACCGTCAACGCCCCGAAGAAACCAACAGCGATACGACACCAGCCAATAACAGTGTTCCGCAGGATGCCGCCCCACAAGAACGGCAACGCAACCCGCGTCAGCAACGCCCCAGAGGCAATGAAACAACACCTGTTAACGAAATAGACGACAACAACTTGCCACCGGATCAGCAACAAGCAGATACACAACCGCCCAACAGAAACCGCCGCAATCAGGTCGCTGCTCCCAGCCTTCCTGAAACCGATGCCAACGACTTCGATGATGACGCAATGGATGATGCGGACGCAGACGTTGAAAGCGGCGACAACACCACGGCAACCAGCAGCGACATCCAACCACGCGGCCCCCGCGAACGTCGTGGTCGTACTCGTCGCCCACGCGGCAGCCAAAACCGTCAGCAACGCCCGCCCCGCCCTGCATCTGCCGAACTGGAACCACTGCCTGCTGAAAATCTGGAACCGCTCATTATCGACCTGAGCGCCGCGCAACCTGCACAACAGCCCCGCTACGAGCGCCAACCACCTAAAACGGAAGGCAGACCCGTCCCTGTTGTCATTCAGGTTTCACCCCCTGAAACACCCCCTGAACCGCAGGAACGCAAGCCAAAAGCACCGGTTCAACCAGAACCCAAGCCAAAAGCCGAGGCCACGCCGGAAGTACAAGTTCAACCAGAACCCAAGCCAAAAGCCGAGGCCACGCCGGAAGTACAGGTTCAACCAGAACCCAAGCCAAAAGCCGAGGCCACGCCGGAAGTACAAGTTCAACCAGAACCCAAGCCAAAAGCTAAGGCCAAGCTAGAAGTACAGGCTCAACCAGAAGCAGCGCCCATTGCAAAACCTGTGCCTGCCCCGAAGCCTGAACCCGCACCTCCTGCTGACGCAGTGGCAGAAATTGTTGCTGACAAACCGGTGGCTCCACCAGAAGTTGTTGCTGACAAACCAGCGACTCCACCAGAACCTGTAGCTGAGCCAAAAATCCCCGAAACGGTCAGCGCCACAGAACCGAAACCAGCAGCACCTGCACCGATGAAACGGCGTCCATCATGGATGCACACCGAACCTGAGTGAGGGTAAAACCTGACTGACTAAAGATGGGTGCGGCGGATATGTTCCAATAAACCTGCCGCCGCATCCTCTACCATATCCAGCACGCGCTCGAAGCCGCTATTGCCCCCGTAATAAGGGTCAGGCACTTCATCCACATTCCAACGGCTCGCAAACGTCATAAACAAATGCAAACGTTCTTGCTGCGTACCATGAATCAGTGCCTGCAAATCTTGCAGATTATTCCGATCCATCGCCAGAATGTAATCAAAGCGTTCAAAATCAGCCACACTCACTTGACGCGCACGTTGCGCCGACAAATCCACCCCACGGTCTTTTGCCGCCGCCTGTGAACGCCGGTCTGGAGGATTGCCTACGTGATACGCATGAGTCCCCGCCGAATCAATCAGAATACGATCAGTCAACTGTTGCGAATTCACCAGCGCTTCAAACACACCTTGCGCCGTGGGTGAACGACAGATATTGCCCATACAGACAAACAGAACTTTAACTTTTTCCATAAAATCACACTGCCCTTAACATTTAAGGTTTTACAAAACCGAACAACCCTATAATCGGTCAACTGACAATAGAGTACAACATGACGGCATGGCACAACTATTAACACCTTTGCACGGCTATTTATCCAAAATACAGGCGGGCGAAAAGCGTTTCGCCAAGCGGCTGGAGCAATGGCTGGAAGACGATTACCTCTGCTGGTACGACCTGCCCGTCGGCAAACGTCAGCGTTACGCCGATTTTATCATCGTACATCCCTTGCGTGGCCTGCTGTTGCTGGAGGTAAAAGACTGGAAGTTGGATACTATCCACAGCATTGACAAGCAATTTGCTACTTTGCTCACCTCCAACGGCTTGAAGCAGGTATTCAACCCCTTGGAACAAGCACGGCAATGCGCCTACCAATTAGTCAATCAGCTCGAACAAGATCCTCAATTGCTCAGCCATACCGGCAGATACCGGGGCAAACTGGCTTTTCCCTATGGCTATGGCGTCGTACTCACCAACATTACCCGAGAACAGTTTGAGGCAACCGATCTGAAAGAGGTGCTGCCGTGGAACCGAGTACTGTGCAAGGATGAAATGTTCGAGTCCACCGCCCCGGAAGATTTCCAGCAATGCCTGTGGAACATGTTTGAGTACCAGTTTCCCAAACCGCTGACACTGCCCATGCTTGACCGGATACGCTGGCACCTGTTCCCAGAAATCCGTATAGGCGCAACACAGGGCTGCTTGTTTGAAGATAGCGCGGAGTCTTCAGAAGCTGATTCCGCCAGCTTGTTACCCGACATCATGAAAGTCATGGATATGCAGCAAGAGCAACTTGCCCGAAGTCTGGGTACTGGGCATCGGGTAATTCACGGGGTAGCGGGTTCCGGCAAAACCTTGATTCTGGGGTTCCGCTGCCTGTACTTGGCCAGCCTGTTACACAAACCGATTCTGGTGTTGTGTTACAACATTGCCCTAGCGGCACGGTTGCGGGTATTGATGCAGGAACAAGGGATTGCTGACCGGGTGAATGTTTACCACTTTCACGACTGGTGTGCGGAATTGCTGCGCCACCACCACGTTGACCCGCCTGCTTATGGCGCTGACTATCTGGGGAAACTGGTGCAAACCGTTATCCAAGCCGTCGCCAGCGGGCATATTCCGCGTGGGCAATACGGCGCGGTGATGATCGACGAAGGCCACGATTTCCAACCTGACTGGCTGAAACTGATCAGTGGCATGGTTGACCCAGAAACCGATTCCCTGCTGTTGTTGTACGATGATGCCCAATCCATTTACAGCAAAGACAAGGGGCTGAATTTCAGTTTATCCAGTGTCGGCATCAATGCACGAGGGCGTACCACCGTGCTAAAACTCAACTACCGCAATACCGATGAAGTCTTTAGTTTTGCCCATCACTTTGCCAGATCTTACCTGCAAGCCCTCGATAGTGATGAAGACCACATACCCCTGCTAACCCCACAATCTGCCGGGCGGCACGGACTCGAACCCGAACTGCGTCACTTCGACAGCTTTAGCAAAGAAACCAGAACCATCGCGCACTGGCTGCAACACTGGCACGACAACCGCAATATGGCATGGTCGGAGATGTGTGTTGTTTACCGCCACACACCACAGGGCAGGCAACTGCATGAGGCGTTACAAACCGCCGCCATCCCCTGCCAATGGTTGGATTCGAGCAAAACCAAAAAACAGTTTAACCCCCATGACGACAGCGTGAAGCTGATGACCATGCACAGCAGCAAAGGGCTAGAATTTCCACTAGTCGTGGTGGCTGGGCTAGGTTTCATGCCCGAGGAAGGCCAGGATGTGCAGGCGGAAGCCAAGCTGTTGTACGTTGCCATGACCCGCTCGACCGAAAAGCTGTTGCTGACATACCATCAGGAAACAGTTTTCACGCGTCTTATGCAAGGCCATCAAACAGAACTCGTCGCAGGCTAATGCTGCCGTTTGGCCGGGTGAACATGGATATGCCCCGGCGGATGTTTGATCACAATCGGCTGGGCACAATGCGGGCAGTTGGTATAGGTTTGCAAACGGGTTTCCTGCTTAACCTCTTCAAAGATCAAATGCGCTTCCGCCCGGCTGATGCCAATCGTGACCCGCATTTTTTCCAGATAACGTAGGCCGCCGAAATCCAACTTACCGTTTTCCATGGTACGCACCAACTCAGTACGAAAACGCTCCCCACGCCGCTTCAACTCATTGATCATGCCAGAGGCCAGAATAGCGGCTGGCAAAGCTGCCACTGCAATCCCGGTCACGATAATGATGCCACTGAACACCTTGCCGACTAAGGTTATTGGCACAACATCACCATACCCAACAGTTGCCACAGTAACGGCTGACCACCATAAAGCGCGTGGAATACTCCCGAATTTATCAGGCTGGATATGCCCTTCCACTAAATAAATACCTGTAGCAGACAGCAGCACCAACATACACAGAATAAACAGGGCAGACACCAAATTGTCTGCCTCTTGTCGCAACACCGTCAATAACAGATCCAGCGAATGGGAATAACGGGTTAGCTTCAACAAACGCAGTAGCCGCAAACTGCGCAATACCCGTAAATCTGCCACACCCCAAAAAAAACTCAGGTAAAACGGCACAATAGCCAGTAAATCAACCAAAGCCATCGGTGTTAGCATGTAACGCCCCCGCCCACTAATCGGATGCTGAAAGTGGAGCTGCTCAGCTTCGGTACAAACCCACAAGCGCAGCACGTATTCCAGCGTAAAAATACTGACAGAACTCGCTTCAAACCACGTAAAAAAAGGCTTGTAAGCCTGATATAGCGAGTGTTCAGATTCCGCCACCACTGCCAGTACATTCACCCCCACCAGCAGCATCAGAAAGCGGTTAATCAATAGCGCCCCTACACCGCCCTTTTGTTGCTCCAGCGCCAGATACAACCAGCGCTGGGCATTATTAAACGGTGCTCGACTCACAGATGGCGACGAATTTTCTGATACAACTCAGCGAGTTCCTCACCCAACTCATGCACCTCCTCCATCACTTCAAGACGAATATCTCCCACCTTGTCAGTAATTTTGTGTTGCAGCTTGTCCACATCTTCTCCCAAATCGTGGATTTCCGTCTTGGCTTTCAGGTTCCATTCCCAGCCAATATCGCGTAAACGCAACTGCATGTTTTGCCATTTGGTTTCAGCCTGCTCCAACTCTTCACGCGCTTCCAGACCCAGCAAATGCAGGCGTACCCGCAACTCGCCACGCTCACTGCCCAATGTTTCAAGCAATTGCTGTAATTTTTCTTTCATGATGCGACCTCCATTGATAATGTCAATTAACTATAACCTTCTCGCTCGAATTAGGCACTGCCATTGATCAAGGAATGGAACTTTTCAGCACGAGCAAGGCTCTTTGACTTCCTCCCCTCCCTAAAGGAAGGGAATTCCTAATTCATCGAGAACAGGACAACGACACCGAAATGCCATCACCGCTAACATTCTCTCCAAAGGCTAACACCGCCAGTCCGGCGGCTAAAATGTTACGTGCTGCATTCACGTCACGGTCATGGGTTGCGCCACATTCGGGGCACTCCCAAGACCGCACGTCCAGCGGCATGTTTGCTTTCACGAACCCGCAGCCGTTACAGCGTTTGCTGGAAGGGAAGAAACGGTCGATTTCGACATACGTCCTACCTGCCCAGTTGGCTTTGTATTCAAGCTGGCGGGTGAATTCCCCCCAACTTGCATCGGCAATGTGTTTGGCCAGTGTCGGGTTCTTAATCATGTTTTTCACGGCGAGGTTTTCAGCGCAAACGACTTGGTTCTCGTTAATCAGTTTGCGGGACAGCTTGTGCAAGTTGTCCGACCGGCAATCGGAAATCTTCGCGTGAACACGGGCGACCTTGCGTTTGGCTTTCAGCCGGTTCTTGCTGCCGAATTTCTTCTTGGCAAGACGGCGTTGGTACTTCGCCAGTTTAGCTGCGTGTTGGGCGGTGTGGCGGGGATTGCCGGACTTGAAGCCGTCGCTAGTGACGAACAAATCCTTGATGCCCACGTCAATGCCAGCCTTTTTGTTGGTGACGGGCAATAGCGTGGATTCAAATTCACACAAGCAGGACACGAAATAGCGTCCGGCCTGATCTTTGGAAACAGTAACGGTGGTCGGGGCAGCAGGAAGTGGCTGGCTCCATCGAATGTCCAGCGGCGCAGCGCACTTAGCCAGCTTCAACTCACCGTTGCGGTATGTAAAAGCACGGTAAGTAAATTCTGCCGACTGGCGGTGCTTTTTGGATTTGAAGACAGGGTATTTTGCCCTGCCCTCAAAAAAGTTCTTGAACGCGGTTTGTTGGTTCCGCAAACATTGTTGCAGCGGAACACTGGAAACGTCGTTCAGAAAAAGCAGTTCGGGCAGCTTCTTGATGGCTGTTAACCGCGCATTAGCATCCAGGTAACTGACTTTTTCCTGAGTCTGATCGTAAGCATCCGTGCGGTAACGCAAGATGCTGTTGTACACGTAACGCACACAACCAAACGTCTGCGCCAGCAACTTTTCTTGTTGCGGGTCTGGGTAAAACCGGAATTTGTAGGCGCGTTTCGTTGGCATGACTCACAGTGTAGTCCATGCCGTGTTCGTTGTGCCTGTTTAACCAAAATAGCGTAAACGAAAAGAGGAGCGAGAACAGGGTCGGCTCCGCCGACGCGCTATCCCTCCCCGACCTGAAGGACGGGGTATCTCGCGCAAGACGGATGAACCTGAATCCACGCAGGTATTCTGGCGTGAATACCTTTTCCATTTTACAAGAAAACAAAGGCTTATCATGAAAAAAATAGTATTGTCGCTGGCGATCATCGCTGGCTTGGGGTTATCTGCGTGCGCACCGATGAACCAGCAAGTTACCTCCCCCACTCCCAGCTCCATTCCCACTCCCACTCCCACCGTGGTTCCCGCCAAAGATCTGAACTGGATTGCGGACAAGGTTTACAAAAACGAAACCAGCGGCAATCCGACCTTGCTGGTGGTCTGGAACGACCGCGAAGAATTCGCCTCCCTCGGCATTGGGCACTTCATCTGGTATCCTGCCGGGAATCGTGGGCCTTACACCGAAACCTTCCCCGGCCTGATCGACTATACCAAAGCGCAGGGCGTACCCATTCCAGCATGGCTGACCAACCGCCCCGCCCGCAGCGCCCCCTGGATCAACAAAGCAGCCTTTGAACGGGCACGTAACGACCCGGAAATGCAACAATTGCGCTCATTCCTGCAACAGACCATGAATATCCAGGCCAATTACATGTCAGAACGTCTGACCCGCGCCTTGCCAACCATGCTGGCACAAGTCGCGCCACAGGATCGTGACCGGGTGCTCAACAATTATCAAGCCATCGCAAAAACCCAACGCGGCCTCTACCCACTGCTGGATTACGTCAACTTCAAAGGCGAAGGTACTAGCCCAACCGAACGCTACAACGGGCAAGGCTGGGGTTTGTTGCAAGTATTACTGGCCATGCGTCCGGTAACGGCAGGCCCTCAAGCACTGGATGAATTTGCCCGTGCAGCCGAAGAAGTGCTCACTCGCCGTATCGCCAATTCCTCGCCAGCACGTGGCGAAGCCAAATGGCTGCCCGGCTGGCGCAACCGCCTGAACACTTACCGCGCCCAAGCCTTATTGAGTGCTTACTAACGCTATTCATCAGTAACCGCTTATCTTCAAAACCTTAGCGGTGGGAGATGTCAACCTTGCTACGCCAGCCTCGTCTGGCGTATTTTTTGGGCACAATTAATTAAAGAATTTTTTCAACGGACTGAACCAAACAAGGACTGATGACATGCAAACCATTGACAATAATGCCCGCTCCTCATCGCAAGGATATGGGCAAACTTCCAGCTCTAGCAGCAAATCCAACCGTAACCAAACCGTAACACCACAGGCCATCGGTGCACTGTTTCAATTGCCCGACTACAACGGTGGCAACAAAAACCCGTTACAAAGTATTTTCAACTTGATCCAGCAATTGATTGCACAACTGCGCCAAAATTGCGGCAATGCATCCAATACCACTGAATACCGCAGCATAGATGGCACCGGTAACAACAAGAAAAATCCTGAATGGGGTTCCGCCAACCGCAGCGACTTGCGCAAAACCGTTCCACAGGACAGCAGCCGTGAACCCGGTGGCACAACTGAACAACGCCTGCCAAACCCACGCGATGTCAGCAATGCGGTTGTGGCACAGGACGGCAACACGGCTAATAGCAAGGGTCTGAGCGATTTGTTTTGGATGTGGGGGCAATTCCTCGACCATGACATAACCCTGACACCCACCAGCGCCGACCCGGCAGACTACGCCAATATTGCCATTCCCGCAGGCGACCCGTACTTTGACCCCAACAATAGCGGAACCGCCAGCCTGAACTTTGCACGCAGCATCAGCACTACCGATGCTAACGGGCAAAGCCAGCAAACCAATGCCATCACAGCCTTCATTGATGGCTCTAACGTTTATGGCTCTGATGCTGCCCACGCTGATGCACTGCGCTCTCATGAAGGTGGCAAACTACTGATGTCCACAGGCGACATGATGCCGATGGAAAATAACCAGTTTATTGCCGGAGATGAGCGTGCTAACGAAAACATCGGCCTAACCTCCATGCAGACCCTCTGGGTACGCGAACATAACCGTCTGGCTGACGAACTGGCGCAACAACACCCCAGGTGGAGCGATGAGCAAATCTATCAAGAAGCCCGTAAAACCAATGTCGCCGAGATGCAAGCCATTACCTATAACGAATTCCTACCTGCGCTGCTAGGTGATAATGCCCTCCCCCGATACACAGGCTACAAAGCCGATGTCAACCCTGAAATCGACAATGCCTTTGCTACAGCCGCGTTCCGTCTGGGGCATTCTATGCTCTCCTCCACGCTGCTACGACTGGATGAAAATGGTCAGGAAATTCCTGAAGGCAACGTAGCACTACGGGATGCCTTCTTCCGCCCGGATAAAGTGCAGGAAGCGGGTATTGACCCTATCTTGCGTGGTGCTGCCTCCCAAACCGCGCAAGCGGCCGACCCGATGATTGTGGATGATGTGCGTAACTTCCTGTTCGGGCAACCGGGCGAAGGTGGGTTTGACTTGGCTGCCCTCAATATCCAGCGCGGGCGTGACCACGGCTTGGCAGGCTACGGCGATACACGGGAAGCACTTGGCCTGACACCTGTCAACAGTTTCGACTCCAATGTCTGGCGTGAAGGCTTCGGCGCAAAACTGGCAAGCGTTTACGACAGCCCGGCGGATGTGGACTTGTGGGTAGCGGGTTTGGCGGAAAAACCGGCAGGTGATTCTCTATTTGGCGAAACATTCACTGCGATTCTGACTGACCAGTTCACCCGTTTACGTGATGGCGACCGTTTCTTCTACCAAAACCAGTTCTCGGGGCAACAGCTCAAAGACCTGAACAACCTAAAGCTGTCTGACATTATTGAGCGCAACACTGACTTCGACAACGTGCAGGAAAATGCGTTTGTGGCATCCAATAGTCACCTGAGTGTACAGCCACAAGCTGCAATAGCGACGACAACGACCAGCAGTTCCCAGCAGTCGCCGGTCACTCAACGTAGCAGCAGTGTCGTCCAATCACTCGGCGTGAATACCAACCGTTCATCAATGAGCGATATGAGCCAGCAAATGATGCAGTCTGACAAACCTCTGACTGCACAGCAAATCCGTGACCTGATGCAATCCGTCAGGAATGGGTTTCTTGGCTAAACACTTGCTGTAATAAGTCGATCATGACGCAGGTATGCTTGCCTGCGTCACCGCTCAATACGGTAAACGGCTTATCTGGCTCGCCAAACTGGTCAACCACCAAAACTGCCTTGCTGAAATCATGGTCACGGGTGTAGTCATTGATGGTCACAATGGTTTTCAGATTAGCCGCCGTGGAAGAACGGATGCCATTGTCGGAATCTTCAAACGCCAGACACTCTTCAGGCTGTAAGCCCATCATCTCCATCGCATACAGGTAAATATCCGGCGCGGGCTTTTTCTTCGGCACAATATCACCGGCAGCAATGCACTCAAACCAGCCGATAGATGCCTCACCCAAGGTGGCTTTCAACAGGTAAGTGACATTTTCCGGGGTCGTGGTGGTAGCAATTCCCAAGCGCAACCCGGCAGCACGCGCTTCACGAATCAGGCGTTCCGCCCCCACCCGCAATGGAATTTCACCCGCTTGCAACATGGCCAGATAGAAATGGGTTTTGCGCTTGTGCATCCGCGCCGCGAACTCGGCAATGCCCTCTTCCGGGGCGAAATCCGGCAGGTATTTTTCCACAAAATAGCGGATGCGCTCTTTGCCACCCGTTACCGTCAACAGGTCAGCATACAGCTCGACACTCCAATCCCAATCCAGACCGGCTTCACGGAAGGCTTTATTAAAGGCTGGGCGGTGTCCGTCACGTTCGGTGTCGGCGAGGGTTCCGTCTACGTCAAACAGTAGTGCAGTCAGTTGTGGCATGGTGGTTTCCCTTGGTTTACGTTAGGCAAGATTCTAGCCCAATGGCAAAACCGAAGAAAATAGCCCATGCGTGCTATGGCTGACTCAAGCCTGGCTGTCCGCCACCTGTTTCATTTTGTTGCGATCCATGATCTGGATGGCTTGCTGCCGTTCTTCCACCAGCCCCTCGCGTTTCCACTGGGCGAACAGGCGGCTGACGGTTTCGATGGTCAAGCCCAGCAACTGAGCGATTTCGAGGCGGGAAAGTACCAATGGTGTCCAGCGGCTGGCGGACGACGTGGTGTTACACCATGCTAACAGGAAAGAGGCCAAGCGTTCGTCAGAGCGTTTTGCACCCAGTTCCAGCAAGCGCTCATCTGCGTGCTGTAATTCCTTGATGCAGCGCACCATGATCAAACGTTCGACTTCAGGGCGACGCGCTCCCAGTGCATCCAACTTGTCGACAGCAATGCGGCAAACGGTAGCACGCTTCAGCGGCACGGCACTGTGGTTATAGCGGATGTCGACCAGCCCATCAAAGCCAAAAATTTCGCCCGCTTTGACAACCCGGATAATCTGGTCTTTGCCGCTGAACGTGGTTTTGAATAGTTTGACGTACCCTTCGCGCAATAGATAAATATGCTGCGCACTCACGCCCGCTGCGTAAATGGTTTCCCCCGCGTTGTACTCAATAATGTCGCTATCCACGGCCTTCAATGCCTCACTGAAAGCATCCCCCAGCTCTGCAAACAGGGCGAATTCGTGTACTGGGCAAGGTTTCAGTTGCCCGTTGTTTTGCTGTAAATGCATATCTAATCCTTCCTGTATCAGCCCTCAGTATTAGAGATTGCTGATACTGGCGCATTGCGCTTTATCAAGGATTTCAGGTTTTTATTTTTTCAACCAACAACTTGCCACTAACCGATAATTGTTGGTAATGACCCTTGGCTGCCAGCAATTGCGCGTGCGTACCGGACTCGATGATACACCCTGCGTCCATGACGTGGATGCTGTCCATCTGCTCCAACCCGTGCAAACGGTGGGTAATCAGTAACAGGCTTTGGCGCTGGGCAGTGGCGTGGACGACCAGATTTGCCATCACTTGTTGCGCGGTTTCCGGGTCAAGCCCTTCGGTGGGTTCATCGAGAATCAGCACCGCAGCGTTTTTCAGCACGGCACGCGCAATCGCGATGCGTTTCGCCTGCCCACCCGACAAACGCACCCCGGTTTCACCCGCCCAAGTATCGTAACCTTGCGGTTGACTGCTGATGAACTCGTGGATCAACGCCAATTGGCAGGCGGCATCGAGTGCTTCTTGACCCGCATCCGGGCGTGCTAACAACAGATTTTCACGCAGGGTGGTGTTGAACAAATGGGTTTGCTGCGATACGACTGCAATGTGTTGACGTAAAACTTCACCGTGATACTGCTGAAGCGGCTGCCCATCCAGCAGGATTTCGCCACTAACAGGTTCGCGAAAACGCAGCAACAAGCTGGCGAGGGTACTTTTGCCCGACCCGGTAGCCCCAACGATGGCCAACTTGTGCGCGGGGGGAAGGTCGAGCGAGATATTGTGGAGAACGTCAGTTCCCTCAGGCTGATACCGGAAATCCACATCCCGAAATGCAAAATGCAGCGTTTCCGGCACAGGCAACGGCTGTTCTGGCTCGGCCACCGCTGGCGGCATATCAGCCAGACTAAAAATACGCCGTGCTGCCGCGAGGGTTTCACCCAATGTCTGGAAAGCCAGTGGCAACGGCATCACCGCCTCAAAACTCGCCAACGCAAACAGCGCCAGCATCGCCAATTGCGGCGGCAACAATTTACCTTCCGACACCAACGGAATCGCCACCAGCAACATGCCCCACATCGCCAGATTGGCACACAACCCCAAAGCACCTTGCGCAATGCCTTGCAGGCCGCTCATTTTTTGCTGTTGCGCCGCCAAATCCTGCGACAACTGGCGAATGTGTGCCGCATGGGCATCCGCCGCGCCATACACCAGCAATTCGCCCATGCCCTGCAAGTCGTTGACCAACGCCGAACGCATCTGTGCGGCCGTCGTCACCATCTGCTGCCCGGTGCTTGCCCCCCAACGGTTCATCAACCACGGCACCATGACCCCGGCAACCATCAGCAAGGTGAATTCCACCAGCGCCAGCAACGGGTCGTAAAACCACAGCACCAGCACAAACACCAGCGTTGCCAACATTGCCACGACCACCGGCACTAACAGACGCAAGTAAACATTATCGAGCTTGTCGATGTCAGCACGAATACGGCTGAGCAAATCACCGCTGCGGTAAGCTTCCAGCCGTGCCGGGGCAAGCGGTTCCAGCTTCTGGTAAAACCACACCCGCAATTCGGAAAGGATGCGGAAGGTGGCTTCGTGCGTCACCAGCCGTTCCCCATAGCGCCCGGCAGTGCGGGCAATCGCCGCAAAACGAATCAGCCCTGCCGGGGTGAAATAATTCATGCTGACACCGGCAACGCCCGCCATCGCCATCGCCGTGATGAACCAGCCAGACACCGCCATCAGCAAAACATTCGCCATCAGGGTAACAAACGCCAGTAACATGCCCAGCAACATCCAGCCCTGATACGGTTTGAACAGGCGCAGTAAGCGGATCAGGTCTTTCATGCTTCACCTCCGTAGGCGTTCACCATCTGCTGGTAGACTGGCGAGGTTTGCAGCAATTCGGCGTGCGTGCCGGTTTGCACCACTTGCCCGTCATCCATGACGGCGATGCGGTCGGCATCCTGCACCGTGCGCAAGCGGTGGGCAATCATGATCAGGGTGCGCCCAACCGCGAGTTTTTGCACGGCTGCTTGCACCAGGGTTTCGCTTTCGCGATCCAGATTCGCGGTGGCTTCGTCGAGAATGACCAGCGGCGCATCCTTGAGGAAAGCGCGTGCCAAGGCAATCCGCTGGATTTGCCCGCCTGACAAGCCTTGCCCCGCTTCGCCGATTACCGTGTCGTAACCTTGCGGCAAGGCACGGATGAAGGCGTGCGCCTGTGCCTGTTCCGCCGCTGCTTGCACTGCGTCAAGGCTGGCTTGCGGCTGACCGAGACGGATATTGTCAGCCACCGTGCCGGGGAACAGTTGCGGCTTTTGCGGCAACCATGCGAACTGCTTGCGCCATGTTTCCGGTGCAATGGTGTTCAACGGTGTATCGCCGAGCAGGATTTGCCCGCTTTGTGCTTGCAAAAAGCCCATCAGCAAGTTGATCAGCGTGGTCTTGCCCGCACCGCTGAGACCGACCAGCGCGAGGGTTTCACCGGGGTGAATCGTTAGGTTCAAGTCCTTCACGCCTTGGCGACCGTCGGGGTAAGTGAAGGTGAGATTTTGCAAGTGAATAGGGGTATGAGTGTTGGCAGATATGACATCCCGCGTCCCATCCCGCGTCTCGACCGTTTCCCCCAATATCGCCACAATCCGTTCTGTCGCGCCGATGGCTTGCATCCGCGCGTGGTATTGCGTGCCCATATTGCGCAGCGGCAAGTAGAATTCAGGGGCAAGTAACAGCACGAAAAAGCCGTAGAAGAAGTCCATTTCCCCCCAAAACAGGCGGAAACCGATCAACACCGCGACAATCGCAATGCTCACGGTGGAAAAGAATTCCAGCACAAAAGACGACAGGAACGCGACCCGCAGCACCGACATGGTAGCCAGCCGGTGTTGGTCGGAAATTTGCGCCACCATCCGCGCTTCACGACGGCTAGCGTTAAATAGCTTGAGGGTGGTCAAGCCCTGAATCACGTCGAGGAAATGGGCGCTCATACGTGCCAGCGCTTGCCATTGCTGCTGGTTGCGCTTCTCCGTGCCTTTGCCGATCAGAATCATGAACAGCGGAATCAGCGGCGCAGTGCCGAGCATAATCAAGCCAGAAATCCAGTCATTGGCAAACACAAACACCAGTAAAGCCATCGGAATCAACGCCATCAACGCCATCGCAGGCACATAGCGGGCGTAATAGGCTTCCAGCGCTTCCACCCCGTCACTGAGGGAATTGATAATGTCGCCGGAACGTTCGCCACTCAACCACGCCGGGCCCAGTTGCTGCACCTTCTGGTAAAGCTGTTCACGAATGGCGAGTTTCACCTGAACCGCTGCATGAAACGCGGCCTGTTCCGATGCCCACGCCAACCCGGCACGGCATAGAAAAATGGCCAGCATTCCCCATAGCCACGGCATCACATCGGGCAATGTGGCCTTGCTGAAAACGACAGCGTTGACGGTTTTCGCCAATAGCCATGCTTGTCCAATCAGCAATAGGCCGGAAACGAGGCCAATGGCAACCGCCGCTTTTAGCCAGAAACCCGAGTGGGTTTTCCAGCTTTTCAGGGCATTGGTGATGGCGGGGTCGGGTTTGTGGGGTTTGTCTTGTGTGCTCATGGCGGGGAGTGTAGCAGTTACGAAAAGCTTATTGAATTTCCATAAAAAAGGCTGCGTGAACAGCCTTTTTGTATCAAGTGATAACGCGAGAATATTACATATTCGTCGTCAACAAACCCTTGGTCTCTTTCTTTGACTGCTTGGCGACTTTCTTTTCCTTCGCTGTCATGACCGGTTGTTTTTTCGTTTCTTTATTACTTTTCTGTGCTTTGCTCATGATCGTATGCTCCTAGTAATTTGTGGGTATTCCTGCTCAGTAAGGTACTGATGGTACGTAAAAATTACTGGATCCTGATAAAATAGCGATTTCTCATTCTACCACAAAAAACCCTTTGCTTATTGAACTTTCACCACGTAGTGCCTGTTGTAATGAGTTCATCCAGCACTTGGTAGTTGGCTTCACGGTCACCGCCTTTGCCCATCACGCTTTGAAACAGCTTCGGGTCATCCGCCAGCATTGAATTGGCGAAATGGTCGTATTCGTCGATCAACAGGAAGATTTTTTGCCCACGGGTCGCACTAAAAAAGGCTTCCATTTTTTCGTAGGAAGAATAGCTTTTATCAACACTGGCAATGGCTGCGGCTGGGTAAGCGTAGCGTTCTAGCGTGCTTTTCAACGCCACATCGACTTTATGCGTAAACGAACGCTCGACTGACTCCGCGCTATCCGGCGCAATCCCGCTGAACTCCATGAACAGCACCTGATAGCTGCTGCGCGTCGCGGTGGGGTGTTACCCGATGTGGAGTTGGGAAAAGATTGCGTCGAAATCGGCTTGGTACTTTACGTCGTAGACAAAGCCTTCGGTGATGACTTTCTTGAAATTGCTCAAGCCGTAGGGGATTTTCATTGTATTTTCACCACATTCAGTTGTTCACTATCGGTCAGCACCACCCACGCGCTGAGTTTGGGCAATGTGGCGATTTCGGGCACAGACAGATAGCCCTGCACTTGCGTAATACCCTCTTCCCGCTTGGCTTCCCAGCCTTTCACACCTTCGGATTTTTTGGCGTATTTCAGTTCGATCAGATGCTGATGCGGCACGGCATACGGGCTGCGCTCCAGCAACAGGATGTCGGGGTAACGGTGATTCATTTCGCGCTCACTTTGGATGTAATACACCGGCGAATGGTAGAGCAGCGTCAGCAGCAAGGTTTTGATGTGCTTTTCATCCATCTTCATGAAATCGCGGTTGGAAAGCACCTGTAGTACCCGCTGCATCTCATCCATTAACGGCTGGATATTGTCATCCGCAGCCAAGGATGCCACTGCCGATGCTAAGCCACGATTGGGAATCTCAATCTGGTTACGGCGCTCCAGTTCCGCTTTGAAATACTGGAAATACATCTCTTGCATCACATGGTTGGGGATAGCAAACACCTCACCAGCCAACTCTTCGCGTTGCAGTGACACAAACCCCATATAGGCTAACAAGCTGATGAAATCATCCCGAAAAAAACCTTTGTCAAAATCAAATTTTTCCGCCTGTCGTGCGATGACTTCGCCCGTGTTGAGCAACTCATCCAGCACCTTGTAATTGTCTTCACGGTCGCCGATGCCGAACAAGCCCATTAACTTGCCATAGTCGGAGGCAATATTCGCATCCAGCATTTTTTTCGGATAAGCACAGCGTTTTGTGTCGAAATTATCCAGAAAATACAGCACCATATTGGCGTTATAAACCGTTTCAGGGGCATCCGCGTGGAAGCGGTAGCCATTGTACCAGCGGGTCACATCATTCAGCAACACTGAGGCATCCAGATGGCAATCGACCGCTAAAGGCTGGAGTAAACCCGCTACTTCATCCTTGGTAAAACCGACGGCGGCATTGAAGTCTTCTTGTAACGACAGGTTTTTGCCGATATTAAACCCACTGGTCAGGCTATCCAGCATGATCGGCGTAACCCCCGTGATGAACAAACGGTCTACCGTGCCGCGCTGGGTGGCGGCCTTGATGGTTTCGTAAAAACTGCGCACGAAACCACCCTTGCCGACGATAGTTTTGAACAGCGGCATATTCTCCGCCAGTATCGAATTGGCGAAATGATCGTATTCGTCGAGCAACAGAAGCAGCTTCTGATTGGCTGTTACCCCAAAAAAATACTCCATTTTCTCGTAGGGAGAAGTCATTGCAGCAACTCCAGCCTGCGCTTGTTGCGGATACTCGTAACGTTTGAGGAAGTTTCGCAAAGCCACATCGACTTTGGTATTGAACGCACGGTAAACCGATTCCGCGCTATCCGTCGCAATCCCGCTGAACTCCATGAACAGCACCTGATAGCTGCTGCGCGTCGGGGTGGGGTGTTGCCCGATGTGGAGTTTGGAAAAGATTGCGTCGAAATCGGCTTGGTGTTTTACGTCGTAGTAATACTCCAGTGCCGAAATGAACAGGCTTTTACCGAAACGGCGCGGGCGCAACAGAAAGTGATACTGCCCATCATCCTCTAGCGCGGCGATGTAGGCGGTTTTGTCCACATAGACAAAGCCTTCGGTGATGACTTTCTTGAAATTGCTCAAGCCGTAGGGGATTTTCATTGTATTTTCACCACGTCCAGTTGTTCACTATCGGTCAATAACACCCACGCGCTGAGTTTGGGCAATGCAGCGATTTCGGGCAACTGCAAATAGCCTTGCACTTGCGTAATGCCTTCTTCCCGCTTCGCTTCCCAGCCTTTCACCCCCTCGGACTTTTTCGCGTATTTCAGTTCGATCAAATGCTGGTGCGGCACGGCATACGGGCTGCGCTCCAGCAACAGAATGTCGGGGTAACGGTGATTCATTTCGCGTTCGCTTTGGATGTAATACACCGGCGAATGGTAGAGCAGCGTCAGCAGCAGGGTTTTGATGTGCTTTTCATCCATCTTCATGAAATCGCGGTTGGAAAGTACCTGCAACACCCGCTGCATTTCATTCAGCAATGGCTGGATGTCGTTTTGCAACGCCAACAGTTCAATGGCTTGCGTCAAGGACTGGTTGGGAATGCTGATCTGGTTGCGGCGTTCCAGTTCCACCTTGAAGTAGTGGAAATAGAGTTCGCGGATCACATGGTTAGGGATGGCGAACACCGTTTGCGTCAGGGAGCTACCGCTAATGGTCACAAACCCCATGTAAGCCAGCAGGCTGATAAAATCATCACGGCTGAAATTTTTGTCCAGCTCAAACTTGCGTTGCTGTTGGGCTTTTACCGTGCCAGTCGTGACCAACTCATCCAGCACTTGGTAATTGGCTTCACGGTCGCCGATGCTGAACAATGCCATGATTTTGCGGTAATCGGAGGCGATATTCTCGTCCAGCATTTGTTCGGGGTAGCTACAATTTTTTACGCTGAAATTACGTAAGAAATACAGTGTCATGTTGGCGTTGTAGACCGTCTCGAGGGCTTTAGGGTGGAAACGGTAGCCGTTGTACCAATGCGCCAAGTCGTTCAGTAAAAGCCCCGCATCCAATTGGCAAGTATCCACCAGCGGTTGTATTAGTGCCGCGACTTCGGCTTGGGTGAAACCCATCGCTGCATTAAAGTCCTCATTCAAGGACAAATTCACCCCGATATTGAACCCGCTGGTCATGCTGTCGAGCATCAACGGGGTAACACCTGTGATGAATATTCGGTCTACTGTGCCGCGCTGAGTCGCTGTTTTAATGGTTTCGTAAAAACTGCGCACGAAACCACCCTTCCCCATCACGCTTTGAAACAGCTTCGGGTCATCCGCCAGCATCGAATTGGCGAAATGGTCGTATTCGTCGATCAACACAAAAATCTTTTGTTCTTCAGTCGCTTTGAAAAAAGATTCCATCTTTTCATAGGGAGACGGGCTTTGCGCAACACTGGCGATGGCTTCAGGCGGATAGTGATAACGTTTAAGGGTGCGTTGCAAAGCCAAGTCAACTTTATGGGTAAACGCATGGTAAACCGATTCCGCGCTATCGGTGGCAATCCCGCTGAACTCCATGAACAGCACCTGATAGCTGCTGCGCGTCGGGGTGGGATGTTGCCCGATGTGGAGTTGGGAAAAGATTGCGTCGAAATCCGCTTGGTGTTTTACGTCGTAGTAATACTCCAGTGCCGAGATGAACAGGCTTTTACCGAAACGGCGCGGGCGCAACAGAAAGTGGTACTGCCCATCGGCTTCTAACGCGGCGATGTAGGCGGTTTTATCAACATAAACAAAATCTTCGGTGATGACTTTCTTGAAATTGCTCAAGCCGTAGGGGATTTTCATGGCACGTCCTGCACGGTGGTGATGTGTCAGATGATAGCATATTGCTGTGAGTCGGGCGGTGTTGCCACCAACAAAGACGATGCCCATAAAAAATAATGCACATACCGTTCGTCGGCTGTATACTCTTGCGCAATTGATTAGCAAATGGGGAAATATGCCATGATGATGACAAGTTATTGCATAGCACAGGTGGTTTCGTATACTGAAAAACTGCTTTCGCATAGCTTGTTAGACATAGCTTCAGTTCAATAAACTGTTGACAGATGTATCACCCCAATATTTCTATTCCATAATTATTTACAGGAGTACTTAATGAATTATGAAAATAAAATAAAAAAATTGTGGGAAAATCTAAATCCTTCATCACCATCTGAAATAACACACTTATTCGTTAATATAAGAATATTTCGTAACTACTCAGTCTCCTGAAAAATCAGCTATGCTACCCGTATGAACCAACTCCCACGTCCGACACGAGAAAGTCTCCAGCAGTTAAGCCACGCCGATTTGGTGGAGTTGGTATTGATGCTATTTGAGCGCATTGATCAGTTGACTGCCCGCGTGAATGAACTGGAATCACAGGCCAACAAAAACAGCAAGAACTCGCATAAACCGCCGTCATCGGATGGACTGAAACGCCAGCCCGCACAGCCCCGCCAGCTAGGGCAACGCCCTAAAGGCGGGCAACCGGGTCACAAGGGCCATAGCCTCATGATGCACCCATCGCCTGATCATGTGGAACATTATGGTATCGAAGGGCATTGTGAATGCGGCTTACCCTTGTCCGAAGCCCTGCTCGACACAGGTGAACGCCGCCAGCAATGGGACATCCCGGCTCCGCAAATCGTGGTGACAGAATACCGCCAACTCATTGGCACTTGTAGCTGCGGCAACGTTCATAAAGGCAAGTTCCCAACGTCCCTGCCGCCTTACATCAGTTACGGCGCACGTCTGAAAGCCTATACGGTGGGTTTAGTACAAGGTCACTTCATTTCGCTGTCACGGGTAACGGAGATTGTGTCCGACCAATACGGAGTCAAGCCTTCCGATGGCAGTGTGCAACGCTGGATCGGTCAGGCGAGTGAAAACCTTGCGACAACGTACACGGACATTCGGGACACCATCAGCAGCAGTGCCGTGGCGAACTTTGATGAAAGTGGTATCCGAGCGCAAGGCAAGACCCAATGGCTGCATGTGGCAGCCACCCCGGAAGCCGTTTACTACACTGCCCATGCACGGCGCGGACAGGAGGCAATGACGGCGGCGGGAATCCTACCGGTATTTCAAGGCGTTGCGGTTCATGATCATTGGAAACCTTATTTCCGCTTTGATCATGTGGTACACAGCCTTTGCGTAACGCATCTGCTGCGGGAGTTGAACTACTTTGATGAAACCCTCAAGCATCAATGGCCAGCACAACTCAAACAAGTCTTGATTGATGCCAAAACAGCCGTGGCACAGGCAAAAGCAGTACAACAAACGTCACTGTCGCCGGAGCAAATTGCCGACGTGGAGCAGCGTTATGACCAATGGCTGAACCACGGACTGTTGATTTTCCCCGAACAACCCAAAACCAGCCCTACTAAACAAGGTAAAGCCAAACAAGACCCTGCCAGAAACTTGTTATGCCGTCTGCGCGATTTCAAGGATTCGGTGTTGCGATTCATTCAGCGGTTTGACATACCGTTTGACAACAATCTGGCTGAACGAGCTGTTCGACCCGTCAAAGTCAAACTCAAGGTGGCGGGTGGATTCCGGGCAATGGGCGGTGCTGATGCTTTTTGTGTCATTCGTTCTGTGTGGGAAACTGACAAACTTCAGGAACGAAATCCGTTTGAGTCCCTCAGAGCGGTTTTCGGATAGACTGAGTAGTTACATACATTCAAGCAAATCCCCTGAAAATTTGATTGGAAACAAATAACCTATGACACAACCCTATTCCCGAATCTTTTTACTCAGCCATATGCGAGCCTACAGCAGTACGTTGAGTCATATTATCGGCTCACACCCGCGTATCAATGGCTATTACGAAATGCACCAAAGCTACCTCAGCGCATCTCTTTATACACAAATCAGTCCTTCCCCCAATTCACTAGCCATCTGAATCCCATAAATACAGTCCAGCACCCTTGAGTCATCTCTTTATACACAAATCAGTCCTTCCCCCAATTCACTAGCCATCTGAATCCCATAAATACAGTCCAGCACCCTTGAGTAGCCCAACCAGATACTTTTAGCTCCCGGTTCGCCATCGCATTTTCTGCCCAGAAAGCCCCCCAGTTCTGCCAGATTGCGGATCACTTGATTGAGGGTAGGTATGCCATCGGGCAGTGCTTTTTTGCCGAGCCGGAAGGATACTTTCCATTCCAGCGGGTCAAACACCAGCTCAGCCGGAAGTTCTGGGCAGGTACGCCCCAACCGCATCAGAAACATAATCCGCCAGGCCACCATGATGTAGAGCGCGAGGGCTTTTTCGATGCGCTCTTTAGTGTCCAGTTGCAGTTTTTCGACGCGACAGCCAACTTTCAGGACATCAAAAAACATTTCGATTTCCCAACGCGCCCGATACCAGTCGATGAGTTCACAAGCGGCATCGGCGGTCTCTACACAACGGTTGGTGACTAAACGCCAAATGAGGGGCGATTTTCCGGCGGGTGGGTTGATTTCTTTGGCTTGAACCAAGGTCAATAGCATCGGGTGCTTGCTCTTGGGACGCAGGGTATAACGTAACACCTTGATTTCCTGTACCACTTTGCGGGCTTTTTCACCCTGCTTGCGCGGTTTGGTAAAGGTGATGCGGGTCAACGCCTGTTGTTGCTCAATGGCATCCCACAGTTTGAGGTCATCTCCTAAGGCACGGTTATGTTGCGCCCGTATCAGCAGGTCAGCCGGGTAATCCAAGGCTTGTGCCCGTTTGAGCAAGTCGTAAAAGTCGCTTTCACGGTCGCCCGTATAGATGAGCCGGTGTCCGGGGCAGCGTGCCGCCAGTTCGGCTACCCGTTCATACCCTTCGATCCAGCGACGGCTTTCTTTGATGCTGGGGTTCGCTTGGTCGGCGGCTTTGCTCAAGCCCGTGACCACATCCACGTATCGGTGATGCCCAACGGCAGGCGTTCCGGGGTGATACACAAGGTCGGAGCAGGTACATCCCGCGTTGCTTATCGTAGGATAACCGCCCCAAGCCCTCGGTTTCCTGTCCATTGAAGTCCAATTCGGTGGTGTCTTGAATGCACAGGATAATCTTCGAGTCTTGTTGACGGATTCGGCACTCTGTCGCTTCAAAGTGGGATGCCATCAAAGCATCATGGCTCACCGCCTCATTCCAGAAGAAACGGTACGTCGCCAAGGTACTTGACCAACTCTGGCAAGCCTTGGGGAGGCTGGATTGGGGCGCTTTCAGCATGGCATTGAGAATATGGGCGGCGCGTGTTTCGAGGCGCTTGTCTCCCAAATCAAGATCGGTGAGTTCGCTAGATGACCAGTTCATAGGTGAAAATTGCTTATCTTACATCAGCTTGGGACTTGTGTATAAGGAGATGCCCTTGAGTAGCCCAACCAGATACTTTTAGCTCCCGGTTCGCCATCGCATTTTCTGCCCAGAAAGCCCCCCAGTTCTGCCAGATTGCGGATCACTTGATTGAGGGTAGGTATGCCATCGGGCAGTGCTTTTTTGCCGAGCCGGAAGGATACTTTCCATTCCAGCGGGTCAAACACCAGCTCAGCCGGAAGTTCTGGGCAGGTACGCCCCAACCGCATCAGAAACATAATCCGCCAGGCCACCATGATGTAGAGCGCGAGGGCTTTTTCGATGCGCTCTTTAGTGTCCAGTTGCAGTTTTTCGACGCGACAGCCAACTTTCAGGACATCAAAAAACATTTCGATTTCCCAACGCGCCCGATACCAGTCGATGAGTTCACAAGCGGCATCGGCGGTCTCTACACAACGGTTGGTGACTAAACGCCAAATGAGGGGCGATTTTCCGGCGGGTGGGTTGATTTCTTTGGCTTGAACCAAGGTCAATAGCATCGGGTGCTTGCTCTTGGGACGCAGGGTATAACGTAACACCTTGATTTCCTGTACCACTTTGCGGGCTTTTTCACCCTGCTTGCGCGGTTTGGTAAAGGTGATGCGGGTCAACGCCTGTTGTTGCTCAATGGCATCCCACAGTTTGAGGTCATCTCCTAAGGCACGGTTATGTTGCGCCCGTATCAGCAGGTCAGCCGGGTAATCCAAGGCTTGTGCCCGTTTGAGCAAGTCGTAAAAGTCGCTTTCACGGTCGCCCGTATAGATGAGCCGGTGTCCGGGGCAGCGTGCCGCCAGTTCGGCTACCCGTTCATACCCTTCGATCCAGCGACGGCTTTCTTTGATGCTGGGGTTCGCTTGGTCGGCGGCTTTGCTCAAGCCCCGTGACCACATCCACGTATCGGTGATGCCCAACGGCAGGCGTTCCGGGGTGATACACAAGGTCGGATGCAGGTACATCCCGCGTTGCTTATCGTAGGATAACCGCCCCAAGCCCTCGGTTTCCTGTCCATTGAAGTCCAATTCGGTGGTGTCTTGAATGCACAGGATAATCTTCGAGTCTTGTTGACGGATTCGGCACTCTGTCGCTTCAAAGTGGGATGCCATCAAAGCATCATGGCTCACCGCCTCATTCCAGAAGAAACGGTACGTCGCCAAGGTACTTGACCAACTCTGGCAAGCCTTGGGGAGGCTGGATTGGGGCGCTTTCAGCATGGCATTGAGAATATGGGCGGCGCGTGTTTCGAGGCGCTTGTCTCCCAAATCAAGATCGGTGAGTTCGCTAGATGACCAGTTCATAGGTGAAAATTGCTTATCTTACATCAGCTTGGGACTTGTGTATAAGGAGATGACCTCAGCGACGCTGACTTAGCCCAGCAAATCGCGGACTACAGCCAACACGACAGCTTAAAACCCGACAGTCACTATCAGTTCGATAAACTGCTACACAACGATTATCGCCTAAATTTAAGCCTGCCCGCGTTGCAAAATGCCATCATTTTTATTGCATTGCGCCAACCTGAGCCAACCATTAAAAGCATCATCAAGTTATTTCGGCAAAAATCCACCGATGACTTGTATGCACAACCCACTGGCGCAACCGACTATTACCTTGAACGTTTAAAAACCCTTAGCAGCTTCGCCCAGCAACACCCACAACGTTATTACTATTTTGATACCGAAAAAGTCTGTACAGACACTGACCGCTTATTAAGCCAGTTACAGCAATGGATAGGGATAGCCGAACCGTTATCGCCTGAATACGGTAGCTTTGCCAAAACGTAACTGTTCACGGAGCAGCCCCCTTAAGCGGCAATAAGTCCAGTCACCGGATTCAATACTCGCGGAGGGGGAATAGGCCAACGCACCGTCACCGGCTTTTTAGCCAATGCCTGCTGACACGCTTGACACCGATGGAGTGTCCAGAACAGACTTGCACCCACCTGATTGCCTACGCCGAATTACGCGCAGCCTTCGCAAAAGCGCAGCGTATGCAAAGCCTGGATGCCACCCAAAAAGCCCAACTATTGCCCATTGTCGACAACGATTGGCAAAAGTATTCATCTGGCGGCGTCGGAGGCTATTAGCCTGCAAATCATGCCGCAAACGGTTAGCGTTCACGCCCTCTATTAGGCATTTCAGCGACTTTGTAGTAAATTCTCCCCATCCCAACAGCGAGTCATTTTCCCCTTGTTAGCCCCCGTTTCCCACTTACCCACGACACTGGATGAAGCGCATCAGGTAATCGTGCGCCAACAAGAACGAATAGCTGAGTTGGAGAAGCAAGTGGCACGGGTAGCAGTGCTGGAGCAACAAGTCGAAGCCCTGCAACAACATATCGAAGAACTAGTGGCTAAATTCGGCAGCAGTTCGCTCAACAGTTCCAAACCGCCCTCATCCGACAGTCCCGAACAACGGGCGTTGCGCCCTAAACGCAAGGGGAGTAGCCGCGCTCAGGGTGGCCAACCGGGGCATCCGCGTCACGAACGGGCGTTATATCCTGCCGAACAAGTGACGCGCACCGAACAGTATTTCCCTGAAAGCACCTGTCCCTGTGGCGGTGCAGTGGCGATTGACTGGGGAAACCCTTACTGCCATCAGGTCACGGATATTGCGCCGCCACCACCGCCGGATGTGACGGAACACCAGTTTTACCACGGTATTTGCCAATCCTGCGGCATCAAGCATCACAGTCAGTGGCCCGATTGGGTGCCGAGCGGTCAAATGGGCGCGGGCGTTATTGCATGGGTGGTGATCCTGAGCGGTCAGTTCCGCCTGTCGATGCGTCAGATTCAAGTGCTGTTGTGGGAAATGTGCCAGATACGTTTCAGCACGGGTGCAATCAGCAACGCCCAAGGCAAAGCGATTCCGTGGATGGGGCCGCTGTACCGTCAAGTGGGTCAGCATGTGCGCGAACAAGCAGTGTGCCATGCCGATGAAACCCGCCATTATCGGGGGACGAACACCTATTGGTTATGGGCATTGGCGGATAATACGGTCAGTTACTTCATGACCCATTACTCCCGTGGCAAGGCGGCGGCGGATGCGTTGCTGGGTAGCTTTAGCGGTTATTTAGTCACCGACCACTTCAGTGGTTACGGCAATGTCCCGCCCGAACGGCGGCAACTGTGTTGGGCGCATTTGATCCGGCACTTCCGCAAAATAGCAGGACGCTGTGGCGAAGGGGGAATCGTGGGCAAACGCCTGTTGTTACTCGCTTATGCCACGATTCGCACCCATCACCGTTGGCAACAACATCCCGACCAAGCCACCCGCTACCGACGGCGGATACTGCGCTTGCGCCGCAGCTTCCAAGCCACGCTCAACCAAGGTGTGGCTTTGCACAATTGCAAGCGCACCACCAACCAATGTAAGCATCTGCTCAAGGATGAGGCGATGTGTTGGACATTCCTCAAGGATGACCGGATTCCCCTCACCAATAACCGTGCTGAGCGGGTGATCAGGCCGTATGTGCAATGGCGCAAAACCAGCTTTGCCAGCCAGTCGGCACAAGGTGACAGGTTTCGTCCGACGGTGCTGACGGTGTTGGGAACGGCGCGTCAATTGGGCATGAATATGGCGACCTTGATGCGCGAAGTTTGCTCCCAAGGCTTGGCGCATAAGCCCGTCTCGGTGCGCTTCCCGTTGGATCAAGCCAGTGCCTGCAACCCGCTACAGATGGCGTGAACGCTAACCCGCAAACGTTAGTGTTTGCCTGTTTTGACAAACATTTGAATGAATCTGCCAAAATCTTGGGCATGATGGTCTTGAACTAGAATTTACGCTACTTGAAACCTGCTCCCTGAACTACACCTATTTGTGGAAAATCTCGCAATGGCAGACGGAACACCGCTAACGCGCATAATGTAAAATCTGCCCCGGAAACGGTTGCGCCAAATAGCCCGCCGTATCCGGCTTATTCTGGGTGTGTGCATACCCCAACCCAACCATTTTCTTACTGAAACTCGCATGTTGACCACGACCGGGGTCTACAATCACCACTTTACACTGGGGCTTGGCGTGCTGCTCGATGAAATCTGCCAGCAAGGCAATATGCTCGCGCTCATACAGCAAGTCACTGCCCACAATCAGGTCAAACTCACCCAGCCCGCTATCCGCATCCCCCCAGCCGGTACGCATGAAAGGAATGGCAGCCCCGTGGTTAAGCTCACTGTTTTCCAGCAAAAACGCGCCCGCTTCCGGGTGGTAATCCGTAGCGGTAATATCGGCATGGCGGTGGTTCAACACCAAACTGGTCAGGGCGATGCCACACCCTACTTCCAGAATCCGTTGCCCTTCCAGCTCATAGTCGAACATGTGATGGGCAAGCACCTCACCCGAAGCCCAGATGATCCCGAACAGCGGCCAAGTGGCAGATGAAATTCCCAGTTTTTCGGCGACACCATCGGCATCCGCGAATTGCTGGTTATCCCGCAAGGTACGTACATGAATATCCACATCACCAAACTCCAGTGTCTGGTAACGAAAGCGTAAAGGAGTCATAGCAGCCTGTAGGGTAATGGGCGGGAGACGCGCAGCATACCTGAAACCATCACCCTCAGGGGATAATTCGCAAAAATAGCCATTACAACAAGCGAAAGCCTGCATCGCATCAGAGATTTTCCCAATGCAGATGCAGGCACAATAATGGACTGGGAGGGAGTTACTTCTTCGCCGCAGTCATGGCTTCCTTGATCCAGCCATCGAAGGTTTCCTGATGCCCCTTGATCCAAGCATCGGCATGATTCCCGATATCCTTTTCGGACTTTTCACCATCACGCATTTTCAGGTTTTGCGCATTGATATCGCTAGCGCTGATGTTCATGATGGAAAACAGCTTGGCCGCCGCCGGGTTGGCATCGGTAAATTGCTTGTTGGCGATGATGCGCTGATTATTGGCTTGGAAACCGTAGTTGCTGCCGTCCGGCAGGGTGGTGTCCACATCCTTACGGTCGCCCGGCAGGGAGGAAAACGGCACTTGCAGCCAGACAGTATCCTTGCTCGGTACCAATACACCACTGACCCAGTAAGGTGTCCAAGTGTAGTACAGAACTGGCTTACCCTGCTGGTAGCGTGCAATGGTGTCGGCAATGATTGCTGAGTAGGTTCCCTGTTTATGGGTAATAGTGTCACGTAAACCATAAGTATCAAGCTGATGCTCAATAACGGCTTCACAGCCCCAGCCGGGGTTGCAGCCCGCTAAGTCGGCCTTACCATCACCATCGGCATCAAATAACTTGGCCAGTTTGGGATCTTTCAACTGGTCGATGCTCTTGATCTTGTATTCATCAGCCGTTTTCTTGTCGATCAGGTAGCCTTGCAGCGCACCACTGGCATAAACCCCTTCACGGAAAATTTTCTTGTCACCACCGGCTTTTTCAAAAAAATCAGTATGCAAAGGATCCCAATGGTCAGCCATGAAAGTACCGTCACCATTGCCAATCGCAACGTGGCCGGTAGCGTATTCGATTTCCTTGATGGGTTTTACATCATAACCCAACTTTTCCAGCGCCTTGTCAACCAGTAAGGTCTGGAAGGTTTCCTCGGCAATCGAGGACTGGAGCGGCTGTACTTCGACACCTTCCCCCGGCAGTTTATCCCCCGCCTGCACAGTGGTGCCTAGTGTCAGCGCCATTGCAGCGCTTAATGAAAGATTTTTCAGAGTGTGTTTAAACATGAGCATATTCCTGTATGACAGTGAGTTAGTTTTTGAATTGACGCACTACCAAGCCGATCGGGCCGGATTCATACCAGTGACGAGTTCCCCGCCCACGGGCATTCTGCCCCATTGCTTGGGTAATACGATCGAGAATAATGGCCAGCACCACGATGCCCACGCCGCCAATCGTTGCCAGCCCCATGTCGAGACGGCCTATGCCGCGCAGCACCATCTGACCCAGACCGCCGACAGCAATCATGGAAGCGATCACTACCATCGACAGTGCTAGCATCAGGGTCTGGTTAACACCCGCCAGTATGGTCGGCATCGCCAGCGGCAATTGCACGCGGAACAGCATCTGGCTCGGGCTAGCACCGAATGCACGACCCGCCTCGATCAAATCGGCAGGCACTTGACGAATCCCCAGATTGGTCAGGCGGATCAGCGGCGGCAGCGCAAAAATGATCGTCACCACCACACCCGGCACATTGCCAATGCCAAACAGCATCACAATGGGTACCAGATAGACAAAGGCAGGCGTAGTCTGCATCGCATCCAGCAATGGGCGTAATGCGCGGGCGGCACGTTCGCTGCGTGACAGCCATATCCCGGTCGGCAAACCAATCAGGACACAGAAAAATACTGACGTAATCACCAACGTCAACGTTATGACAGACTGATCCCAAGCGCCGATCAGCCCGACGAAAATCAGTGATAGCGTAGTTCCCAGCGCCAGCCGCCAGCCCGATACTTGCCACGCCAGCAAGGCCAGTAACACGATCAGAAAAGGCGCGGGAATGGCCTGAAAAGCAGCCTCAATGCCGCTCAGGGTAGCGTCGATCGGCCAGCGCACTGACTGGAAAAATGGCCGCAGATTATCCACAACCCAACCCAGCCCATTTTCGACCCACACATCCAGAGGAATCACCGCCTCATTAAACGGGTGCAGCCAGTCGAAACTGGCGCTTGGTGCGGCATCTCCCGCACTATTCAACCAGTCGGTATTGCCTGCCGCTGTGTCACTGCTCGGCTGAGCCGCGCTAGACCACGCATTGCCTGCGGCATCCGGCGTCGGTTGCGCCTGTTCGGTAGCCTCTGCGCTGTTTGTCCAAGGATTATCCGCCATTTTATTCCCCCCCCCTGTTCAAGGTTTCCAGCAGCAGCGTTTTGGTAATGGCTCCCTTGTAAATGCCTGCGTCGTCCACGACCGGCAAGCCAATATCCGACTGCGCCACCAAGCCAATAATCTCGCTCAACTGGGTACTGGCCTGTAGCGGCGTGACACCAACCAAAAAGGCATCATGCAGTTTCGCACCATCACGATGGTTGACTGCGGTCAGCGAATCAACCGATACCACGCCATGAAAATGTTTACCGCGATCCAGTACAAAGCCGTAATTCCGGTCGTTTTCACGCAGCCGCGTCGCTGCCGTGCGAATATTCGCGCCTTCGCGCTCAATAAGGGTCACCTGCTTCTTGCGGGCGACATCCCCAGCCGTCAGCACGGTGCTGACATCGACGCCACGGAAAAAGGAACGCACATAGTCATTGGCCGGGTTCGCCAGAATATTGTCAGGGGAATCCACCTGCACCACGCACCCGCCTTCCATGATGGCGATGCGGTCGCCGATGCGCATGGCTTCGTCGAGATCGTGGGAAATGAAAACAATGGTGCGCTGGTGTTCTTCCTGAAGTTTCAGTAATTCGTCCTGCATCTCAGTACGGATCAGCGGGTCGAGTGCGGAAAATGCCTCATCCATCAACAGGATCGCAGGGTCATTGGCCAGCGCACGCGCCAACCCCACCCGTTGCTGCATCCCGCCGGACAGCTCATCTGGGTAGGAATCCTCATAGGCGGACAGCCCCACCTGTTCCAGTGCGGAACGGGCGCGGACAACACGTTCCTCACGAGCCATGCCGTCCAGCTCCAAGCCAAAAGCAACATTGTCGATCACGCTCATGTGCGGCATCAGCGCAAACGATTGGAATACCATACTGATCTTCTTGCGGCGGGCTTCACGCAGCGCTTCGGCAGACAGCCCGGCGATATCCACATCATCCAGCAGCACCTGCCCTGCCGTCGGCTCGATCAGGCGATTCAGTAAACGCACCAGGGTCGACTTGCCAGAACCTGACAGCCCCATAATGACGAAGATTTCCCCCTCGTAAATATCAAAACCCGCATCCTGTACGCCTAGTGTGAGGCCGGTCTTTTCAAAAATAGCCGCCTTGCTCATTCCCTGCTCAAGCAATTCCCAAGCTCGCTCGGGTTCTTCACCGAAGATTTTGTACAGACCCTTTACGGAAAGTTTTACCTTCATTAACACCTCTAAATGACATCATGGACGCGAGGCGCGAGTGTAACATAGTTTGACATCTAATTAATCATCTAGGCAAAATGAATGTGTTTTCATGTTGATTTATCGAATATATTGGCATTTACTCAGACTAAGCAGAGTAGCTTATAAGCCAATAAATTGGTTTGACATGGAATATAAATTCACATTCAACCTAGAAGAGTAACCATGTTTCAAAAATCTGTATTTGTACTGCTACCTCTCGCCGCAATGGCACAAACCAGCGCCGCTGCCGAACTCAACCTGTACGGCTCACTGCGCACGCAGATCGAGTCCGTCTCACCGGATACCGTCACTGACGAAGACTACACCGGAGTACGCGACGCCTATTCCCGCATCGGAGCCAAGCTGACGCATACGCTCGACAATGATGTGGCGCTGGAAGCAAAAGTGGAATTACCGGTGGATTCAGCCAATGGTAAAATTCAGGGGCCTTGGGATCAGGAAAACGACATTTCCGACACGGCGGACATACGCATCGCCAAAGTGCAGGCCAGTTCACCAAAATACGGTACGGTTTGGGTTGGTCAAGACTGGCTACCGTATTACAACGATATTGCTTACCCGGTGGATTATTTCAGCTCCTATTACAGCGGTTTCGCAACCTTCACCACCTTCCGCAAGGATCAGACCATTGCCTATTCCAGCCCTGACATGAATGGCTTCACGGTTAATGCGGCGCATTCACGCGGCAACGGCAATGCGGATGCCAGCGGTAACAAGGATGACCGCAACCAAGCGACCGCCTCTTATACACGTGGTGACACCAAGGTGGCTCTCGGGGTTGATGACATTGGCGGAGCGGACAACCGGAAAATCATCGGCGCATCACTGGCACAGAAATTAGGTGATTTTTATGTGGGAGCCAAATACGAACAGCATCAGAGTGATGTAAGCGACCCAACTGTTTACGGCCATGACGGCTCCAGCGCGTCCAATCTGTTCGTGCAGCACAGCAAGGGCAAGCACACGCTCAAGGGACATATCGCCAAGGTTGACAACTACGGGGATGATATTTTCCATGTCGGCTATGATTACCAGCTCAACAAAAAGACCAAACTGTTTGCCGAATACTATTCCGAGGAAACGGGTGGAGCCATTACCACCGAACGGGGTGGCTACCGCGATACTTATTGGACAGGCGGTGGCAAAGCAATCGCTGCCGGGTTGCGTTACGACTTCGATACCAAACTCCCGAAATAATCGTACCAGCCTGTGGCGAAACATCGCCACAGGCTGTATACCTTTCTTGTATTTTCCCTGCATAATCGGACTTTTTCAGGCTGGGAAATATACATGGAAGAAGTCGTATTGCTTGATCAGGTTCTGATTGCCCTGCGACGTATTCTGCGGGCGACAGAATTGCATTCCAAGCATCTCAACAAGACAGTCAATCTGACCTTTCCCCAATTACTTATCCTGAAAAAACTGACCAATGAAAACAGAATCACCACCAGCCAGCTTGCAGATGAGCTCAGCCTGAGCCGCGCCACCATTACCTCTATCGTGGATCGACTGGAAAATCGGGGTTTAGTGACACGCGAACGCAGCGAAGATGACCGCAGAGTTATCTTCCTGATGCTAAGCGAAGCAGGTGCAAGCCTGCTGAAAAACGCCCCGCCCTCGTTACAGGAAAATTTCGTTCAACGCCTGCGCAAACTGGAAGAATGGCAAAAAACCATGATTCTCAGCTCCCTGCAACAGGTAGCAACCATGATGGATGTAGAAAAACTGGAAGCGTCTCCTTTACTAGTGAATATTAGTGCTCCAGACCGTAACATACCGAACGAGTTACACTGAATCAGCAGACAACATGGCAAGCAAGCTGCCGCCCGTTTCCTATCGCCTGCAACTCCGGCACTTGTTCCCGGCAAACCGCCTGCGCCTGCGGGCAGCGCGTATGAAACACACAACCCGACGGCGGATTCAACGGCGAAGGCAACTCCCCCGCCCCCACGGTAATCTTGGCCAACCGCGCCCGTTCTTGCTGCGGGTCAGGCAAGGGAATCGCCGCCAACAACATGCGGGTGTAAGGGTGCAAGGGGTTTTGATACAAGCTTTCCGCATCCGCGATTTCCATGATGCGCCCCAGATACAGCACCAGCACCCGATCACTGAGTTCACGCACCACGCTCAGGTCGTGGGAAATGAACAGCAACGTCAAGTGATGGTCACGCTGCAAATCCGCCAGCAACTTCACAATCTGCCCCTGAATCGACACATCCAGCGCACTCACTGGCTCGTCGCACAGAATCAGTTGTGGCTCGACACTCAAAGCACGGGCAATACCGATACGCTGGCACTGCCCGCCGGAAAATTCATGCGGGTAACGGTTGCCCATCGCACTTTCCAGCCCAACCGCCTGCAAGCCTTCAGCGGCACGTTGGCGGATGGCTGCTTTGCCCAATTCCGGGCGCAACGCCAGCAGCGGTTCCTGCAAAATATCACTGACCGTCATGCGCGGGTTGAGCGCGTCCAGCGGGTCTTGAAAGATGCATTGCACCGCACGGCGAAAGGCTTTCATCCCGGCTTTATCGTGCGGGTTCAACCGTTTGCCTTGCCAGCGAATTTCGCCCTGCGCGGGCGTAACCAGTTGCAGAATGGCGCGGGCAAGCGTGGATTTTCCACAGCCGGATTCACCCACAATCCCCAATGTTTCCCCGGCTTGCAGCTCAAAGGAAACCTCGCTCAGCGCCTGCAACACCTGCCCGGTATTGAGGCGAAAACGCACACTGAGTTTATCGACGGCGAGTAGCGGCGCTGCCATTACACCATCCAGATCAAGGATGCCATGCGCCCGGTCTGCCCATCACGGCGGTAGGAGAAAAAGCGTTCCGCATCGGTGTAAGTGCACAAATCGCCGCCGTAAATGTCGGCGACACCGACCGCATTCAAGCGCTGACGGGCAAGTGTGTAAATGTCCGCCATCCATTTGCCTGTGTTGCTGGACGGCTTGAATGCTGCTTGCGCCGACGGGTCGTGCTGCATGAACGTTTCACGGACTTCCGCGCCGACTTCAAACGCATCCGCACCAATCGCAGGCCCCAGCCATACCAACAGGTCAGCAGGTGGGCATTGCAAAGATTCGACAGTACGTTCCAGCACACCGTCGGCCAGCCCGCGCCACCCGGCATGAGCGGCGGCTACGCGGGTTCCTGCCTTGTCGCAGAACAGTACCGGCAGGCAATCCGCCGTCATAATGACGCTGACTTGCCCTTTGCCGAAAGCGGTGGAGGCATCGCCGGTCGGGTAACACGTTCCGGCATCCATGCCACACACATCGACGCCGTGTACCTGCTTCAACCACAACGGTTCGGAAGGCAGTTGCAAGGTATCGCCGACGATCATGCGGTTACGGGCAACTGCCAGCGGGTTATCACCGACGTGATCCCCCAGATTCAGGCTATCGAAGGGCGCGACGCTGACACCGCCGTGACGAGTGGTGCAAACAGCGCAGATGTTGGCGGGTGCAGGCCATGCGGGGGTAAGCCAGTTGGGGTTCATCCATCTTGCGCGAGATACCCCGTCCTTCAGGTCGGGGAGGGATAGCGCGTCGGCGGAGCCGACCCTGTTCTCGCTCCTCTTTTCGTTTACGCTATTTTGGTTAAACAGGCACAACGAACACGGCATGGACTACACTGTGAGTCATGCCAACGAAACGCGCCTACAAATTCCGGTTTTACCCAGACCTGCAACAAGAAAAGTTGCTGGCGCAGACGTTTGGTTGTGTGCGTTACGTGTACAACAGCATCTTGCGTTACCGCACGGATGCTTACGATCAGACTCAGGAAAAAGTCAGTTACCTGGGTGCTAATGCGCGGTTGACAGCCATCAAACAATGGCCTGAGCTGCTTTTCTTGAATGAAGTCTCCAGTGTTCCGCTGCAACAATGCTTGCGGAACCAACAAACCGCGTTCAAGAACTTTTTTGAAGGCCGGGCAAAATACCCTGTCTTCAAATCCAAAAAGCACCGCCAGTCGGCAGAATTTACTTACCGTGCTTTTACATACCGCAACGGTGAATTGAAGCTGGCTAAGTGCGCTGCGCCGCTGGACATTCGATGGAGCCAGCCACTTCCTGCTGCCCCGACCACTGTCACCGTGTCCAAAGATCAGGCCGGACGCTATTTCGTGTCTTGCTTGTGTGAATTTGAATCCACGCTGTTGCCCGTCACCGACAAAAAAGCTGGCATTGACGTGGGCATCAAGGATTTGTTCGTCACCTCTGACGGTTTTAAGTCCGGCAATCCCCGCCATACCGCCCAACACGCGGTTAAACTGGCGAAGTATCAACGCCGTCTTGCCAAGAAGAAATTCGGCAGCAAGAACCGGCTGAAAGCCAAACGCAAGGTTGCCCGTGTTCACGCGAAGATTTCCGATTGCCGTTCGGACAACTTACACAAACTGTCCCGCAAACTGATTAACGAGAACCAAGTCGTTTGCGCTGAAAACCTCGTTGTGAAGAACATGATTAAACACCCAACATTAGCCAAGCACATTGCCGATGCAAGTTGGGGGGAATTTACCCGCCAACTGGCGTACAAAGCCCACTGGGCAGGCAGGAAGTATGTCGAGATCGACCGTTTCTTTCCTTCCAGCAAACGCTGTAACGGCTGCGGGTTCGTGAAAGCAAACATGCCGCTGGACGTGCGGTCTTGGGAATGCCCGGAATGTGGCGCAACCCACGACCGTGACGTGAATGCAGCACGTAACATTTTAGCCGCCGGACTGGCGGTGCTAGCCTTTGGAGAGAATGTTAGCGGTGATGGCATTTCGGTGTCGTTGTCCTGTTCTCGATGAATTAGGAATCCCCTTCCTTTAGGGAGGGGAGGAAGTCAAGTTACAAGCATCTCCAGCAGGGAATGTTCAGGATTTATTGGCAAATCGGACACTGTTTTCTGTCACCACCGTAAACGTATCAGGCAAACGGTCGGCATAACGTTCAAGCAGTTGTTGAAGCGCCACAATTTTGGACTGTGCCCGCTCGTCCCCCAGCCTCAGAAAAACAATACCGCGATGGGGATGCCCTTCCCGATAAACCTTTTCACCAAAATCCTTGTCATTGGTGATCAGTACCCAGTTTTCGTCGCAGGCTTTCTGAATCAATTCAGCATCTGTGCTACCACGAGCCTGCTCGAAAACCGAGAACACCTCATAACCTTGGGTGCGCAAAAAGGCCGCTACTTTTGTGCCAGTACATTCATCAACCAAAAAACGCATATTCAAGCCACCATAGGCATGAAATACGTGCTTTCCAATGACTTCTGGGCAAACAAGAAGCAAGCCTTGATGTCGCTTTCCGTCAAACCCTCGTACTCTTCGAGAATGTCGGCAATGCTGGTATCGTGCGCCAGCAAATTAAGGATGTATTCGACAGTCAGGCGCGTACCACGCACAACGGGCTTGCCCGTCATAACTTGTGGATTGAGGGTGATGCGTTGTAACAGTTCCTGATCGGTCATGTGGTGGCTCCTGAATACCAATGGCTTCACTATGCCATTAGCCTCAGGAATTTGCAAAACCACCGCAATGCTTACTCCCGCAATGCCGCCAGCAATGCTGCCATATCGTCAGGAACAGGGGCTTCCCACGCCATCGCCTCGCCCGTTGCCGGGTGCGTCAACCCCAGCCGGGTAGCGTGCAATGCCTGACGCGGGAAGGTCTGGATTGCTGTGCGTAAGTCATTGGTTATCCCGACCGGCACACGCGGACGCCCGCCGTAAGTCTGGTCGCCGACAATCGGCATGTGCTTCCAACTTAAATGAACGCGAATCTGGTGGGTACGTCCGGTTTCCAACGATACTCGCAACAAGGTGTGATGCGGGAAACGCTCTTCCACCCGGTAATGGGTAATCGCTTCTTTGCCACCGTCGTGGACGGCTTGACGTTTGCGGTCAATGTGGTGACGGCCGATATTGCCTTCAATCGTTGTCCCTGCCACGACTTGCCCGGAAACCAGCGCGAGGTATTCACGGCTAACATCACGTTCCTGTAGCTGTTCGACCAGCTTGCCGTGGGCTTCGAGGGTTTTGGCGACCACCATCAGGCCGGTGGTGTCTTTGTCGAGGCGGTGGACAATGCCCGCACGCGGCAACATTTCCAGCGAACGGTCATGGTGCAACAAGCCGTTGACCAGCGTGCCCGACCAGTTGCCTGCACCGGGGTGAACCACCAGTCCGGCGGGCTTGTTGATAATGATGAGGGTGTCATCTTCGTAAACGATATTGAGCGGAATGTCTTCCGGCTCAAATTCGGTTTGCGGCTCATGCACCGTATTTAGGATTAATTCTTCGCCGCCGATTAAGCGCTCCTTGGGTTTGAGGATTTTATCATCCACTAACACGCACCCGGCTTTGATCCATTTTTGAATCTGGCTGCGGGAATATTGCGGGTACAGGTTGGCAACGGCCTGATCTAGGCGCTGACCTTCCATGTTGAGTGGCACTATGCTGACGATCTGTTGGTTTAGAGACATTCTTAATCCGGTTGAATACGCTATACTTGCAAACTCATTCTATCATCATGTGTTGTTAAGCAAATGTCGATAAGTACAAAAAGACTCAAAGCCAGCATTTATCTGGCGAGCATACTGACAATTTCGGCTGGTTTCAGCGGCTGTTCTATCTTTTCCCAAACGGAAAAAGACCTGACAGAGGGCTGGTCAGCCAATAAAATTTACACAACCGCACGCGAAGCGATGACAGCGGGCGATTACGAACGGGCCATCAGTCTGTACGAATCACTCGAAGCACGCTACCCGCTGGGGCGTTTTGCCCAACAGGCGCAACTGGAAACCGCTTATGCTTATTACAAGTTTGACGAGCCAGATTCCGCGCTGGATGCGATTGACCGTTTTCTGCGGATGAACCCGACCAGTGAAGACGCCGATTACGCACTTTACCTGCGCGGTCTGGTGAACTTCAACCGGGGTCACAGCATTGTCGACAAGGTGTTCCCGCGCAGTATTGCGGATCTGGATACCGTGCGCCAGAAAGAGTCCTTCCAAGACTTTTCACACCTGCTCACCCGTCACCCGAACAGCAAATACGCCCCGGATGCCAAAGAGCGCATCCAGCACTTGCGTAACAGTCTGGCACAATCCGAAGTGAATGTGGCAAGCTATTACATGGTACGTGGCGCATGGCTGGCGGCTTTCAACCGGGCTGAATACGCTGTCAGGCATTACGAGGGTTCACCTGCGGTAGTCGATGCGCTGGAAATCAAGATCAAGGCAGCCCACAACCTTGGCAAACCTGACTTGGTGGCTGACAACCTGCGGGTGCTGGAATTGAACTTCCCGCAACGTGCTGCTGCCCTCAAAGCGCAATTGCGCTAACCCCCCTCACGCATCCCCCGATTATCGGCTAATACTGGCAGGTTACCTGTCAGTCATTTACAGTGGTGTTAAAAGCTATAAAGCGACACAACAATAATAATCAGCGGGGCTATACACATGACGATTTCCAAGGCTACCTGTCTTGCCGGATACACCTTACTGGTGCTGACTTGCAGCGTCTTCGCGGAAGCATCTGCCAATTCAGCCTTTGCCAAAAGCGCACCCATGGCACCGATTGGTGGCTCCCAAACAGCCAAAGCACCCAATTACCTAGGTGCAAGCATTGGCAAAACCACCACTGACGGCTTCTGCCAAGACCTGACTGCCTGCGCAAGCACTGATAAAAGCTGGAAAGCATTCGCCGGGGTACGGATGAACGACAACATTGTGCTGGAAAGCAGCTATGTCAATTTTGGCAAGCAATCCGGCATGGATACCAGTGGTACTGTTAGCCAAAAAGCCAGCGCCTATACCGCAGCAGCCGTAGCGGGCATCCCCGTCAGCGACGCAATCGAAGCCTTTGGCAAAGCAGGCATGGCTCACTGGACAGTCGAGCACACCAATAGCAGCACGGTGGTTGAAAATACCGGCAACAATATCATGGTTGGCCTAGGCGCAAATTATGACCTTGGCGACAATATGGGCATCCGCGCGGAATGGGAACGTTACAAAGATGTCGGCACCACCACCACGCAACAAGCTGGCGATATTGACTTACTCAGTTTAGGTTTTACTTTTTCATCGTTATAACAATATCCCGCGCAGCGGGAATGCTTGGAAAAAATAGAAAGGGGCTTGTATGAAAACACTGATTTCCTGCTCATTGGCAGGCATGGCGCTATGGGCGAACGCGGCGTTTGCAGGCGGTATGGAAGGTTACGGCGTGCCATCCAACGTATCGTTGTACGCAGGGGCGAGTGCGGGCATGGCTAGCCAAGATGGTGCTTGCGTCGCTGACAGCACTTCCAGCAACTGCGAAGACAGCGCCACCGGCAGCAAGTTTTTTGCCGGGCTACGGGCGACGCCCAACCATAATGGCTTTTTAGCAACGCCGGGCGGGGTCATCCCCTCCGCCTCCTTGCCAACACTGGGCATCGAAGTGGGTCACATGGATCTGGGCGAAAGCACTGCCAACGGTACGGCCGGGCGCTCAGGCATTTACGACAGCAAACTCAGCAGCGAATTGTCCGCCAGCTATCTGGCAGGCGTCGGCTATGTGCCGGTTGCACCACGTACCGAATTGCTGGGCAAAGTCGGCGCAGCTTACTGGAAGCAGAATGGCAGCAAAACCGTGGCGGAAGATCCCAGCATGGATACTATTTCCACCAACAGTGGCCTTGGCATGTTGCTGGGCGGCGGGGCGCAGGTCCAAGTCAACCCTAATCTGTCGTTACGCGGTGAATACGAACACGTTTTCGGCACAGCAACAGACACGCCCTATGAATCAGACGCTGGCCTGCTGAGTGTGGGTGCAGTCTTTTCTACCTTTTAACACAGGGCAGCACTATGAAAATGCAACTGGCTTGGGGACTGCTCATTGGGCTGGCAAGTAATGCGCACGCAGGCGATTCCATGATGATGGGCAGCGATTTCACTAATGGCCCCAAACTGTACGTCGGTGCCAGCGCAGGCAGTTCCAAACTCGGCGACACTTGCAACGACCCCTTCTTTAGCGGCAACTGCAACGATCAGGACTTTGCGTGGAAAGCCTTTGGTGGCGCACGTTTTGACCCGATGGTCGGGGTGGAACTCGCTTACTACGACCTCGGCAGCAGCAGCATGAATGGCATCACGGGTGGCAGCACGGCCAAGCTCGACAGCAGCACTACCGGAACGGGCATTACCGGGGTCGGTTACGTGCCGATCACCCCGCAAATCGAAGCCTTTGGCAAAGTAGGCGCTATCGCGTGGAACAATAAAACCAGCAAAACCGTGGGCGGCGGCCTTACCCAACAGGAAGACTCAACCGGCATCAGCCCCCTGATTGGCGGCGGCGCACAGTTCCAAATGAACAGTAACCTGCACTTGCGCGGCGAATGGGAACATATGTTCAACATTGGTTCTGACTCTGCTTACGAAACCGATGCTGACCTGTATTCACTCGGTTTGAGCTATTCCACACTCTGAAAACCTATCTCCCTCGGAAGGGCTGTATTAGCACAGCCTTTCCGGTAAAGTGGCTGCAAATTTTGTCGCTACATTCTTGAGGAGAACGTTTCATGGCACGTCAAACTGATTTCATCGCACCATCCATCCTGTCCGCTGACTTTGCCCGTTTGGGTGAAGAAGTGGTTAATGTCCTGACCTCTGGCGCAGACATTGTGCATTTCGACGTGATGGATAACCATTATGTGCCTAACCTGACCATTGGCCCCTTGGTGTGCGAAGCCCTGCGCAAGCACGGCGTGACTGCACCGATTGATGTGCATTTGATGGTCAAACCGGTCGACCGCATCATCCCTGATTTTGCCGCTGCGGGCGCGTCTTACATCACCTTCCACCCGGAAGCGTCTGAACACGTTGACCGTACCCTGCAACTGATCCGCAACGAAGGCTGCAAGGCTGGCCTCGTATTTAACCCAGCTACCCCTTTGAATATTCTGGAATATTTGATGGACAAGGTAGACATGATCCTGCTGATGTCGGTCAACCCTGGTTTTGGTGGTCAAAGCTTCATCCCCTCCACGCTGACCAAGCTGCGTCAGGTGCGCAAGATGATTGATGATTCTGGTCTGGATATTCGTCTGGAAGTGGATGGCGGCGTTAAAGCCAACAATATTCGTGAAATCAAGGAAGCGGGTGCGGATGCATTCGTAGCAGGTTCAGCGATTTTCAACGTTGCCAACAAAGCTGACCCGAACCATTACAACAGCATTATTGCTGAATTCCGTAAGGAATTGGCAGCGGCTAAGGTTTAAGTTTTACAACCTTTTTAAAGAAACCCCTCCCGGCCTCCCCTTATCAGGGGAGGAGCTAAGAGGTGTACAGTTCTCTTGTTCCTCCCCTGATAAGGGGAGGTTAGGAGGGGTTTCTTTCAGGAATGCAGATTATGTTTAACCCGAAAATGGTGTTGATTGATGTGGATGGGACGCTGGTGGATAGCGTTCCCGATCTGGCATTTTGCGTCGATGAGATGATGCAGCAACTGGCTATGCCGGTGCGCGGCGAAGCTGCGGTGCGTCAGTGGGTGGGTAATGGCGTGCAACGTTTGGTGGAACGTGCGTTGACCGACGATCTGGATGGCTTCCCGGATGCTGCGCTATTTGAGCGTGCTATGCCCATTTTCATGGATTTGTACGCGGAAAATACCTCCAAGCGCAGCCGTTTGTATGATGGCGTGGTGGAAGGGCTGGACTTTCTGCAAAGCTGTGAAGGCTTGAAAATTGGGTGTGTCACCAATAAGGCGGCGCAATTCACCCTGCCCTTGCTGAAAGATTTGGGTATTTTTGACCGTTTCGAGATTGTCATCAGTGGCGATACCTTGCCGGAAAAGAAACCGCATCCCCTGCCGTTGCTCCACGCGGCTGAAGCGCTGGGCGTGAAGCCGGAAGATTCCATGATGCTGGGCGATTCCAAGTCTGACGTGAAAGCGGCGCGGGCAGCGGGTTTCCAGATCATTTGCATGACTTACGGCTATAATCATGGCGAAGATATTCGCAACTATTCGCCTGATGCGGTGATTGATTCGATGGCGGAATTACGCGACCTTATTCGTTGCTAACACCAACCTTCTGATCAGCTATGGGTGGTCAGAAGGAACCCATACGACAATTACCAGTTAACACCTCGTTAGGCATGTCTTCATGGAACATCTGCTAAGATACGTTACCCAATAATAAGGTAACACGTCATGGCTCAACCCAAAAAATCCACGCGCCGCAAAAGAAAACCCACCCACATTAGTATTGAACCGTTACTTTGAACTTATACAAACCTGAACATCGTCAAATTTACAGTCAAATTCCTGCTTCACAGGGGCTGGTTTCGCCTTTGGCTTACGCCCAAGACCAGAGCCATCCCCTCCACAGGCAGACACCGTGTAACTCACGGCGTAGTTGGCTAAGTTAATAGCCGCGTTCACATCCCGATCGTGGCTTACGCCACAGGTCGGACAATCCCACTGCCGGACTGACAGGGGCAGCTTTTCCAGCTTTTCACCGCAGGCGGAACAGGTCTTGCTGCTGGCAAAGAACCTGCCTGCAACTACCACGACACCACCGCGCCTATCGGCTTTGTATTCCAACTGGCGGCGAAACTCAAAAAAGCCCATATCACTGATTGCCCGAGATAGATGGCGATTTTTCACCATGCCAAACACGTTCAGGTCTTCGATGCCAAGGGTATGGAAACGGCGGGTCAAATCCGTCGTGAGTTGGTGCAAAGCGTTCTTGCGGATATTGGCAATACGCGCATGGAGTTTTGCCAGTTTGCGCTTGGCTTTAGCGCGGTTGGTACTGCCGTTGACCTTGCGGGATAGGCTGCGCGAGAGCCGTTGCAGGCGGGAAAGCAAGGCTTTATACGGCTTCGCACCCGTCACCACTTCCCCCGTTGACAGTGTTGCCAGTGCGGATACGCCCAAATCCACGCCCACTACGCCTTGGTTTTCGGCGGGTGGCACGTGACTGGAATCGGTATCCACCGTGATGCTGGCGAACCACTGGTCAGCGGTGCGGGAAACCGTGGCAGAGAGGATTTTGCCGGAAAAGCGTAACGTTTCCCGCATCCGCACTGACCCAAGGTGGGGGATGCGGATGCGGGAAGTGTCAACGGAAAATTGGTCGTTGGTCAGGGTGAAGCTGTCATGGCTTTTGCCTTTCTTTTTGAATTGCGGGTACTTGGCGTGACCTGCAAAGAAGTTCTTGAGGCTACGCCCAGTTGGATGATCGCCATTTGTGGGGCGTTTTTGGTGACTTCCAGCATCCACGGGAATTGCTCGCATTTGATGGCATTGAGTTGTTTGCGGAGTGAAAACTGCGAGGGTTTGGGGAGGTCGTTATCGTCTTTCCATGCGGCGTATTGGGTTTGCCATTCCGCTAACGCCCAGTTGTAGGTAAACCGTGCAGTGCCTGCGGCTTTAGCAAAGTAAGTGGCTTGTTTGTTGTTGGGGTCAAGGCAAAAGACGGGGCTTTACGCGAATATTGGTAAGACTGCGGTAAACTATACCGAAAGCCCCGTCCAATTGCTGGCTAAACTTCGATAGTCGACCATTTTGCTTCAATCCCTGACCCACGTATGGATCGCCGCTAGCGGCACAAAAATTGTATGTGATAGTTTGCGAAAACGACCCATTGGTTTTTCCTCCGGTTGAGGCTACTCTGGAACTGGCTTCGTGTCCGACAGGCTGCTAGGCTTACGCTCGCACCGCAATTATTGCAAACCATCCGCACAGGCATCCTGACATGACTGAACCAAACACTTTTCAGCTCCACACCGACTACCAGCCCGCTGGTGATCAGCCGGAAGCGATCCGTTCACTCGTCAATGGCCTGCATGATGGCTTGTTACACCAAACCTTGCTGGGCGTTACCGGGTCGGGCAAAACCTTCACGATGGCAAACATCATCCAGCAAACCCAGCGCCCGGCAATTATTCTGGTGCACAATAAAACGCTGGCGGCACAACTTTACGGCGAGATGAAGGAATTTTTTCCGAATAATTCGGTGGAATATTTCGTTTCCTACTTCGATTATTACCAGCCAGAAGCCTATGTGCCGTCCAAAGACGTGTACATCGAAAAAGATTCCGCCATTAACGACCACATCGAACAGATGCGCCTTTCTGCCACCCGCAACCTGTTCGAGCGCAAAGATGTCATCATTATCGCCACCGTTTCATCAATTTACGGCCTCGGCGACCCCGAATCGTATTTGAAAATGCTGCTAATTCTGGTGCGCGGTGACCGCATCGACCAGCGCACCCTGTTACGCCGACTCGCGGAAATGCAATACAGCCGCAACGACCTTGACCTGCAACGCGGCACATTCCGGGTACGTGGCGAAATCATCGACATCCACCCAGCGGAGTCCGACAAGGAAGCCATCCGCATCGAACTGTTCGACGACGAAATCGAAAACCTCAGCTATTTCGACCCGCTGACCGGCGAAGTGCTACGCCGTGTGCCGCGCCTCACGGTTTACCCGAAAACGCACTACGTCACCCCGCGAGAGGTGTTGTTGGCTGCCATCGACTACATCAAGGCCGAACTCAAGGAACGCCTCACCGTCTTGCGCGAAAACGACCGGCTGGTAGAAGCGCAACGTCTCGAACAGCGCACCCAGTACGACATCGAAATGATCGTCGAAACCGGCTACTGTTCCGGCATCGAAAACTATTCGCGCTACCTGTCGAAACGCCCGGTAGGGGAACCACCACCCTGTTTATTCGACTACTTACCGCGCAATGCCATCGTGTTCATCGACGAAGCGCACGTCACCATTCCACAATTCGGCGGCATGTACAAAGGCGATTATTCCCGTAAAAGCACACTGGTGGATTACGGTTTCCGCCTGCCCTCGGCACTCGACAACCGCCCGCTGCGCTTTGACGAATTCGAGAAACTGATTCCGCAAGCCATCCACGTTTCCGCCACGCCCGGCACCTATGAGCTGGAGCATTCCGACAATATCGCCGAACAGGTGGTGCGCCCGACCGGGTTAGTTGACCCGATAGTCGAAGTACGCCCTATCCTCTCGCAAGTCGACAACGTGATGTCCGAAATCAGCGAACGTGCCCAGCGCAATGAACGCGTGCTGGTCACCACGCTGACCAAACGCATGGCGGAAGACCTCACCGATTACCTGATGGAACACAATATCAAGGTACGTTACCTGCATTCTGACATCGACACCGTGGAACGCGTTGAAATCATCCGCGACCTGCGCAAGGGCGAATTCGATGCTTTGGTAGGGATCAACTTGTTAAGGGAAGGCTTGGATATACCGGAAGTGTCATTGGTAGCGATTCTGGATGCTGACAAGGAAGGTTTCCTGCGTTCTGAGCGCTCCCTGATACAGACTATCGGGCGGGCAGCACGCAATGCGGAAGGCAAAGCCATCCTCTACGCTGACAAAATCACCGATTCCATGCGCAAGGCAATGGACGAAACCAGCCGCCGCCGCACCAAGCAGCTTGCCCACAATGAACAACACGGCATTACCCCACAAACCATCCGCAAGCGCATTGCCGACGTGATGGAAGGCGCTTACGCCAATGCCAGCAAGGGCAAAGGGAAAACACGTGGGGAAAAGAAAGTTGCCGAGGAAGCGGCAGAATACCGCAGCCTGACGCCCGACCAGGCGCTCAAGCAAATCAAGAAGCTGGAAGAAAAGATGTTCCAGCACGCCAAAAATCTGGAATTTGAACAGGCTGCCTCAGTCCGCGATCAGCTTGCCCACATCCGCGCCCGTGTGTTCGGACTGGAGTAAAGCGGGAGGGGTTTCTTTCTCGAACTCAGCTTTCAGCGTGGTGTAATGCTGTGCAAACATCAGTTCAAGCTCTTCAATCACCACCGGGGCTGACTTGCCATGGATCACATGCGCTGTCATCAGGCTGGACGTTTCATTGAGCAAACGTTCACGCGGAACCATCGGATACGTCGCTGTCAAGCGCTTAATCGCCTTAACGACACTTTCCTGTTCGGGGCGCGGAATGTTTTCGGGGGTGGGGAATTCAGTCATGGGTTCAGCATCAAGTGTTGGCGAGCCTGCTAAAAACTCAGCAAAGCGCATCAGGGTTGCCTGATCTTGTGAACTCATGTCGCGGTATAGCTTGCGAAGACGCTTTTCTTCGGCAGAGCCGTTGGATTGTGGCATACCGGGTAACATGGGAAATATCCTGTGTGATGCAAATAATCCGGGGTACAGCAACATGAGCTGTACCCGCAGCGGATTTTATTTCTGCTTTTTGAGGTTTTCGCAATAGCTGCGGGCAAACTCCAGCAGTTCTTCCATCGCACGGACTTTGAACTTCTGGCGCTGACGCACGAAAGAGAAGTCACGGGTCAGGGGTGGATCCAGCGGGATAGATACCAGTGAGCCAAGGCGCAATTCTTTACCGATACTGGCGCTGGAGACAATGGAAACGCCCATGCCAGCTTCAACAGCACCTTTGACGGCTTCCGGGCTACCCAATTCCAGACAAGCATTCATGGCGTGCTTGTCCATACCCAGCGCATACAGATAATCCAGTACCACTTCACGTGTGCCTGAACCTTCTTCACGGCAGATGAACGGGTATTCCAACACGTCTTTCAGCTTGACAGCAGTTTTGCTTGCCAGCGCATGAGTTGGCGGCACAATCAGCACCAGCTCATCCTGACGGCAAACTTCTACCAGCAGGTTTTTATTGTTGACCATGCCTTCCACAACGCCTAAATCAATGACGTTGTTTTCCACCATGGAAACAATACCCTCGGTATTGGAAACACGTAAGCGCAATCTGACATCTGGGTTTTTGGAGTTGAACTCACCCAGCAATGACGGCAGCATGTATTCGGAAATGGTGGTACTCGCACCAATGGTCAGGGAGCCACTGATGTCGTTAGTCATTTCACGGATGGCATTTTCCATCTCGCTGTATTGCTCGAAAATACGCTCCGAATACTCGAAGGTAATCTTCCCAGCTTCTGTGAGGGAAACGCGATTATGCGTCCGGTCAAACAGACGGGTATCAAATTGGTCTTCCAACTGACGGATTTGGAATGTAACCGCCGGTTGTGTCATATGCAGCACTTCTGCTGCCTTGGTAAAACTCAATAATCGAGCCACCGCATGAAAGACCTGTAATCTTCTATCAGCCATATGATTACCTATTCTCCTATTACCAGTCCTAGCAAACCCCACAGGGAACTCATCCTTGCCATCCCTGTTCCGGTCATCCATTCCCGGATATTTACTACTGATCAATGATTAAAAAAAACTATCTAAAGACCTGCCAATTTTCACCAGAGGAATTTGTTATAGATAGCATAGAACAATTTTCGCATTATGGTTAATGATATGTTCAGCTTGATGAAGAAAATGATATAGAGGCACTAAGCAGCGATAAGCGGCATCTCTCTATTTATTAATCACGCTGACTATCTTTTTCCTCTGCTACTGGCGGCTTCTGGTTGCCAGGAATACGTGGATCGTCATCATCCATCAAGATACGGTGTGCAGGCCCTTCCAAATCATCGTATTGCCCACTTTTGACGGTGTAGATGAAGGCTATCACCACTACAACCATCACACCCAACGCAATAGGAATCAACAGGTACAAGGCATCCATTATGTTATATCCCGACTAAATCAGACATTATAGACCCAAATAGTTAGTTTTTCAGGCGCAATGCGTTCAGCACAACAACCAAAGAACTAGCTGACATACCGATAGCCGCCATCCACGGGGCAATCAGCCCAGTAGCCGCCAAAGGAATCGCGATCAAATTATAGACTATAGTCCAGAGAAAGTTTTGTTTGATAATGATTTGCATCCGCCGAGCAGTACGGACGGCAAAAGGCAGTTGCTGCAAGTTTTCTGATAACAGCACCATGTCGGCGCTGGCTTGTGCCAATTGTGAACCGCTGCCCATCGCAATGGATACCTGCGCCCCCGCCAACACAGGCGCATCGTTCACCCCGTCGCCCACCATCGCGACGACTTTGCCTTGTGCTTGTAAGTCACGCAAATACGCTAGCTTATCGTCAGGCAATTGCCCACCAAGGGCATGAGAAATGCCTAATTGCTGCGCCACTGTCGCCACCACATGCGGCGAATCACCACTCAACAAGGTTACTTCCACACCCAGGGCTTGCAACTCAGTGACCATGCCAGCAGCTTCAGCACGCAACTGGTCTGCCAAGCTGATGACCGCCAACCAGCCATCTTCCGACCCCAGAAAGACTTGTGAACGCGCCGCAGGCGGCAAAATACCTTGCGGGACTTCACACCCGGTCAGTTCCTGCACGAATGCTGGCGTCCCTATCCGATAACGTTTTTGCTGATACATGCCTTTGACCCCACGCCCTGACTCTGAACTCAGGTCATCGCAACGCAGCGGGCTGGTACTCAAACGCATAATGGCATGGGCAACCGGGTGTTCAGAGGCCGTTTCCAGCCCCGCTGCCACCTGCTTGCAGACATCCTCCGGCATTGCACTCAACACCTGAATATCCACGACTTCCAGATGACCATGCGACAGGGTTCCGGTCTTGTCAAAAATAATGTGGTTGATACGCGCCAGTGTTTCCAGCGCATGACCACGGGTAGTCAACACCCCTTTGGACGTCAGCAAGCCCGTCGCCGCCGTGAGCGCTGCTGGCGTGGCTAATGAGAATGCACAGGGGCACGTCACCACCAACACCGACAGGGCAATCCAGAAGGCTTGTGAAGGCTCATGCAGATACCACCATGCAAAAACACTCACCGCAATGACTAAGATAATGGGCACAAAGCGTGAGGCCACTTTTTCAGCCAACCGCGCCAGCTCCGGTTTCTCGGCCTGCGCCCGCTCCAGCAAACGGATAATGGCAGCCAACACGGTACTGTCGCCGACCTTTTCCACCTGCATGGTTAGCGGGCTTTCAATATTTAACGTACCGCCCACCAAGGCATCGCCTAGCTGTTTGTGGCACGGTAAGCTTTCGCCCGTCAGCAGGGATTCGTTGGTGCTGCTCGTACCTTCAAGCACCGAGCCATCCGCAGGCACCACTTCCCCCGGCTTAACCAGCAGGTGATCACCCAGCTCAAGCTGGCTGACCGGCACCACTTCCTGTTCGCCATCACGCAAGCGCGTAGCCGTAGCTGGCATCAGCCGCACCAGTTCTTCAGCCACCTGCCCGGCCTTGTGACGTGCTGCCATTTCCAGATAGCGCCCAGTCAGCAGGAAAAAGGTGAACATGCTTACCGAGTCAAAATAGACTTCGCCCTGTCCGGTCAAGGTCGCCCAGACACTGGCACTGAAGGCAACCCCGATCGCCAGCGACACCGGCACATCCATCCCGAAACGCCCGCGCCGCAAGTCTCGCCATGCCGAGCTGAAAAATACCTGTGCCGAATAGAACACCACCGGCGTGGTCATGATCAAACTGATCCAGCGCAGGAAATCGCGCATTCCCGTATCCATGTCGGAAACCGCACCGATATACATCGACACCGCGACCATCATGACCTGCATCATCCCCAGACCCGCCACGGCAATGCGCCGCAGGGCAATGGACTTTTCCTTTCTTTGCAGGGATTCAAGACGACCGGGGTCAAATGGATGGGCGTGATAGCCAATTTCTGAAATGGCTTGCAACACCGCACTGAGGTGCAGGCGTTCATTGTCCCATTTCAGGGTTGCGCGATGGGTGGAATAATTGATGCGGAAATCCAACACCCCGTCGAGTTGCTTGACGTGGTGCTCGTTCAGCCAGACGCAGGCTGCACACACAATGCCTTCCAGAATCAGCGAGGCTTCGCGGATATTGGCGCCGGTGTCGCGCACAAACGATTTCTGCAATTCCGGGGTATCGTACACCTGCAACTGACGCAAGGCTTCCGGTACCAAATCCTCCGGCTTGTCGCCGATTTCGGTGCGGAAACGGTAATAATCCGTCAGGTTATTATCCACGATGGCCGTCGCCACCGCCTGACAACCGGTACAACACATCTCGCGGGTATGACCATCAATAGTAACCGGATACAACGCCCCGGCAGGGATGGGTTGCCCGCAATGGAAGCAATTGCCTGACTCAACCTGAAAAGCAGTTTCTGTCATGCAGGCTCACTCATACCCGCTCACTGCGGCTCTTCTCCGACCCAGGTTTCACCTTTGATCTCATGGATTTCATCACCGCGCTGGATAGAAAGTACCATTGTCCACATACCGTGAACGGGCAGGCTGACCATTTGACCGTAGAAGCCGGGTTCAGATTCCAGCAATTCAAGGTTCACATCCTGCGCCTTATTGGAAGGGCGTAAAAACGACAATTGAACCTTGGCACTACTCACGGGTTGCCCTGCCTTATCCGTGACATGAATACGGAACTGGGTAGGTTTGCCAGGTTGCGGCTTTTCGAGCCAGCCATCTGCCACTTGCCAGCCGCGTTCCTTTTGGGTCTTCAATTGTGCGATGTAGTTGTTGTACTGGCTATATTTCTTCTGGTAGTCATTGGCAACCGTGCCGGGAAAAGCAGACACCACATTTTGCACGCCTTCACGGTGCGGCTGAGGCAAGAACTTGCGAATGAAGTCCGCGCTTGCCCCGCTGTTTGCCAAAGTGATGATGGTTGAATCCACAATCACCAGAATCATGAAAAACCCGATGATAATGCCCGGCCCCCAATGGAGCCTGCCCTTATCAGTATCGGAACCGCGCCGACTCCCGACAATGATACCCGGCACTATTGCCGCCATGGTAAAGAAGGAGAAATGGATCGCAAAGACATCCAGACCCGCCCAATGCAAGGACGCCACAGCGATGTAGACGGCCTGCACCACCAAAAAAGTCAACAAGGAAGCAAGCTTAGCGGGACGCTTCATTACCTTGTAAAACAGGAAAAACAGGGCAAGCGACGCAAGGACGCCTACCCCCAGAGTGAATGCAATATTTTGATTTTCCATGAAACCTTACGGGGTCATAAAGTGTGAAGGGATAATAACTGGCGCAGTCACCTTACCTTCCAGCGGCGTCAGCTTAAACTGGAACTCACGGTTTCCACCAGTATCACCGGGCTGCTTAGTATAACGGATTTTTGCCAGCACCCGCATCGTCGAATCCGGCTTCAGGCTCAAGTCATTGATATGCAATTCCATTTCAGCGCCTGGCAAGCCTTCCATTGTCAATGAATAGCGTGCTGCTTCCATGGTTTTGTTGTTGATTTTGACTTCGTAGCTGTTCTGAATACGCCCATCTGACAGGGTAACGTACAGCGGGCTGCGGATTTGTACCGCCGTCACCTCCAACAATTTACTGCTGGCAATGCTCCACACCAGATAAATCGTCGCCAATAACGTTGCTAAACCATAGCCAACCGTGCGCAATTTAAGCACTTTGGTCTTTTTGCCTTCCAAGCCGTGCTCGGAAGTGTAACGGATCAGGCCGCGCTTCCAACCTTGCTTGTCCATGATGTTGTCACAAGCATCAATACACAGAGCACAGTGGATACAACCAATCTGCAAGCCGTTACGAATATCGATACCTGTCGGGCAAACTTGTACACACAAGCCACAGTCGACACAATCGCCATGGCCTTTTTCCTGACGGTTTTGCTGATCACGCATCTCTTTCACCGGCTTAATCCGCCCGGTTGAGCCTTCACCACGGTTCATGTCGTATGACACAATCATGGTATCCTGATCAAACATAACACTCTGGAAACGTGAGTAAGGGCACATGTGCAAGCACACGTATTCTTTCGCCCAACCCGCCGTCAGGTAAGTGGTAGTCATCAGGATAATCACCGTGCCGTACACCGCTGCCGGAGCACTACCCGTAAAGAATTGCCCGGTCAGGGTGAACGCATCCCCCCAGTACAAGGCAAAGCTCAAGCCCGTCCACATCGCCAACAGCAGCCACAGGCCATGGGTCAAACCGATCTTGCGAATTTTCTCAACATTCCACGGCTGCTTCTCCAGACGCAAACGCGCTACCCGGTCACCTTGAATGAAACGCTCAATCCAGCGGAAGGCATCCGTCCACAGGGTCTGGAAGCAGAAATAGCCGCAGAACACCCGCCCAAACAGCGTCGTCACAAAAAATAGCAATACCGCCGCAAGGAACAATAAGGCCGTGAGCCAGAAAATATCCTGCGCGTGCATCACCAAATCAAACATGTAATAACGTCGACCGGGAATATCGAACAGGATAGCCTGATCTGGCCCGACCGCCCGCTCCCAGCGCACCCATGGCAGCAGAAAAAATACTGCATAGGCCACCACCAGAATGGCTGTTTTGATATTACGGAAACGGCCTTCCACCGAGCGTGGCTGGAGGGAAGACTTGGGCTGGATGACTTGTTCAGTACTCATAATGTTGCAATATCCAATCGTTCGCTGTGCCGGACGGGGTAAAAAAACTGCATCATACCCGACCCCACACACATTACATTGCGCAGAATCAAGTTAACGCAGTATTTCACTGATTTCTCAAAGATAGTCCGCATTACCCATGTAAGGGCGCAAGGCTTCCGGGATACGAATACGCCCATCCGCTTCCTGATAATTTTCCAGCACTGCCACCAAAGTACGCCCGACCGCCAGCCCAGAACCGTTCAGGGTATGCAGCAATTCCGGCTTGCCGGTTTCCGGGTTACGGTAACGCGCCATCATGCGCCGCGCTTGAAAATCGCCGAAGCTGGAACAGGATGAAATCTCACGGTATTTTTGCTGACCTGGCAACCACACTTCAATATCGTAGGTTTTTGTTGAGGAAAATCCAGTATCCCCCGCGCACAACACGATCACCCGATAAGGCAGGCCAAGCTTTTGCAAGATGGCTTCAGCGTGCCCGGTGAGGGTTTCCAACGTTTGCATGGAGTCTTCCGGGCGCACCAGTTGCACCATTTCCACCTTCTCAAACTGGTGCTGGCGAATGAGGCCACGGGTATCCTTGCCGTAAGAACCGGCTTCGGAACGGAAACACGGGGTGTGGCAAGCGTATTTCACCGGCAAATCAGCCGCATCGGTAATGGTGTCACGCGCCAGATTGGTGACAGGCACTTCCGCCGTCGGGATCAGGTAATAGCCCTGCTCGCCTTCCAACTTGAACAAGTCTTCGGCAAATTTGGGTAATTGCCCGGTGCCGCGCAAGCTGTCGGCATTCACCATGTAAGGCACATAGGCTTCGGTATAACCGTGTTCCAGCGTGTGAGTGTCCAGCATTAACTGGATCAGCGCCCGGTGCATCCGCGCCATTGCGCCGCGCATCACCACGAAACGTGAGCCGGTCAGTTTCGCGCCTGCGTCAAAATCCATCCAGCCATTCGGCAGACCGAGGTCAACGTGGTCTTTTGGCTCGAAAGCAAACGCAGCGGGTTCACCCCAGCGGCGGATTTCCACATTGGCGTTTTCATCCCTACCATCCGGCACGGAAGCGTCCAACAGGTTGGGGATGCCCATGACAATGGCATCAAGTTCGGTTTGCAGGCGAGCAAGTTCCTGCTCTTTTTCCTTGAGGGTGTCACCCATATTGGCGACTTCTGCCAGCAAAGGCTGGATGTCTTCGCCCTTGGCTTTGGCCTGACCGATCGCCTTGGAACGTGAGTTACGCTCGTTTTGCAGGTTTTGGGTTTCAATCTGAAGCGCTTTGCGGCGCTCTTCCACGCTGCTGATGGTGTCGACATCCAGTTTGAAGCCTCGCCGCGCCAATTGCGTGGCGATTTCATCCAGTTCTGATCGTAAGCGTTTTGGGTCTAACATAATTCTTGTTCCGTGTTCCGTGAGAGCATTCAGAAAGGCGTTATCTTACCTCAGATTGCCGCGTCACATAATCCCTTTAAACCAACCGCGCCACCGACACCCCTGCCCACACTGCCAGCACGCAAACCCCAACATTCAGCAACGCATTTAACCCCGCCCCCAACAACCTGCCTTGCTGAATCAGATCAAACGTATCCAAAGAAAACGTGGAAAATGTGGTAAATGCACCCAAAACCCCCACAATTAATCCTCGTGCCAACACCGAATTCAGCAACTCACGTTCCATGAAATACAACGTTAAAAAGCCAATAAAAAACGAACCAAATACGTTCACAACCAGCGTCCCGTAAGGGAATCCACGCCCTAACCACTGGTACACACCATTCGCCACCATGAAACGTAACAACGCACCGATTGCACCACCTAATAAAATTCCACCTATCTGATACATGCCAATTCCTTCGTAATTCAGCTAAAATCAATTTTTTGTTGGAAGTACGCTACAGTACCCATTCCCTAGTACAAGGTCATAATAGTTCGTGAAAACCAGTGCAGCCCCACACAACCTGTTATTCCAGCAGCTAGCTGACATTTTGCCACAGGACGCCATCCTGACGACAAAAGAAGACTTGCACCCCTATGAGTGCGACGGCCTAACTGCGTACCGCCATTTGCCTCTAGCAGTGGTATTACCCACCACCATCGAACAGGTGCAATTGATTGTCAAAACCTGTTCACGCCTGAAAATACCCGTGGTGGCACGCGGTGCAGGCACTGGCCTGTCCGGTGGCGCATTGCCACACGAAGGCGGTATTGTCTTGAGCCTTGCCCGCTTCAAGCAGATCATGGAAATCGACACCGTAAACCTGCACGCCCGCGTCCAGCCCGGTGTGCGTAACCTTGCCATCAGTCAGGCAGTCGACCACCTTGGCCTGTTTTACGCCCCTGACCCTTCCTCGCAAATTGCCTGCTCGATTGGCGGTAATGTTGCGGAAAACTCCGGCGGGGTACATTGCCTCAAATACGGTCTGACCGTTCACAATATCCTCGAAATCAAGGTTGTCACCATTGACGGCGAATTACTAACCATAGGCAACGACCGGCTGGATACCCCCGGTTACGACTTGCTGGCGCTGATGACCGGCTCGGAAGGCATGTTGGGGATTGTCGTCGAAGTGCTGGTCAAACTGACCGTCAAGCCCGAAACCGTGCAAGTGCTAATGGCTGATTTCTCAGAAGTAGCTGATGCCGGTGATGCCGTCGCTGCCATTATCAGTAAAGGCATTATTCCCGCTGGGCTGGAAATGATGGATAACCCCGCACTCCGCGCTGCCGAAGATTTCATCCACGCAGGCTACCCGATAGATGCCAATGCCATTTTATTGTGCGAATTGGATGGCACCGAAGATGAAGTAAGCGAACAGGTCGCCAGAGTCAGCGCCATTCTCAAAGAGCACCACGCTGGCACTATCCACATCGCCAAAACTGCCGCCGAGCGTGCTCGCCTATGGGCAGGGCGCAAAGCCGCCTTCCCTGCGGTGGGGCGCATCTCCCCCGACTATTACTGCATGGATGGCACGATTCCCCGCAAACACCTCGCGCAGGTGCTGCAAAAGATTAACGATTTCTCCCAAACCTACGAACTGGGCGTAGCCAACGTCTTCCATGCCGGTGATGGCAACCTGCACCCCTTGATCCTGTACGATGCCAACCGCCCCGGCGAACTCGAAAAAGCCGAACGTTTCGGTGCGGATATTCTGGCATTATGTGTTAAAGTCGGTGGTTCTATCACGGGTGAACACGGTGTCGGGCATGAAAAACTGGATTCCATGTGCGTGCAATTTGCCGAAGCAGAACTGGAAGTTTTTCACGCAGTCAAACGTGCCTTCGACCCTGACGAATTACTAAACCCCGGAAAAGCTGTTCCCACGTTGCACCGTTGCGCAGAACTCGGTGCAATGCACGTCCATCACGGGCAGCTTTCCCACCCTGAACTGCCAAGATTTTGATTCGGGCCTGAATATGATCGCAGATAACGATATAACCTCGACATTGCAAGAAAAAGTCGTCGCAGCACTTGCTGACCACCAACCACTGAACATCATTGGTGGGGGCAGCAAAGCTTTTTACGGTAATACCACGACCGGCACGCCTGTACAGGTAGCGCCGCATACTGGCATTATTGCCTACGAACCGTCGGAATTGTGCATTACTGCCCGCGCCGGAACCCGCCTTCAGGACATCGAAGCGCTACTCACCGCCAACGGTCAGATGCTGGCGTTTGAGCCACCCTGCTTCAGCCCCGAATCCACCATCGGTGGTGTGGTCGCCTCTGGCTTGGCTGGCCCGGCACGCCCGTGGTCAGGTTCGGTACGTGACCATGTACTGGGCGTCAAACTGATCACCGGCTACGGCAAAGTCGCCAGTTTTGGTGGGCAAGTGATGAAAAACGTCGCCGGTTACGACATTTCGCGACTGATTACCGGCTCAATGGGTACACTCGGCCTGATTCTGGACGTTTCCCTGAAAGTTATGCCACGCCCAGTCACCGAGCTCACCTTGACACTCGACATGCCCAGTCAAGAAGCTTTTGAGCTGGTTACCACCATGCGCAACTCTAACTTCCCCTTGAGTGCCACCTGTTATTTTGATGGGTGTTTATACCTGCGTCTCAGTGGCGTACCCAGCCATGTGTTTGCCTCACACCGCAAGATTGGCGGCGAACCGCTCAATAACCCCGATCAATTCTGGGCAGCGCTGCGCAACCAAACCCACGAATTTTTCCAACAATACGATCGTCCGCTGTGGCGTCTATCCTTTCCTGTTTCCGCCAATGTTATCAGCCGTCTGGAAGGTAATTCCCTGGTGGAATGGGGTGGTTCACAGCGTTGGGTATACACCAATATCCCGGTGAACTTGATCCGCAATATTGCGCACAAAGGCGAAGGCCACGCCACGGTTTATCGTGGCAGCTTGCCGGGCGTCAACCCGTTCCACCCTTTGCAACCCAATATGCTCACTGTCCAACAGCGCCTCAAACAGGCAATGGATCCAAGCGGTATTTTCAACATCGGTCGCATGTATAAGGATTGGTAAATGCAAACCCAGATACTCACCGCACTGCGGCAAACTCACGACGGCAAAGTCGCTGAAGACATTTTGCGCCGCTGCGTACATTGTGGTTTTTGCAATGCCACCTGCCCTACTTACCAACTGTTAGGCGATGAAAACGACGGCCCACGCGGACGCATTTACCTCATCAAACAACTGATGGAAGGCAATCTGGAAAATACCCCGGATAGCGGACGCAAAACCTTGCAACACCTTGACCGCTGCCTGTTGTGCCGTAGCTGCGAAACCACCTGTCCGTCAGGGGTTGAATACGGCAAACTGCTGGACATTGGCCGACACATTGCCGAGAAACACGTCGGGCGCGACCGTGCCGACAAAACCTTACGCAAACGCCTGCGCACCTACCTGCCTAAAAGCAATCTGTTTAGCATAGGCTTGACTCTGGGGCGTACATTCAAGCCCTTGTTGCCAGAAAAGTTGGCGAACAAAATCACTGCACCCCGCCCGGCAGGTCACTGGCCGAAAGCACGCCACGAGCGCTGGATACTGGTGCTGGATGGCTGCGTGCAACCCGCGCTTTCCCCTGACATCAATGCGGCGGCGGCACGGGTATTCGACAAGCTCGGCATCAGTCTGGTGACAGCCCCGAAAGCAGGCTGCTGTGGTGCTGTCAGCCAGCATTTGGGCGCACCCGAAGACGCGCTCGACTATATGCGTCGTAACATTGACGCTTGGTGGCCTTACCTGTCACGTAAAGAAGGTGCTGTCGAAGCTATCCTCACCACCGCCAGCGGTTGTGGGGTGATGATTAAGGAATACGCTCACCACTTGCGTCATGACCCCGAATACGCCATCAAAGCGGAACGGATTTCGCATTTGTGCAAAGACATTGCCGAAATCATCATCAATGAAAACTACCAGCAACTCGCCCCCGCCCAAGCGACCCGCGTGGCGTGGCATCCGCCCTGCACCCTCCAACATGGGCAAAAAGTCCGGGGCGTGGTGGAAAATATTTTGCTGGATTGCGGTTTTGTGCTGGTGCCAGTCGCGGACGAACACCTGTGTTGCGGTTCAGCGGGAACGTATTCCATCCTGCAACCGGAGCTTTCCCAGCAATTGCGCCACAACAAGCTGGCAAACCTGACCCAGCATCAACCAGAAGCGATTGTCACCGCCAATATCGGTTGCCAAACACATTTGCAGGAAGCGAGTGATTTACCCGTGATGCATTGGATTCATTTGCTCGATCAAGCAAATACCTGAGGTTTAGCCTGCGGCTTCTATCAGGAAAAAAGTCGCCAGCGCCAAATCTGCCGGGCGGGTAATCTTGATATTACGGGCATCGCCCTCGACCAGTAGGGGGTGCAAACCAAACTGTTCCAGCGCGGAAGCCTCATCTGTCACCGGCAGACCCGCGTGTAAGGCATGAGCCAACGCTTCCCGTAATACCCCAAGCCTTGCCAGTTGCGGGGTAAGCGCGTGCCACAAGCCATTGCGGTCTTCGGTGTGGGCAACCCGGGAGGTATCTGGCTGGGCGCGTTTCATGGTATCACGTACTGGCACTGCCAGAATCGCACCTGCCGCTTCTCCCATACCTTCTGCCAACAGTTTGTCGACATCGTGGCGGCTCAAGCACGGGCGGGCAGCATCATGCACCAACACACCAGTGTCAGCATTCACCTGCAAAGTATTGACCAGATAATCCAGCGCATTCAGCACCGAATCGGCACGTTCACACCCACCGGGAGCGGTGTAAACATTCCCCCGCTCACTGAGCGCAGTCGCAGTGAGTTCCGCCCAATACGGATCCCCCTCACTGATGGCGACGACAATCCCCGCCACTGCCGGGTGTGTCAGAAAGCAGGCAAGGGTATGTTCAATCACCGTCTTGCCAACTAAAGGCAGGTATTGCTTGGGGCGGTCAGCCTGCATCCGCGCCCCTACACCAGCCGCCGGAATCACGACCCAGAGCTTATTCAACATGCGGGGTCAGCTTAGCTTGCGATCCGGGTGCAGTTACTTGCTGGTCAGCCCGCAAGATCACCTGATAAAAGGTTTCACCTTGGCGCACCATGCCAAGTTCGCTGCGGGCGTGCTCTTCGACGGCTTCATCGTCTTTGGATAAGCCCACTACGTCCATTTGCAAACGGCGTTTGACTTCAGCCTGCTCATCATTGGCAGCATTTTGCTGTGCAATTTTTTCTTCCAGACGCTGCATATCGGGGTAACTGCCGGGGCCTACCCACAGGCGTACAAACAGCCCGAAAGCCAGTACTCCTAGCACTATAAATACGATGCGTGTCATGTTCATATGGTGGTATTTCAGAAATAAATATGGCGGGACAAGCCCGCCATAAGAGGATAGCAGATTTAAACTGAAAGGTTAGCCCAACTGTTTAAATGCTGATTTTCCCGCATAAATACCGTTGCTGCCCAATTGTTCGGCGATACGCAGCAACTGGTTGTACTTGGCAATCCGGTCAGAGCGTGACAGTGAACCTGTCTTGATCTGGCAAGCATTAGTCGCCACCGCAATGTCCGCAATCGTGGTGTCTTCGGTTTCACCGGAACGGTGAGAAATCACGGAAGTATAACCAGCCTTGTGTGCCATACCAATCGCTTCCAAGGTCTCGGTCAGCGTACCAATCTGGTTGACCTTGATCAGGATCGAGTTGGCAATGCCCTTGTCGATGCCTTCTTGCAAGATTTTGGTATTGGTGACGAACAGGTCATCACCCACGATTTGCACGCGGTTGCCGAGCACCTTGGTGAAATGCGCCCAACCCGCCCAATCACCTTCCGCCATTGCATCTTCAATGGTCAGAATCGGGTACTGGTTAACCCAGTTTTCGAGGTAAGCAGTGAACTCTTCAGCGCTGAATTGCTTGCCTTCGGATTCCAGATCGTACTTACCGTTTTTGTAGAACTCGGAACTGGCAACGTCCAGACCCAGCCAGATGTCTTGGCCTGCTTTGAAACCGGCCTTGTCAATCGCTTCCAGAATGACTTCGATGGCCTGTTCGTTGGAAGACAGATCCGGTGCGAAACCACCTTCGTCGCCGACCGCTGTGTTCATGCCACGCTTTTTCAGCACGGACTTGAGATTGTGGAATACTTCCGCACCGTAACGTACTGCTTCTGCCATGCTGGTCGCACCGACGGGCAGAATCATGAATTCCTGCATGTCCACGCTGTTGTCAGCGTGTGCACCACCGTTGATGATGTTCATCATTGGCACGGGCAACTTGTAAGAATCGGCTTTGCCGAGGTATTGGTACAGTGGCAGACCCTGCTCGTTAGCCGCTGCGTGTGCAGCCGCCATGGAAACAGCCAGCAGCGCATTAGCACCCAGACGGCCTTTGTTTTCAGTGCCATCTAATGCAATCATGGCGCGGTCCAGGCCACCCTGATCGGTCACATCCATACCTGCAACGGCTTTAGCAATTTCACCGTTGACGTTGGCAACAGCCGTTTGTACGCCCTTACCTAGGTAACGCGCACCACCGTCGCGCAATTCAATCGCTTCACGCGAGCCAGTGGACGCACCGGAAGGCACAGCAGCGCGACCCATCACACCACTGCTGAGGATAACATCCGCTTCTACGGTGGGGTTGCCACGGGAATCAATGATTTCACGCGCCCGTACTGATTTAATTTCAGACATGTTGTTTTCCCAATAAATTTACAAAGTATTTTCTAACAATTTTTGTGCTTTGATAACGCGATCCAGTTCGACCAGCGTTGTCAGCAATTCTTCCATGCGATCCATTGGCCAAGAGTTTGGCCCATCACTCAGTGCATTCGCCGGGTCAGGGTGTGATTCCATGAACAAGCCCGCAATGCCTACCGCGACGGCGGCACGCGCCAATACTGGCACATGTTCACGTTGCCCACCGGAGCAACTGCCCTGCCCGCCGGGTAATTGTACTGAATGAGTAGCATCAAACACTACCGGGCATTGAGTATCACGCATAATGGCAAGGCTGCGCATATCCGACACTAGGTTGTTGTAGCCAAAGCTATAACCACGTTCACACACCATGATCTGCTGGTTGCCGGTAGCGCGGGCTTTTTCGACCACGTTGCCCATGTCCCACGGCGCGAGGAACTGGCCTTTTTTGATATTGACCGGCTTGCCGGTACGCGCCACGCTTTGGATGAAATTGGTCTGGCGGCACAGGAATGCAGGCGTTTGCAACACATCCACCACGCTGGCGACTTCATCCATCGGGGTATCTTCGTGGACATCGGTCAGCACGGGCACACCAATCTCGGTTTTCACGCGTTCCAGAATGCGCAACCCTGCTTCCAGCCCCACACCACGTGCGCTGGTATGCGTCGAGCGGTTAGCCTTGTCGAAAGAGGATTTATAAATGAAAGGAATGCCCAGCCGCGTGGTCATTTCTTTCAATTTGGCAGCCGTTTCTAATGCCAGCTTTTCGGTTTCGATGGCACAGGGCCCGGAAATCAGGAAAAACGGCTGATCCAGCCCTACTTCAAACCCGCACAATTTCATGGTCGGCTTCCGTTTTTGGTTTCGTGATGCTGACGTGCCGCTTGGACAAATCCACTAAACAGCGGATGCCCCTGCCGCGGACGCGAGGTAAATTCAGGGTGGAATTGGCACGCCAAGAACCATGGGTGATCTTTCAGCTCCACCATTTCAACCAGATTACCATCAATCGACGTGCCTGACAGTATCAAACCATGCTGGGTCAACACTTCACGGTAATGATTGTTGAATTCGTAACGGTGGCGATGGCGTTCGACGATTTGTGCCGCACCGTAAGTTCCGCGTGCCAATGAACCCGCTTGCAACAAGCAAGGCTGACCACCAAGGCGCATAGTGCCACCCATATCGGAATTTTCTGAACGTTTTTCAATCGTTCCGTCTTCAGCTTGCCATTCGGTAATCAAACCAATGACCGGATGTGGGGACTTCGGGGCAAATTCGGTGCTGTGCGCCCCCACCAAACCGGCACAATGGCGTGAGAATTCGATAACAGCAACCTGCATTCCCAAACAAATACCGAGGTAAGGAATCTTATGTTCACGCGCATACTGCGCCGCACGGATTTTACCTTCGACACCACGCTCACCAAAACCACCGGGAACGAGGATGGCATCGGCATTACTCAAGATTTCCAGCGCGGCCTCATTGTCGGATTCGAGCCGCTCGGAATCGAGGTAGTGAATTTTGACCTTGGTGTGGGTCTGGATACCCGCATGGGTCAGGGCTTCGTTGAGTGACTTATAAGATTCGGTCAATTCAACGTATTTACCAACCATTGCCACGGTGATTTCCGCTTCCGGGAATTCCATCGAGTTGACCACATCTTTCCAGTCAGACAAGTCGGCTTCCGGCAGGTCATGCAGGCCGAATTTCTCAGCCACAATACGGTCGAGTTTTTGCGCGTGCAACCACAGCGGGATTTTGTAGATGTTATCCAAATCCACCGCAGAAATGACAGCGCGTTCTTCCACGTTGGTGAACAGGGATACTTTTTTACGCTCATTTTCGGGGAACGGGCGTTCGCTGCGGCACAGCAAAATATCAGGCTGGATACCGATGGAACGCAATTCCTTGACCGAGTGCTGGGTGGGCTTGGTTTTCAGCTCACCCGCCACCGCCACATAAGGCAGCAGGGTCAGGTGGATGAACAGGGCATTGTTGCGCCCCTCTTCCACACCCATTTGGCGAATGGCCTCCATGAACGGCATGGCTTCGATGTCGCCGACCGTTCCGCCGATTTCGACCATGGCGATGTCAGCATCACCGGCACCGGCACGCACGCAGCGTTTGATTTCGTCGGTAATGTGCGGGATCACCTGCACGGTCGCCCCGAGGTATTCGCCTCGGCGTTCCTTGCTGATAACGGTTTGGTAAATCCGCCCGGTGGTGAAGTTGTTGAGCTTGCTGGCTTTGAAACCGACAAAACGCTCGTAGTGCCCGAGGTCGAGGTCGGTTTCTGCGCCGTCTTCCGTGACGAAGACTTCGCCGTGCTGGAAAGGGCTCATCGTGCCGGGGTCAACGTTGATATAGGGGTCAAGTTTCAGCATGGTGACTTTGAGGCCACGTGCTTCGAGGATTGCCCCGAGTGAGGCGGCAGCAATGCCTTTCCCAAGAGAGGAAACCACGCCGCCAGTGATGAAAATATATCGAGCCATAGGAAGAAATACGCATCCGTGTGAGTCACAATTATGCGGGCGCATCCTAGCATAGATGGATGGGTTTTGCTAAGGCAAGAAGTTTACCATTGGTTTATTATACGCCCCCATGAACATACCAAAATACCTTGCGCGACTCTGCGCTACCCTGCTCACCGTGTTATTGCTGCCGAGTATCACGCTAGCAGCGCCGCAAGACGTGCGCACCCTCCCCATGAGCAACGCCGCGCAACCCTTCGAGCTAGCCGCCAAGTTGCAATGGAACCCCCACGACAATCAGTGGGACAAAGTGCTGGTACTCTACAACGGCAACCAAAGCCCGCCCGCCAACCATCCGGCCTGGGCCTACCTGGACAGCCTGAAAATCCCCACCCGCGCCCCCGCCAAAGCCGGTGAAAACCTCTACTACCAAGCCTTCCACCTCAACGCCTATTGCAGCGGCGACACCCCGCTAACCTCCGGCAAACCGCTGTACATAACCTTCGACCAGAACACCCTCGGTCATTACACCGAAAAAGATTATTTCCGCGACTGGAATTGCCCCGGCTGGAGCATGGGTCTCAACAACGTCAGCATCGTCGGCGGCAAGGAAGCCCGCAATGCCCACGGGCAAGCCTTACGCCTCAAACTGCCCAAAGGCGCATCCGGCTGCGTCAGTGAAAAAGACTGCGCCAACTGGAAACCGCACATCGGCGCACAACGCGACAGCCTGTATTATTCGTACTGGGTGAAATTCCCGGAAAATTTCGATTTCGTGCGCGGCGGTAAACTCCCCGGCATCGGCAGCGTTGCACCGCGCGTCGGTGGCGTCAAACCCAACGGCAACGACGGCTGGAGCGTGCGCGTCATGTGGGAAAAGGACGGCAAACCGGGGCAATACGTCTACCACCCCGACCAGCCGAAAAACTTTGGCGACTTCTTCCCGTGGGATACTCCCCCGCTGGAAAAAGGCAAGTGGCATCAAATCAAAACTTTCGTGCGCCTCAACACCCCCGGTAAGCGCAACGGCGTCATCACCACTTGGCTCAACGGCAAGCAAGTGCTGGACAAACGCGACCTGCGCTTCCGCAACAGCAACAACCTCCAGATTGAACGTTTCCTGTTTGCGGTATTTTTTGGCGGTACAGGAGCGGAATGGGCACCTAAACGTGATATGGTTTTATATCTGGATGACTTCACACTATCGACACAGTGATAATCACGCAAAAGGCTATTATGCAGGGCAAACTTCTCTATCTGGGGCGCACATTTCTACTGGTCATGTGTTTCCTCCTGCCGTTACAAGCGGCAGAAAATACCTTCACCGCTGAAGCACTGGATGCTCTCAGCAAACAACTGGATAGCGCTGAAAAAGAGTTTCAGCAATACGACACTGACATCACCCGGTTGGAAAGCCTGACCACGACCGCAACAGAATTGGGACAAAAAGCCCAAGCCTGCATCAGCCAGTACGAGCAGGAACAAACGCAAACCCAACAGGCAAGCGAAAGCCTCGGCACATCCACCGCCACTGACGATACCGAGGTCAAGCGCAAACGTACTGAGCTGGAAGCCCAGAAACAACAGGCTGATAAAACCCTGTCACAGTGCCGCCTGATCAGCTTACGCGCTAACACCCTACTGGAATCTGCCCGTAAATCCCGACAGGATTTGCTGAAACAGCAATTGTTCGCCCCTTCTGACTCGCTGTTCACCCATCTGTACATCATCCTGCTGGAACCGGACACCTGGAAACGGGAACTTGAGGGGCTGATCAACAAACTGCTTCAACCCCTTATCAACTGGTACAACTTGATAATAGCGCTCAGCTACGGGCTGGCTGGGCTGATCGTCGGGCTGTTCTGGAGCACCCACAAACGTCGCCAATACCGGGCACAAACGCCAGCCATTCATGAAACCAGCCCAACGCTGGCAGCCGTATGGCGCAGCTTGCTACGGGTCATGCCCTACGTGTTGTTTGCCGGGCTATCAGGGCTGTCGTTATATTTTCACCCGGCAGGAACCCCCATTATCCCGCAATTCATACAAACCTTACTGGTTTTCAGCCTGAGTTACGGCATCCTGCATTCCCTGTTGCGTACCACCGCCCAAGTGGATGGCATCATGCCCGCCGACAAGAAAGCGAGCAACAGGTTGTATATCTGGGCACGCTTGTTGCTATTTTCCACCATGACCGGAGTTGTCATCCATTCACAACTGTTTGATAGCACCTCGCTGGAAAATCCCGAACCCAGCCATTTGATTGCCTTGCTGCGCATCGCCTGTGGCACGTTGGTAGGTATTGCCCTCATCCGTCTGATCTGGTTAATGTCAACGCACTTCCTCTCGATAAAACGTATCCGTTTACACTTGCTCACCGCCCTTGTTATCACGCTGGCTATCGGCAGCCTGTGGCTGGGGTATCGGAACTTTTCCAGCTACCTGTTTACCGGCGTATTCGGCACATTATTCCTATTGCTGACAACCTTGCTCCTCATCAACATTCCCGCAGAAATCTTTGACGGGCTGGATGAAGGCAAGGTGGAATGGCAACAACGACTGCGCCATCAGCTAGGGCTAAAAGCGGGGCAGTTTGTCCCCGGCCTGATCTGGCTGCGCCTGACCAATACCCTGGTTATCTATGGCTTGCTCGTTATCTTGCTACTACGCCTGTGGGGAATGTCAGAGCAGAGTCAGATAACCTTGCTCAACCAGTTAAGTAACGGCATCCACATCGCCGGTTTTACGCTGGAACCTTTACGTATTATTGGCGGCCTGCTGGCACTGGCTCTTCTGGTCAGCCTGACACAGGTTTTCAAGAAACACTTCTCGGAAAGCTGGTTACGCCGCACTACCCTGAGCAGAGGGGCGCGGGAAGCCAGCACCACCATTAGCGGTTACATTGGCATCTTGCTGTCTATTTTGGTCGGTTTGTCGGTAGCGGGTATACAATTTGAGAAGCTCGCGATTATCGCCGGGGCATTGTCGGTGGGTATCGGTTTCGGCTTACAAAACATCGTCAATAACTTCGTTTCCGGCCTGATCCTGCTGTTTGAACGCCCGATTCGCCGGGGTGACTGGATCAAGGTCGGTACTGCGGAAGGCTATGTGCGCGAGATCAGCATCCGTTCCACCACCATACAGACCTTTGACCGTTCTGACATTATTGTGCCGAACTCGGAAATCATTTCCGGGCAAGTCACCAATATGATGCTCAACGATAATTTCGGCAGGCTCATCCTCCCCATCGGCGTAGCCTATGGCTCAGACACCGCACAGGTCATGGTGATTTTACGCGAAGCGGCCACGACACACCCCGCCGTGCTGAAAGAGCGTACCGACATGAAAATAAGTGTATTCTTCCGAGGATTTGGGGCTGATTCGCTGGATTTCGAGTTGCGCTGCTTCATCCGCGATATAGAATCGAAGCTCAGCGTCACCAGCGACATCAACCTAGCAATAGACAAAGCCTTTCGCCAACAAGGTATAGATATACCATTTCCACAACGTACCTTGCATTTGGCAAAAGGCTCAGAAGTACCTGCCAAATCCCCTGATTTAAGCTAGACTACGTACTCCTTGCAGTGGCTCCATAGTTTAATGGATAAAACGGCCCCCTCCTAAGGGGCAGCTATAGGTTCGATTCCTATTGGGGCCGCCACTTTTCCAGTTGCAGTAGCCGCTGTGCGCATAGCATCGCTGGGTGCATAATTCAACGTCACCACCTGCGGGCAACGCTGACAACCCGCCACACCTTCCTGTTGCCACCACCGGCACGTACTGCGGATAGGACACGGTGCTAACTTGTGTACCACCACCGGCACCAGACTCACCACATTAGCCGCCAGTTGGCAGGAGGATTGCTCCCCATCGAAATGCTGGCAGCCTGTTTTCGCACAAGGTGCAGCAAACCGGAAAACTTCTGTAGGGTCGAGGTCTCCGGCAAGCTGCAACACCTCATCGGTAATGGGCTGGACATGATCCAGATAGGCCGTTTCCGGTTTTTCCGCCGTACCACCAACCACTGCAAATAATTGTGCGCCCTGTTCTTTATGGTTGGCACTGGGGCAAAGTGTCTCAAGATTCATGGGCATCACCATTATTCTCAGCAAGTAGCAACAGGAGGATTGGTTGGAGCAGGCAAACCACCCGCAATAACAGGAGGTTTGATCGGCGCAGGCAAACTACCCGCAATAACAGGGGGTTGTGCAGGCTTTCCACCAGCAACGACAGGCGGCTTGGTCGGAGTAGCAGTTTTACCGCCTGCGATGATTGCACTGGAACAATCGTTCAGCATACTTCCCATATTACTGGTCTGTTTTGGATTGCTGGCCTCGCAGGTTTGGCGGGCACTCAGGGCGCGGGTACGACCTTGTTGTGCCAATTGCTGGATGTCTGTTGTCTCAATACAGATGGGGCGTTGTTGAATAGTCGTCATATCAGTTACTCAATAGCGGGTTTCAGAAAAGGATTATTAACTTTACAGAAAGACTAGTATTGAATAAGCCACGGCTTGTGATGATTACGACAAAAGTACAAGTTTTAATGATAACTGGCGATAACCATCTCAACGAAGGAATCAGCCATTTTGACGAGTTCCCATTCAATTTCTCCGTGACCTTGAAAACAATACTTCGGACATGACATGGCTCTATGAGCTGCATGGCGTGCAAGAATACTGGATTATCCACCCGACTGACCGCTGGGTGATGGTGTATACGCTCAAGGACGACGGGCAATATGGCTTGCCACGCATGTTCGGGATGGAAGAGCCGCTCGCCGTGGGCTTGTTCCCGGAGTTGAATATTAATTGGGCGTTTATGCAAGAAGCGTAGAGTAAAAACTCTGTCCACAATTACCAATTTTCCAGCAATGCGGGGTAGGAGTTCTACAAATACTTCATTTTGTTTATAAGATCTTGTAAGCTTGGGCAGTTTTCACTCACTCTGACAGGTATTATGGAACTCTTAAAGCAAATGATTGAGTATGTGCCATTATTTCAGACAATCACTTGGGCTCTGTTAGTTTTAATCGCAATTTTCTTATATGGAAGGCAAATTCGCTCCTTGCTTGATAGTCTTACCGATAGAATACATAAAGGTGGAATCAGCTTTGCAGGCATTGAAATAAAAGAAAAGATGATCACAAAAACATCTGATATAAAAGAAGAAATTGAGACTTTTGGCCAGCCAGACAAATTAAAACTTCTTTTTAAAGTTCAAGGAAAAACATGGCAAAAAAGCACTAAAGCCTTAGAGGTTCCTGGTGGTTGCGTTGTTCAGGTGACAACAGAACGCATGAGTATAGATGGTAGTTGGATTAATGCTGAGGCTCTTACGTTCGTTCCAAATGTTATTGTTTTAACCGATAAGGACGGTGCAAACATTCTTTCCAAGGGTTAATTAATGATATTTATTAGTTATTCATGGGTTGATAAAAAATTTGCCCACCGATTTGCTGAGTTTCTTCATCGGTCGGGAAATAACATATGGATAGACTATTTGTCTCTTGACCTGAATAAGCCAATAAAAAAACAATTATTTTTGGCTGTAAAAAAATCTAACTATATGATTCTTATTAGATCGACGGCTGCTATGAATTCAAGATGGGTAAGATATGAGTTGAAACAAGCCAAGAAGCTTGGTGTGAATATTGTTGATCTTCCTATTGATTTTTTAAAAAAACATTTGATCCTTCAGGAGCTCGCAGAGCTGCAAGCCAACCTGCTGTTGCTCGAACAAGCCGAAACCACCGATACCGACGTGGTTACCCATTAAAATGCCATCCAAACTTCCACGCTTCAGCGAATTCATCACGCTGATTGCGCTACTCAGTTCCCTCACCGCACTTGCCACCGACACCATGCTGCCCGCACTTGCCACCATCGGGCAGGAACTGGGCGTGACGCATGAAAACGAAGCGCAACTGATCATTTCTACCCTGTTTTTGGGGCTAGCAAGCGGGCAAATATTTTTCGGCCCGCTGTCGGATGCAACCGGACGCAAGCCGCTGATGTACGTCGGTTTGGGCATGTTCATGCTCGGTAGCCTGCTGTCGATGCTGGCGCAAGACTTTTCCCACATGCTGTTCGGGCGTTTTCTGCAAGGGCTGGGGGCTTCCGCACCGCGTGTCCTGACGATGGCGTTAGTGCGTGATTGTTATGCGGGAGCGGCAATGGCGCGGGTGATGTCGTTTACCATGAGCATATTCATTCTCGTGCCGATGATTGCGCCATCGTTGGGGCAAGGTATCCTGTTGTTCGCGGGTTGGCGCAGCATTTTCACGGTGTTCCTGCTGCTGGCAGTCATTGTCGCTGTCTGGTTCTGGTTGCGGATGCCGGAAACCTTGCCGCCCGACAAACGTAGGGCGTTCACGTTTCCTGAGTTCTGGCGGGGGCTGAAGGAGGTTGTCACCAACCGTACTAGCATGACCTATACCGCCACGGCGGGCATGGTGTTTGGTGCATTTCTCGGCTATTTGAGTTCGGCGCAGCAAATCCTGCAAATCCAGTACGGTCTGGGGGAACGTTTCCCGCTGTACTTTGCCCTGCTGGCGCTGTCGATTGGCGGAGCCTCACTCCTCAATGCACGGCTGGTCATGCGGTTTGGAATGCATTGGCTGGTGATGCGGGCGGTCATACTGTTTACCGTGCTATCCGGCCTGTTTCTGCTGGTCGCTTATGCGACGCAAGGGCATCCACCGCTGGAAAGCCTGATGGCATATTTCATGCTCACCTTCCTCGCGCTGGGGATGACGTTTGGCAACCTGAATGCGCTGGCGATGGAACCGCTGGGGCATGTCGCAGGCATTGCTGCATCAGTGATTGGTTCGCTGTCCACCCTCGTCGCGATTCCTTTAGGGACGTTCATCGGGCAAAGCTATAATGGCACCGTGCTGCCCTTGACTGGCGGCTTTTTTCTACTCGGGTTGCTGGCAACAGCCGCTCTGTTTTTAGGGGAGAAAACGACGTGGAAACCACAACACTGACCTTTTTGCGCCATGCCACCGCTCAGGATCGCGCCTTAGGGCTGCCCGACGAATCCCGCAGGCTGGTGGATAAAGGCAAAAAGCAGATGCAACGGGTAGCCGACTTTTGCAAGCAGCGCCAACTGATCCCCGCCTACCTGCTGTGCAGTCCGCTAGTAAGGGCACGAGAAACGGCGCAAGCCTTGCAGAAAAACCTGTCTGCTTGCCCAAACCCCAAAATGGTTTCTTGGCTGGCCAATACTGACCCGGATACCATGCAGGCTGAACTGGAAAAACTCGCGAATAGCGGCCTGAATGACCTTTGGTTGGTCGGTCATGAGCCGGACTTTTCCAGCCTCATCTCACAACTGCTCGGGCGGCGGGAAGCCATCATCAAAGTGAAAAAGGCGTCACTGATTCGGCTGGAAGTGGATTTTCAGACAGGTATTGGAGAATTGCAGTGGAGCATCCCCAACACCCTGATGAAGTGAGGTCTCATACGTTAAACAGGAAGTTCAGCACATCGCCATCCTTAACGATGTACTCCTTGCCTTCCGCCCGCATCTTCCCGGCTTCTTTCGCGCCCTGCTCACCTTTGTAAGCAATAAAGTCTTCGTAAGCAATGGTTTGTGCGCGGATGAAGCCACGCTCAAAGTCAGTATGGATCACGCCAGCCGCCTGTGGTGCAGTGGCTTTTTTCGGAATCGTCCAAGCACGTACTTCTTTCACGCCTGCGGTGAAATAGGTCTGCAAGCCAAGCAAATCGTAGCCTGCACGGATGACGCGGTTCAAACCCGGTTCGTCCAAGCCCATGCCCGCGAGGAATTCGTCACGCTCGGCATCTTCCAATTGCGACAGTTCGGATTCCATTTCTGCGCACACCGCCACGACGACGGCATTTTCACGCACGGCGATTTCGCGTACCTGATCCAGATACGGGTTGTTTTCAAAACCTTCTTCATCGACATTGGCAATGAACATCAGCGGCTTGATGGTAATCAAGTGGAATTCACGCACCGCCAGCTCACGTTCTTCGGGGGTCATTTCCATCGAACGCGCGGAATGGCCTTCGGAAAGGTGCGCAAACAAACGTTCTGCCAAAACTTTTTGTGCCACCAAATCTTTACTGCCGGATTTGGCAGAACGGGTCAGGCGATTGACGGCCTTTTCAGCCGTATCCAAATCCGCCAGCGCCAATTCAGTATTGATGGTGTCGATGTCGGAGGCCGGGTCAATTTTGCCAGCAACGTGAATGATGTCATCGTTGTCGAAGCAGCGTACTACTTGTGCAATCGCGTCGGTTTCGCGGATGTGCGCGAGGAACTTGTTACCCAAACCTTCGCCTTGTGATGCCCCCGCAACCAAGCCTGCAATGTCGACGAATTCCATCGTCGTCGGTAAGATCTTGATCGGCTTAACGATGGCTGCCAGCGCATCCAAACGCGGGTCTGGCATGGGCACGATGCCCACGTTCGGCTCAATCGTACAGAAAGGGTAATTCGCTGCCTGAATGCCTGCCTTGGTCAGGGCATTAAACAAGGTGGATTTACCCACGTTTGGCAAACCAACAATTCCGCACTTGAATCCCATGATCTCTTACCTTTATTTGGTGTGCAGCGCGTTCATCGCTTTCTGCATGTCACCTTGTAAAATTAACTCAATCTGGTCGGCTGCTTTGTCTATCGCCCGTGAGATGACGATTTCATCATCTAACGAAGGCCGTGACAGCACATAATCGACCACTTTGCTACGGTCGCCCGGATGCCCAACACCCAAACGCAACCGCCAATAATCTGCGCCCAAATGGGCATGACAATCGCGCAAACCGTTATGCCCGCCGTGACCACCCGCTTGTTTCAAGCGTACATCACCTGCATCAATATCCAGCTCATCGTGCGCGACTAAAATTTGTTCCACCGGAATCTGGTAAAACTGTGCCAATTGTTTCACTGCCAACCCGCTGCGGTTCATGAAGGTCATGGGCTTGAGTAGCCATACCGTAGCACTGCCGACTTGCAGTTTACAGGCTTCACCGGAAAAACGCTTCTCGACAGCAAACTTGCCGGAGTAACGCCTTGCCAGCTCATCAACAAACCAAAACCCGGCATTGTGCCGGGTTTTGTCGTACTGGCTACCGGGGTTGCCCAAGCCTACGATGAGGCGAATAGGAGTTCCCATCGGCATAAACCTTAGTAAATAACCATCGGTAATTGAGTTTTCGATTTCAACATTTTTACGGCCACCTAATTAGCAACGGCTTATGGATTTTTAAGAATCTTAATCTTCCGCTTCGTTATCTTTCGTATCTTCTTTTATCGCTATTTTTGCCGATATAGTCGCGATGGCATTATCGTGGTCTTCGCCCAATGCCAATTGCGGCAGGCTCACGCCTTCTGGCAATTTCAGGTCAGACAAATGCAGAACCTGACCTTTTTCAACGTTGCTCATGTCAACTTCAATGAATTCAGGCAGATCTTTCGGCAAGCAAGACACTTCAACTTCAGACATGGAATGGTTAACGACACCACCCTGTTCTTTTACGCCTTTCGCAGAGTCTTCATTGAGGAAATGCAGCACAACGTGAACGCGGATTTCCTGGTCATCGCTAATGCGCAGCAGGTCGGCGTGCATGATGATAGGCTTGGCTGGGTGACGTTGCAGGTCACGCAGGATCACTTTCTCTTTGTGATCACCGAAATCAACCGTGATGATTTGGGAATAGAAGGCTTCTTCCTGCAAGTTGCGGATCATTTCATTATGACGCAGCATGATGGAGCGTGCTTCTTTGCCTGCGCCGTAAATGACAGCAGGAACCATACCGGTATGACGCAGGCGGCGGCTCGCACCCTTACCCTGCAATTCACGTGTTTGCGCTTGCAAAACGTATTTCTTAGACATGTGTTAACTCCAAACAAAGGGTTACTGAACGCGACCGGACAGCAACCGAAAAAACCCGTCACTTCATTCAAAGCACGGGAACTAATATCTATAAGCCTTCAAACAGCGAGCTGACTGACTCGTCCTGATTGATACGCAAAATGGTCTTCGCCAGCACACCGGCTACCGAAAGCTGGCGAATCTTATCACAGTTTTTGGCAGCGTCGCTTAACGGAATGGTGTCGGTAACAACGACCTCATCAAGCTGGGAATTCTTGATATTGCTGACAGCCTTGCCAGAAAATACCGCGTGGGTAGCATACGCCCGCACGCTTAATGCACCGTGCTGCTTGAGTGCCACCGCCGCATTGCACAAGGTACCACCGGTGTCGATCAAATCGTCGATGATGATGCAGTTGCGCCCTTCGACATTACCGATGATATTCATGATCTCGGACTTGTTGGGTTCAGGGCGGCGTTTGTCGATAATCGCCAACTCTACTTCGCCCAAACCTTTCGCCAAAGCCCGCGCTCGGACTACGCCGCCCACATCCGGTGACACCACCATGATATTATCCAGCTCACAAGCCAGAACATCCTTGATTAGCACACCAGACGCATACACATTGTCGACAGGCAGGTCGAAGAAGCCTTGCACCTGATCCGAGTGCAAATCAATGGTGAGTAAGCGGTCAACGTGTCCGGTAGCAATCATATCCGCTACCAGTTTGGCAGAAATCGGTACACGCCGTGACCGTACCCGTCGATCTTGCCGCGCATAACCGTAATACGGTATCACCGCAGTAATACGCCCAGCAGAAGCACGATACAACGCATCAGCGATGATCAGCAATTCCATCAGGTTATCGTTGGTAGGCGCACAGGTAGATTGCACGATGAAGACATCACGACCACGCACGTTTTCCATAATCTCGACATGGACTTCGCCATCGCTGAAGCGTTCAGCTTTGATTTTGCCGGGGGGAATTCCGAGGTGATCGACGATTTTTTCGGTGAGTTCAGGGTTAGCATTACCTGTAAACACCATCATTCTATCGTCAGACATGAGCTATCCGCATTGAGTGGGGGGAAAATGGCAGGGCCGCCAGGGTTCGAACCTGGGAATGCTGGAATCAAAATCCAGTGCCTTACCACTTGGCGACGGCCCTTTTGAAACTAATTGTAAAGCGTTGGCGAGATTACCAGCTTTTGTTGCAAAGGTGAAATACTAACACCTGCTGCGACAAATCCGCACCACTTGTCAGGCAGGCTTTGCAGGATTATTTCACCTTCTTGCCGACTACTGACCGGAGCGAACAGGCAACTGCCTGAACCTGTCAATCTTGCGTTTGAATACTGGGATAGCCAGCTTATCGCTTCAGCTACTTCAGGATAACGCTTCTCCACGACAGGCTGGAAGACGTTGGCGCCTACCCCGTTGTGGAAGGCCGCTAATGTAATCGCAGGGCAGTCACGTGTCAAGTCTGATGCAGAAAAAAGTTCAGATGTGGGCACATGTACTTGCGGGTGGATCACCACATACCAACAAGCGGGCAAATCCACCGGGGTTAACTGCTCGCCCACACCTTCTGCCCATGCCGCTTGCCCGTGCACAAAAACAGGCACATCTGCCCCCAAGCGCAAGCCTAAGACAGCCAACTCATCATCGCTCAAACCACACTGCCACAAGCGATTCAAGCCTTGCAACACCGTCGCCGCATCCGAACTGCCACCGCCAAGGCCGCCACCCATGGGGATACGCTTAAATACCTGAATATCAGCCCCCAGCGGACAAGCCGTGACCTCTTGCAATAGCCGGGCAGCCCGCACTGTCAGATCGGCAACTTCCGGTACATCCACCGCCCCCACCGTCCGGTGGATAGCACCATCGCCACGCACCGTCAAGGTGATTTCATCGGCGAAATCGAGAAACACAAACAAGGTTTGCAGCAAATGATAGCCATCCGCCCGCCTGCCTGTAATGTGCAAAAACAGGTTGAGTTTGGCAGGCGCGGGGAGTGTCAGTGTTGGCATCGGCATCAATAACGGGTCTGCCAATCCTTCGCGATCACCTTGACCTTAGTATTGTCAGGCGCACGGCTCAGGTTGATTTTATCCGGCAAGGCTTTCCAGTCATTGCCTTGCCAGCCGGTGTATTCGATGAGCCAGCCTGCTTGCTGCAACACTTCCGGCCTGCCCAGTGCATCCAGCTTCACCTGCTCTACCGGGGAATCGGGGGATGGCACACCCCGCACCCAATACTTCATGCCTTCCAGCGGCAACGACACCCCAAGCTGCCCTTGCAACAAGCGCTCGGCATTCGCATCCTTGTAAGTCTTGCCATTGGCTTGCAAAGTCACGTCAGAACGATTGCCCTTGAGGTAAGCCATGATCGAACCCGTCAGCGGATTCTTGATATTCATCTCGTACTGATCCTTACCGTTCTGAAGCCAGGAAAGGTTGAAGGAAGCACTTTGGTCACGGAACTGCATCCCCACCTTGCCCTGCAAGCGCCAGGAACTCATCCGGGCAAAATCTGCCTGGCGTTGTTGCCAAGCCGCTTCGGCACTGATGGGTTTGGCTGCCGTGCTCGCAGGTGTCGGGGCTTTATTTTGACTGGCGCAACCGCCCAGCGTCAGTAAGCAGCAGGCAACAATCAGCATCCGTTGTTTCATGGGATTCGTCCTGAAAAATAAATAAGGGTTAGGCGTCGACCAGTTTGGCTTTTAGTGGCAGCAGCAGCTTGTCATCGGGGAACTTGCCGAGCATGGTATCCAGAATGGCCTTAGCCTCGGCTTTATTACCACGCGCAAGCAACACTTCCACCAAGTGGCTCGCCACTTCAGGGTCTGGTAACAGATTATAGGCTTTGCGCAGCCAGCTTTCCGCCTCTTCCAGCTTGCCGGTACGAAACAGCACCCAACCCATGCTATCCATGATCGCCGGGTCATCCGGGCGGACTTTCAGTGCCTTGTCAATCAGTTCAACCGCTTCCGGGTAACGCTGGGTATTCACCACCAGCATGTAGCCCAGGGCATTCAACACCATGGCATTGTCCGGCTGTAATTTCAGCACGGCCTGCAAGTCTTTTTCCGAGGCAGCAAAATCACCGGCTTTTTCGGCACTCAGCGCCCGCGAATACAGCACATCCGAGTCATCCGCCTTAATCGCCAACGCTTGTCCAAAACTGGCAATCGCTGGCGGGTATTGCCCGGCATCATGCAACAACTGACCATCGACTTGCCACAGCAGCACCTTGCGCTCATCGCTGCTGGACTTGATCTGTTCCGCCAGCCACGCCCGCGCTGCCGCCAGACTATCAGTATCTTTCAACAAGGCCGCAATCCGCACGGTGGACTCACGCGCATAACGCCCCACACTGGCACGCTTGTAAGCATCGAGAGCGGGTTTCGGCTGTTGCAGACCTTCATAAATCTGCCCCATGAAATAGCTGGCTTCTTCGGAACGCTCAGGCACTGCCAACAATTTTTTGATCAGTGGTTCGGCTGACTTGAAGTCTTTTTGCTCCAGATACAGCAATCCCAAGGTGTATAAAACATCAATATCATCAGGGTGACTGGCGTAAAGCTGCTGGTAAATCGGGATAGCTTCCGCCCGCCGATCGGCCAGAATCAGCAGTCGGGCATAATCCAGGGTTAACTCCGTGTCTTGGCTGGTTTTGCTGGTGGCTTCCAGTTCAGCAATCGCTTCGGGCAGTTTATCCAACCTTACCAAAGCTTTAGCTGCCCAACGCGATGCTTGCACTTGTTGCGCCTTGTCGCCTTTTTGCTTCACCACCTTGCAAACGTTCAAAGCCTCTTCAAACTGGTCAGCATTCAGCGCTAGCGCTGCCAGAGCCAGTTGCGCCCGCGCCGAGCTATCAACATTGCTGACATACTGCTTGAAGGCTTGGTAGGATTTTTTGGTTTCAGGTTCCAGCGACAGCAACGAGACGATGAACTCAAAACCGTGCCCCGCTTCCTTGTCGATAGTATCGCGAATTTTGACCAAATCCTTGATGGCGGCATCGTACTTTTCGGCACGCACATTGGCAAGTGCTTGATACTGCACAGCCTCAGCGGAATCCGGTGACAGTTTGATCCAGCGTTCCAGCGCCCGGCCTGCCAATCCGGCATCCTTACTGTTCATCGCCAGCTCCACTGCCCGTTGGGCAACGGCTGGGTCATTGGTTTGCTGCGCGGCCGCAACATAATGTAAGGCTGCTTGCTCAGGGTTACCCTGTTTTATAAACATCTCACCCGCGAGGATATTGTAGACTTGATAGCTGAGCGGACTGCTGAAAGTAGCGACATTATCCGCCTGCTCATCAGCAAAGGTAGCGTTCCCCATGGCACACCCACCGATCAACAGAGCCAGGGTGATGCTCAAAAAATGGCGCGGCAAACGAGTGCTGTGCATGTGTATCTCTGTTATGTTGCAGAAGGTTTTAAGGATATATTCAGCGAATTACCTTGTAATCGCCCATAACGTATCAGAAAATTCGCGGTTCTGAAAGTTAACTACCTTATCCCGAAACGGGCAAAGGCTGAAATGTATCTGTTGGTATACTACTGAATGTCCATCCTGATCGTTGGAGTCAATCATAAAACCGCCCCTGTATCGATTCGGGAAAAGGTTTCCTTCTCACCTGACAGCTTGCCGCAGGCGTTGCACGCTGCGCATCAGGTCGCTTCCGAGTGCCTGATCCTCTCGACCTGCAACCGCACCGAGCTGTATGCCGCCTGCCAACCACAACAATCAGTGGAAACGCTGGTGGAATGGCTGGCAGACTGGCATAACATTCCGGTCGCGCAACTGCAACCGTACTTGCAAATCCACCAGCAAGACGCAGCGGTACGCCATGCGCTGCGCGTTGCCTGCGGGCTGGATTCGCTGGTGCTAGGTGAGCCACAAATTCTCGGGCAATTGAAAACAGCCTTGCAAGCGGCCAGCCACAACAGCACCACGGGCAGCCAGCTTAATCGCCTGATGCAACACGCTTTTTCCACCGCGAAAAAAGTGCGCACCCAGACCAGCATCGGCGCAAACCCGGTCTCGGTTGCCTTCGCTGCCGTCAGTCTGGCAAAACAAATTTTCAGCAAACTGGAAAAACAAACTGCCCTGTTAATCGGCGCAGGCGAAACCATTGAACTGGTTGGCAAACACCTTGCCGCCAACCATATCGGCAAAATCCTGGTCGCCAACCGCAGCGTCGACAAAGCACACAAGCTGGCAGCCGAATACGGCGGCAAAGGCATCGGCCTGCCCGAGCTTGCCGACCATTTGCCATTGGCGGACATCGTTATTTCCTCCACTGCCGCCCCCGTGCCCATCCTTGGCAAAGGCGCCGTGGAACGCGCTCTAAAAATCCGCAAACATCGCCCAATGTTCATGGTCGACATTGCCGTACCCCGCGATATTGAGCAGGAAGTGGCAGAACTCGACGACGTATACTTATATACCGTCGATGACCTGCAATCGGTGATCGAAGAAAATCTGCAATCGCGCCGCGCTGCTGCCGCACAAGCCGAAGGCATGGTGGTAGAAGAAGTCGACAAGTTTATGGCATGGCTACAGGCACAAGACCACATGGCAACCATCCGTGATTACCGCGCCCGCACCGACAGCATCCGTCAGGAAGTCTTCGACAAGGCCACCACGCTGTTACACAACGGCAAAAGCCCCGAAGAAGCCCTGCAATTTCTGGCACACACTCTCGCCAACAAACTGTCGCACGACGCCACCCAAGCCATGCACCAAGCAGCCCGCAGCGGCGACCACGAACTGCTGCAACATGCCCGCACCCTGTTCAACCTTTCCACCCCTGACGATAACGGCTAAAAATCTGTGAAAGCATCCATCCTGCAAAAACTTGAAACCCTGAGCGAACGTTACGCTGAAATTGCCGCCCTGCTTGGCGAGCCGGACGTGATCGGCGACCAGAGCCAATTCCGCAAACTCTCGATTGAATACAGTCAATTGGAGCCCGTCGCGCAAAACTTTCACGCCTACCAACAAACGTCTGATGATATTGAAGCCGCCCGAGACATGCTTTCCGACCCGGAAATGCGCGACATGGCGCAGGAAGAAATCGAAACCGCCAAAGCCCGGCGCGATGCACTCGAAATCGACTTACAAAAGCTGCTATTGCCCAAAGACCCGCACGACGACAGCAACGTCTTCCTCGAAATCCGCGCCGGAACCGGGGGTGATGAAGCCGCCATTTTTGCAGGCGACCTGTTCCGCATGTACGCGCGTTACGCCGAAACCCGCCGCTGGCAGATCGAAATCATCAGCCAAAGTGACGGCGAACACGGCGGTTACAAGGAAATCATTTCGCGCGTGATCGGGCAAGGCGCGTATTCACGCCTAAAATTTGAATCAGGTGCTCACCGGGTGCAACGTGTCCCCGCCACCGAATCGCAGGGGCGTATCCACACCTCCGCCGCCACCGTCGCGGTCATGCCGGAACTGGATGAAGTCGAAGCCGTCGACATCAACCCGGCTGACTTGAAGGTCGACACCTACCGCGCCTCCGGTGCGGGTGGGCAGCACATCAACAAAACCGAATCCGCCATCCGCATTACCCACTTACCGACCGGGATTGTGGTGGAATGTCAGGATGAACGTTCCCAGCACAAAAACCGCGCCCGTGCGATGGGGCTATTACAGTCACGTATTTTTGAGGGCGAACGCCAGAAACAGGCCAGCGAACAGGCTGAAACCCGTAAAAATCTGGTGGGGTCAGGCGACCGTTCCGAACGCATCCGCACCTACAATTTCCCACAAGGGCGCGTTACGGATCACCGCATCAATCTGACGCTGTACAAGCTGGATGAGATTTTGGCAGGAAGTGTAGATCAGGTGATTGAGCCGCTCATCAATGAATACCAAGCGGATCAGTTGGCGGCTTTGGCGGGTGAATAATCAGGCATTACTGGCGGATGCCGTGCAGCAACTGCAAACCGCGTCAGAATCGGCGCGGGCAGATGCGGAAATCTTGCTGGCGCATTGCCTGCAAAAATCACGCACGTATTTATTTGCGTACCCTGAAACAGCAGTCGATAGCCTCACTGAGGCAAGTTTCAGAGAATTGCTGGCGGAACGTTTGCGGGGCGTACCGATTGCGCACATCACCGGTCAGCGTGAATTCTGGACGCTCAACCTAAAAGTCACCCCCGACACGCTGATTCCACGCCCCGAAACCGAACTACTGGTCGAAACAGCGTTAAAACTAGGAAGCAGCAGTAGCCATATCCTTGACCTTGGCACGGGCACGGGCGCGATTGCCATCGCCATCGCCAGCGAACGCCCCGACGTGCAAGTAACCGCCTGCGATTTTTCCGCCGCTGCTCTTGCAGTCGCCCAAGAAAATGCTCAAGTAAACAGCATCCACAACGTACACTTCATTCAGTCCGACTGGTTTAGCGCCCTACCCGCTCAACGTTTCGACATGATTGTTTCCAATCCACCCTACATTGAGGCCGATGACCCGCATCTGGCGCAAGGCGATGTACGCTTTGAACCCCTGACTGCGCTGGCATCCGGGCAAGACGGGCTGGATGATATTCGCCACCTTATCCAAACAGCACCGCAATGGCTGGTAAACGGCGGCTGGTTACTGCTTGAACATGGCTATAACCAAGGCCAAGCCGTGACCGCTTTATTGCAAGCAGCAGGCTTTACCCAGGTGCGTTGCCTACCGGATTTGGCGGGCAACGACCGAGTTAGCCGAGGGCAATGGCTCACGGATTAATCCGAGACATTGTGATCCAGCCAGAACATACGTGGCATAATGTCGGTCAGGTCGGTTTTACCAGCAATATCCTGCACGCTGATGCCAGTATTGGCATTGTCGCTATTCGCGGCATCCATCACGGGCATTTCCATTTTACCCACGCGGATTTCAACAGTTTGTTGGCAATCGCCTTCCGTACAGACACCGCCATCTGACGCGGCTGGCATACGGAACACAATCTTGGCGGCATCCAGAATTTCATTGACACCCGCCACGACGAAATCATCCTTACCGTCCGTACTATTGCTGGCGGTAGTGGTTGATGTCCGATCAAGGTCAGCAACCGCTGTCCCCTTAAACAAGTCAAGCACGTAAGCACGGGCACTATTGGGTGGCACAATACACGGATCATCAGATGCTGCGTTACCCGACTCATCCACCGGGGCAAACGTAGTGAATACCACTTTGTTCAAGAAGCTGATGGCTGGCGCAAGGACTTTTTCACCCGTATTGTCAAAGCTGTAGTACCAACCTTTGTAGTTGGTCGTGAGTAAACTGTCATTGGCTCCCTCAAAGCTGCCAGCGCTTCCCAACGTACCCCGTGCGTTAATCAAATCAGCATTGGTAATTTTGGTAAAAGCATGGTCACCTGTTGTAGCCGGTTCGTTATACACATTGGGGTCCATCAACACGTAGAAACGGTTATTGGTATTGGTATTCAACGGGTGGGTGCGGTAGCCACTACCAATCGCAATCGTCATCAAGACTTTGCCGTTGTACTGGATAAGCGCCACATCCGGCTCGTAGAAGAATTTGCGCGAGTCAGTGCCATAATCACCACCCGTGCCGAGTTCAGCCATTTTGGTCAGAATGGCATCATCGTAGTTGTACATATCCGGGTCACTATCCCGCAGGTCGTGATCCATATCTACCCGCCAGACATTCCCGCCGGTATCGGCAAAATACAAGCGGTCGAGTGCACCGTTACGATCCATATCCATCACCCGAATGTCGCCCGGAATACTGTCCTTGATCGGGTTGCTCAAGGCGCTGTTGTTGAAAAGGTCGCGCTGCAATGACCACAGGAGTTCACCCGTTAGTGCATCGACGATCATGACGTCGCTACCCACTTGGTCAGGTTGACGGGTAGCGACATTTTCCTCATCTTTGAGGGCATCGTAACCCGCGCCAAACACCACCACATCACGTACTTCGCTAGATGTCGCACTACCGATACGCATTTTAGCCAAGCTGGGTTTCGACCAAGTTTCACCCAACTCATACCATGCCGGGTCATCAGCCCCCGGCGCATTTTCCTTCTTCCACAAAATCTTCGGCGCATCAGGCAAAGTAACATCCAGTGCGTAATAAGCTTTGCCTCCCCGCCGCAACCCAAAGAACAGCACCCGCTTATCGCCATCGGTACTCTTGATTTCACCGTCATGGTTTTTGTCGTAGCTCCACAGCGTCAACGGGCCGTCAATGCCGTAAACATGATCTTTTGACGGCAAATTTTCCATAAACGTCTTGATATTGGGTAACAAGTCTTTCGGCATGAAAGCCCATTGCTCTTCACCATCGGTGGTATCAATGGAGTGCAGGAAACCTTCGTTGGTGGCTGCAAAAATCCGCTGCTCACCGTCACCATAATCAACGACCAGTGGTTTGCTATTGAGCATGTCACCCATGTGCTGGCGCGGCGTCGTCACCGCTGGATCAGGATCGGCATCCCCCCGCACAAAGTCCAACAACTGCTTACGGGCACTGTCTGTTAAATAATCTGTAGTGGGACAGGTAATAGCAACATCTGCAATCGTCACACAGCCCGCTTTGGTAGAATAATCACCCAGAACATTATGTTTAGTACCCGCACAGTCATAGTAGTAACCCAAACAACTCGTACCATCACCATCCACATCAGGCAACCAATACTTCACTACCTGACCAGCAACATCAGGAAGCCCCAACAGCAAACCATCAGTGAGATGTGTGTTAGCTGCATTCAACGCATTGGCAGTGGCCGTCAAGTTTACGTCAGTGCTGATATCGGTATACAACTTCCGGGCAGCGGGGGCAGGCAACGCGGAGGCAGCCCCACCACTGGCAACGTCAGTACCGCTGACAGGCCCCCACAAATCATCAGCCGAATCCAGAAATTCACCTTGGGCATTCACAATCGGCGTCCCTGAAGTAATGGCATTGGTAAGCGGGTCACGCACGATCGGCTCACCGACCAGTTTACCATCGGTGGTACGTGCAAATTTTTTCAGATTGCCTGACCAAACGGGTTTGTTATCCCGGTCAAACACGGGAATGTAAACCTCATCACTGTGCGCCAGCATATTGTTGGTATCCACCGTGTACGTCGGTGAACTGAAAGAGGATGCTGCCTTGCTGATGGAATTCAGGATGGACTTAAACGCATCAGACAGTTCATCCTCGTTGCCAGCGGGGAAATACTCACCCTTGCCTTTATTCGCTAATAACTGCAAATATTCCTCACCCTTATCGGAAGGGTCTGCATTCAGTGCAAAACCGACCGTATAGGTTTTGACAACCTGATCACCGTTGCTCGAATCGCCGTCCTGATCGGTTGTCGCCAACCAGTGCGCCAGCTCCGGCCCACAAGTACCACTGTTGTAGTTGATGGTAGGGTCAGAACCATCCACACAGTTTGCTAACCCCATGTAGTCTTCGAGACGTGGGTTTACCTTGATCTCACTGCTTTTGTCAGCCGCATAACCTGTCCCGCCCGGATACCGTTCGGATGACGGCGGGTAATACAGCGTACCATCCACTTCTGGCGGATTCACCCCGGGGTAGTAAGGGTATTCTGGCTTGCCATCTGACATCAACACCAGATAATTGGCTTGGCAGGAATGCTTGATGGGAGATTTGTAAGACAAATCCACACTGGTGTCATAAGCCGTGCACACCCGATTTTCGCACGTAGTAATCGTACTTGAGCAACTGTAGTTCTCATTGACGCAATAACCTGAACCATCCCCACCGGTTGAAACCCAACCATCATTGGGATCAGCCGGGTCGTCGCAACAAGCGTTATAGGTTTGTGCCTGGCAAGTAGCAGGCAATATTTCACCATTGCACTGCCCCCATTCCTTGACACAGGTTGGGTTGTTAGGCGATGCCGGTGGCGTGGCGGACGTTCCCCCACTCGCTGTCTGATAAGCTGTGCAACTGATGCTGTTCTCATAGGTTAGCGGGTGAGCAGACCACCCCAGCGTCGGCAACCCCATTCCCCAACCTACTTGGTCACCACGATAATAACGGGCAGCTTCATACATGGAATCAACAATAGGCGTATAGCCATCGGCACTCCAACTCTCGACGACGGAAGACAAAAATGAGCGCACAGGTGTTGTCAAAGGTGGTTGAGCACCCGACAGTTTGTACAGGTTTTCATCAGCAGCCGTCATCCCTGCCCCACCATCTGTCGAAGAGCCTATTTCGCTGTCGATAGGTGACACCGGAAAATTCACACCCTTGATGGAACTCCACCAGTAATCATTCCCCAAGCCATGATTGGCGTAATGCATCAACCCCACATTCAGGTTAGCAGGCGCGTTATCCATTACATTCTTGAAAGAGCTTTTGAGCACATCCATCCGAGAGTCACTACCCGTAACGGTCTGGCTCATACTGCCGGAACCATCAATCAGGAACAGGACATTGGGTGACACCTCACCACTTTTATCGGCGAAGTAGATTTCGGTTTCATCGGCCATTACGACTGAAACAGGCAACAACGCCGCCGCCAACAGTAACCAACCCATCAGGTGATGCTTGTTTTTCATGCTTTTTACATCGCTGGTAAAATTATTTTATTAATCATTCGCTGATACTAATAAGAAAGACCACCATCACGCCAGAAAGTCCTAGGTAAAATATCGGTCAAATCCACACTTCCTGCCACGCCTGTTCCCAATGCGTTATTACTATCCATCACTGGCAACAGCATTTTACCTACCCGAATATCCACACTCTGCTGACAGTCACCTTCAGTACACGCATCCACCCCATTACTGCCCACAGGGTCAAGGAACACGATTTGCGCCCCACTAAGGATTTCATTAACACCCGCTACCACTGATCTATCCTTATCAGCGTCTACCGTACCATCACGGTTCAAATCCGCCACGGCCTGCCCGTTAAACAAGTCGATCACGTAAGCGCGTGCCGTATTCGCGGGGGCATTACAAGGGTCATCACTAGCACCATCGCCAACCGCAAAGGTAGTAAATACCACTTTATTGAGGAAAGTGACCGCTGGAGCAAGCACTTTCTCAGCGTTATTCGGCAAGTCGTAATACCAACCGTAATATCCCGCATCCAGCAGATTTTTACCCGCCCCTGCCAAAGCATCCGCCTCGGTCAAATCGGCATCAGTCAAGGTCGTGAAAGTATCAGGATCAGGGGGTGTATACACATTTTCATCCTTCAACACGTAAAAACGGTCTTGAATACCGGCGCTCTGCGGATGCGAGCGATAGCCACTGCCAATCGCCAATATCATGACCGTTTGGCCTTGGTGCTGCATCAGCGCCACATCCGGTTCGTAATAGAACTTGCGTTTGTCTGTCCCACTGCCAGCCAGATTTGCCAACAGGGTCAAACGGGCATCAGCGTAATCGTACATACTGGCATCGGTATCACGTAAATCCATGTCCATATCCACCCGCCACACCTTACCGCCAGTATCCGCAAAGTACAGACGATCAAGTGCACCGTTACGATCCATATCCAGCACCCGAATATCGCCCGGAATACTGTGTGTCAGCAAGGCATCAGCACCATTCACATCATCACGCAATGACCACAGCTTATCACCTGTCAAGGCATCAACGATGAACACATCCCGCCCCATCGCATCAGGTGTCCGGCTTGCCGGGTTCTCTTCCTCTAACGCCGGGTCAAAACCACCACCGAACACCAGCACATCTTTCAACTCCATCGGGTCAGCGACTGTTGCCTGCACCCGCATTTTAGCCAAGGCCGGTTTTGACCAACTCTCACCCAGCTCAGCAAAATCTGCCTGACTGCTGTTGAGCGTCCACGCCAGTTTTGGAGCGGCAATGTCCGTAATGTCCAGCGCGTAATAAGCCCTGCCACCGCGTCGCAGACCAAAGAACAGGTAGGCTTTCTCACCTTGGCTGGCATCAACTTTGCCATCCCCATTCTTGTCCAGCATCCACGTCACCAGTTGCCCATCCACCCCGTAAAAATGGGTTTTAGCCTGATTGTTGTCGTAAAAATGACGGATGTTTTTCAGCAATGACTGCGGCATGAATGCCCATTTTTCTGCGCCATTATCCGTATCAAAGGCGTGCAAGAAACCTTCATTACTGCCCACCAGCACATAACTTTTACCATCAATGTAATCCAGCACCGCCGGTTTGCTGTTCATGATGTCACCTATATGGTGACGTACCGTGCTGCCATCCTTATCGTAACCGCGTGCAAAGGCCAACAAGCTGGCGTGCAAGGCATCATCCATCCCCGTATCCCCCAGCAACGCTTTGCTAATGGCCGCATTAGCAACACCAAGATAACCCAGCGTACCACCTGCATCGGTGTACAGCGTGCGGCTGGCAGGGTTCAGTAATGCCGCAGCACCACCGGCTTGTACCTGATTACCATCCGCAGCAGTCGAGGTTGACCATTCATCCCAGGTATCCTTGGTAAACTGCCCCTTGTCATCCACCGCTGGCTTGTTGTTTTTAGTGCTGTATATCTGGCCTTTCTGGATGTCAACAATCCCATCGCTATTGGTATCAATGGGCGATTTTGCCACCTTGAACTTTTTCAGATTACCCGACCAAAGCGGTAACTGGCTGCGCTCAAACACGGGGATATACACATTGTCACCGTGTGCCAACAGATTGCTCTTGTCGATACTGTAAGCCGGGGCGCTGAAAGACGCCGATGCCGCATCAATTTTATCCAGAATGCTGTTGAAGCTATTGGTCAGGTCATCCAGATTACTGGCCGTGAATGCCCCATTACTGGTAACCGCCAAACGCCCCCAGTAGCGCAAGGGGTTCAATATTTCCTTTAGGCCGGAACGGACTTCTGCCAACGCCACACCCGCACCCAGCACCCCAAAGACCTGCTGATACACATTCTGAGTTTTTTGCGCCAAAGCCAGTGGCTTGGTGACGGTATAATCGGGCTGATAAGCCATACTGGCCGAGGCGATCTGCCCACCATCAATGCGGTTAACCTTGCGGATCACTTGATCAAACGCCAGCTTCAAGCTAGTGCTGTCGTTTGCCGCCAAGGCTCCATCGGTCATATTGGCGAGGCTGGCAAGGTAGTCAGTACTGGCCTTATCTTCCACACCAAACGCCACTGTGAATGTACCAATAGCCTGTTTGCCTGCAACCGTACTGGACTGGTCCGTGTTGGCAAGAAAGTGGGTCAATTCGGAGCCACAGGTGCCACTTTTATAGCCGTTAGGGGCATCATTACCGCATCCTGCGCCCTTGCCAGTCAGGGTTTGCACCTCATTCTGGCGTAGTGGATATTGGTTAATACCACCGCCGTTACTGGCGCTGCCTGCGTATTCAGGCCGCCCGTCAGACATCAGTACCACGTAGTTGGCCTGACATTCATACTGCATCGGCGAAATATAGCGCTTCCCGCCGCCACAGGTGATTTGCTGTTGCCTGCACTGTTCCTCGGTAACGTCTTCCCATTCCTCACACACCTGTTGCGTGCTGGTGTTGGTGGTGGAGCAGGTAAAGCCGCCGGTGCATTGCTGGACATTTTTAGTGCAAGCCACCTCAGTACATTGCTGGACATCTTTCATGCAAGCCACTTCGGTGCAACTGGAAATTGGCTGGCCCGATTCATCGTAGCCACTTGTCACACAGTTCTGACACATCCCCGGTTGTTTTACGGTTATGCAATTTTGGCAGGTACTGGCCTGTTGCACCGTTTCCCAACCACAGCACTGGTTGGGTGTCGTTGAGGTGATGGTTTCCGTGGCGTATTTCTTGCAAACCTTTTTCGTCTCGGTCTTACAGTCAGTCAGGGCAAGCGCAGTGTTACACTGACCTGCTGAGTTATTGCACCATGATTCTTTGGTCTGGCAATTCAGGCTCGCGTCATTGGTGTAGGTGGATGGATGAGCTGCCCGTACCTGATCGGGGGCGAGATTGCCAAAATCGACCGTTTCGCCACGGTAATAACGGCTGGCTTCATACAAGGCATCCACAATCGGCGTGTTACCGCCTGCACTCCAGCTATGGGCAATGTCTTGCAAAAATTCCCGCACAGGTTCACCGTTTCCTGTTGGGTTGGGCAAGTTATCCTGCCCCAGCGGAATACTGGCTTCGATGACCGATTTGGCACCACCGTTACCATCCTTATCCAGATCAATCGGTTTTACTGGGAAGCTGACTCCATTCGCCTGGTTTTCACCATGCCCACCGTAACGCATCAAACCAATATTGAGGTTGCCCGGTGCCGAAGACATGACCGCTGAAAAGGCTTCCTGCATGACTTGCATACGGGTTTTACCGCCACTGCCTGCCACGATGTTTTTGTTCACACAGCTACTATCCGGCTTGTCGTATAGCCCGTTGGCATCAGCTTGGCACTCCATGCTCAGCGAGGTATCCAACACAAACAGGATGTTCGGGTCGGCACTGACGCTTTGCCCGTAGTAAATCTCTGCATCATCAGCCATCAATACGGTAGAAAACAGCAGGGGGATAGCGGGTAATAGACGGCGAAGCATTCGTTTCATGGTGCACCTTTTTATTATTCTGGCTACTGAGGCAAACAATGGGTTATTTCCAGCAGGTATTGGCAGTGGTCGTGGTGGCAGTCGCCCCACCCTGTTTCACACCGCGATTATTCAGTGTCATAACTTGGCAGGGCGTGTCATGTGCCTGAGGCTTGCCACTCGTCGCTGTAGCTGTGGCTGTAAAGGTAGTGGCGGTCGCGGTGATCGACAGGGTGTAATAACCATCCCCACTGCTCGTACTGTAGCCCAACGCCGTGGTATCCCCATAACTGCGGTTACGCAGGAAATAGCTTTCTTCGCGCTGCGCAATTTCCATCAAGGCTACTTGCGCGTCTGCGCGGCGGCTTTTCTGCACACTGGCGGTATAACTGGGGTAAGCAATGGCAGCCAGAATGCCGACAATCGCCACGGTGATCATCAGTTCAATCAGGGTGAAACCGCGTTGGTGTGTTATTGTTGTCATGATTATGGCCTTATTAGTTCGCGTTGATTGGCTTGGCTTAGTTGATTTTGGGAACGGGTTTCAACACACCTTCGGAATGCTCGCTACGCGCCCCCGTTCCTGACAGGGAAGCATTTGCCTCCGTGGTAAACACCCGACAGGAAATACCGCCCGCATCCGGTGTCATTTCAGTCGTCATGGCAATACCTTTCAGAGGTGGGCAACCTTCTTCCTCACTCATTGCCGACTCACCCGTTACCTTGACGCCACTGGTTGCCTCAGAAAAGGTGCTCAGTTGCAATTCTTTAACCTTATTCTTATTGTAAGCACCTGACGGTGTTGTACCCGTTTGCGCTGTTTGCATCACCTGATACAAACTGATGGATTTCCTGAGCATCGAATCTGCCCCCTGGAATGTCAGCATGGACATCATCTGATTACCAGCAATGCGGCTATCGACTGTTGCCATCCGGGTAGCGGCAATGCCAATCACGGTCATGGTCAGCAAGATAACCAACCCCCACACCAACACCGCACCGCGTTCCTGTTTTCTTGTTCTCATACTGAGTCTCCCTTAGCCATCAACTCTATTGCGTAGTTGAATAACCGTGTTATAAACGACGTGTTGGTAACGATCATCACGCACCACATCCTTATCCAACAAGCGGTATGTTTTAGATTCTTTTACGGGCAAGACGGGTTCTATCGAACGCATTAACAACGCCACCTTAATACTAATTACCCTGTCCCAAGCATTGGCTGTTGTCACTTGCGTTGCGGTAAGGTATTGATCTACCGAGTCATTGCCATCAGCATCTACCCCGTACATGAACTGCATGGCATCAACCCCTTGAGCCACTGATTGTTTATTAGCACTAACCGAACCAGAGCAATACAAATTGGGAATACTGACTCCCAGTGAATCCTTTTCCGGTGTAGTGGCATAACCAATCGAGAACGTATTATAAATGAGCGAGCCTTCCACATTTGCCGCCGCCCCATGCTTACACAACGACTTCAAACGCTGCGCTCTAGTATCACTCAACGTGATACTGTTACCTTCTGTATTACCACAATCAATAAACAACGCATCATCCCCCACATACGCAATACCAACAGTATCCCTGCCTGTCTGTTGCGCCGGAGTCGTACTCGCATCATCAGCCGTCACATTTAACGTTGATGCTGTATTAATATTACTGCCACCATCAGAACAAGTACCTGCTACTGGTGTTGTCAGTACAAACGGTGTTGGCAATGGAAACACACCCGCAGCAGTGGCGGCATACCCCGTATGTTCCAAATGTTTGGTCAGGGCATTCAACGCGACACGCGCATTTTCATCCATCAACGAAAGCTGATCACGCGCTTGGTAATTACGCTTACTGCTCATGTAGACTGTTCCTATCCCTGCCATCAGCACCAAACTGACGACCATCGCAATCATCAGCTCAATCAGCGACAGCCCTTTTTGCCTATTGGCCTTTTTCATGGTTTTCCCCCTACAAAATGGCATCCAGATTGATGTTGAAGCTTTCGACGCCGTCGGTATTGCCATCAAAATCACCTGCTTGACTACTTGCAGCATTGCGTTCATCCCATTGCAAATTGACCGTCACCCCCTTACGACAATCGTTGGTCGGACAAGTCACTTGCAGTTGCCCTCCCATCAGGACATTGTTGATACCGCTGCTCGCCCCATCACCACACATGACGTTGTAAACATCGTAGGTTGCCATCTCCCCCCCAGTACAATGAGTGCCGGTGGAACAATCCTTACTCAGGGCAGTGCTGCAATGGGTAGCAGCCGTAACGGCGGTAGTCAAAAGGTACTTGGAATCAGGAACAGGTGGCGTAGCAGTTGTCATGTGGAACACTTCTGCCTTATTGGCACGCATCCGCTCCAGCAGGTCATGCACAATCCAGGTAGCCTGCTGCATTTGATAGGAATTATGGGTGGTCTTCATCCCCGCGATTTGCAAGCCAGCCAAACCCAGCAACCCGGTAGACAGTACCACCGTAGCAATCAGGACTTCCAGCAGGCTCAAACCTGACTGTTTGTGAGGGGATGGTAAGCGTATCGGCATAGTGCGACCTATTAATATTATGATGGGTGCTTTAGGTAATGCCCATTATACTGAAAACCAAAATTTATGGGGAGAAAATACAAGTTATGCCGATAAGCTGTAGCATTTAGGGTATCAATGGCAGTTGCGCCACTCATCTGACAGGCAAAAAAAACCCCGGTATGTAACCGGGGAGAGAACTCTCAACTCATGACTATGACGCTACTGCGTTACTATAGAAGTCGCTACATCCCGCCAAAAAGTTCATGTGTTTACGCATTCTTTTTCAGTGAAGCCTCATGGAAAAGGCTGGATCCAGACTTGATCGCAAACCACCTTCCCGTAACAAACGCTCCAGTTGCTTACCCAGACCACCTAAATCCTGACGATAGATAATCAGCCCATCCAGCAAAAGCTGCGCAGAACTACGCTGCCTCATGCTCTCTCGGACTACAAGTCTTCTACTCATTTACATACCCCTTACTTGCTAGTACTAACCCTCGGTTTAAATATAGTTCAAAAATGAATTTTCTGTGTTGTCTTTCTAGTGAGTTTGGGGATAATACAAGAACTTTAGTATATTAACGGCTACTGATTAAGCATGACCATCGCAGAACCCCTTACGCCCGAACAACGCCTATTATTCATTGACGAACTTGATCATGAATCAATCAGGCAGTTACAACATGATACAGCGAAAGCCCACCAACTCACCCCTTACTTTCACGATACCCTGAAAAAGGGTGTTACTGGCCCAACACTCGCGGTCATACCCGCCGGACGCTTTGAAATGGGTTCGGAACCCAGCGAAGTTGGTCATCAGCGCGAAGAAGCCCCGCGCCATCTCACCATGATCACCAAGCCGTTTGCGATGGGCATTTACCCCATCACGGGTGAAGAATTCCGCCTGTTCCGTCAGGACACTGAATGGTTTTTGCGCCCGGAACTCATCTGGCACGAAGGCCGTTACCCCGCAATCAATGTCCGCATCGAAGACATCAAACTGTTTCTGGCATGGCTGAGTATGCAAACAGGCGCAACCTACCGTCTGCCAACCGAAGCCGAATGGGAATACGCCGCCCGCGCTGGCACGACCACCCCTTTCCATCACGGTGAAGATGTAAGCTGCAAGGAAGTGCATTTCAACCCGCTGTTCCCCTACAAGGAAAAGTTGGATAAGCGCCGCTGGTATTTGCCGCGTTGCTTCCCCAGCCCCAAAGCCAGCGAAGTCGGCCTGCAAGCCGCTAATGCCTGGGGCTTACACGATGTGCACGGTAATGTGTGGGAATTTACTCAGGATCACTGGACAGCTTCCCACCTGTACGCCAACCGTGATGGTCGTCCTTCCAACTCGGCAAACCCGTATTGGTACGTCACCAAAGGCGGCTCATGGTTCGACCCGGCAGCGCGGGCGCGAAGTGCAGCCCGCAAAAAACGCTATCTGGATGAAATGGACACCAACCTCGGCTTCCGGGTAGTACGGGAACTTTAACCGCGATTACTCGCGATCAAATTCCAGCGCCATGCCTAGTGGCGCAACATCCAGCAGCTTGCCGTCTTGCCAGACCAGTTGCCCATTCACCAAGGTGGCGGCAATGCTGGAGCGGAATTCGTAACCATCGAACGGCGTCCAACCACACTTTGACAGGCTATTGGCGTGCGTTGATACAAACGGCTTGTCCAGATCAACCAGCGTCAGGTCTGCCCAATAGCCTTCACGGATATAGCCACGATCCTTGATATTGAACATCTCGGCAACGGCATGGCTGGTCTTTTCGACAATGAATTCCAGCGTGAAAATGCCATCTTGATAATGCTCCAGCACCGTTGGCAGCGCGTGTTGCACCAGTGGCAAACCCGAAGGCGCTTTAAAATAACTGGGGTTGTGTTTTTCTTCCCACGTATGCGGGGCGTGGTCAGTGCCGATCACATCCAGCCGCCCATCCAGCAATGCCTGAATAATGCCTGCGCGGTCTTCCGCCGTCTTGATTGCCGGGTTGCACTTGATGAGCGCCCCTTTGGTCGCATAATCCTCATCCGCAAAATGCAGGAAATGGACGCAGGCTTCCGCCGTAATCTGCTTGTCCTTCAAGTCCGCATCGGAAAACATTTCTGCTTCTTTGGCAGTGGAAATGTGCAGGATATGCAAGCGCGTCCCACAGCGCTTTGCCAATTCCATCGCCATCGAAGACGATTTGTAACAGGCGGCTTCACTACGGATGGTCGGGTGCAAATTGAAGGGGATATTGTCACCGTAAATACTGCGGTAACTTTCCTCGTTTTCCATGATGGTCGGGGTATCTTCACAATGCGCCGAAATCAGGATCGGTGCATGGGTAAAGATTTGCTCCAGAATCTCCGGGTCATCCACCAACATATTGCCGGTCGATGCTCCCATGAACACTTTTATCCCGCAAGCATCTTTCGGGTTCAGCGCTTTGATGACTTCAAGGTTGTCGTTGGAGGCGCCCAGATAGAACCCATAATTCCCCAGCGAACGCCCCGCAGCCAAGTGTTTTTTATCGTTAAGCGTCGCAGAATCCAGCGCATTTGGGATGGTGTTCGGCATATCCATAAAGCTGGTAACGCCCCCCGCCACAGCAGCACGGCTTTCGCTTGCCATGTCAGCCTTGTGGGTCATCCCCGGTTCACGGAAATGCACCTGATCATCAATCATGCCCGGCAGTAAATGCCGCCCGGCAGCATCCAGTACCCTGACACCCGGTGCGGACAAATGACGACCAATGGAGGCAATACGCCCGTCACGGATGAGCACGTCAGCTTCCGTAATCTGCCCTTCATTGACCAGATTTGCATTGACAATCAACAGTGAACTCATAGGGAGGCGTCTCCTTGAAATCAGGATTCCCGTTCAAGAACCAGGAAGGAATAGGGATAAGGGTTTTTGGCATCAGCAGGACAATTAATCCGCTCTACTTCATGCCATTGATATTGATTATAGTCAGGAAAAAAAGTATCGCCTGTAAAATCAGCATCAATCAAGGTTAAATACAGACGGTCGGCACGCGCCAAAAAGTGCCGGTAGATTTGAGCACCACCCACAATCATCACTTCGGGGGCACTAGTGACCGCTTCCCAAGCTGCATCCGGCGAGGCAAAGCGTTCTGCGCCACTGGGCTGAAAGGCTGTATCACGTGAAATGACCAGATTACGGCGTCCGGGTAAAGCGCGTCCGATCGAATCCCAAGTTTTGCGCCCCATGATAATCGGCTTACCTAGGGTATTTTGTTTGAACCAAGAAAGATCAGCGGGCAAGTGCCAAGGCATGTTGCCTTCGCACCCGATCACCCGCTGATGTGCCATCGCTGCAATCAGTGACAGCATTGGTATTACTTGACCACCCGCAAAGCAGGGCGTTTGGTAGGCTTCGGCGGTGGTGGTTCATCCTGACCATCATCAGCATCAGAGGAGGAACCCTCATCACTGTTGGTCACCGCTGTCCCGGCAACCGTTGCCAGTGATGGGCGTGGCGCCGGTGCTTCCGCAGCAGGAATCGCCATACTCTCGGCATATTCCTCTGGCGGGAAATGCAAGCCATCCTGCGTTTCCTTGGCGTAAATACCCATGATCGACCACATCGGCAACCAGATCGACACAGACTTGCCACCGAAGCGGGCACTAAAGGTTACCTGATCATTGTCCATCATCAGATTGCTGGTAGCCGTCATGCTCACATTCAGCACGATACTGCCATCCTTGACAAACTGACGAGGAACCTGAACCTGATCGGAACGTGCATCCACCATAATATGCGGCGTCAGATTATTATCCGCGATCCACTCGTAGAAGGCACGCAACAAATAAGGTCGCTTCGGGGTGTAAATGGGTTGCTTGGGCTGGTTCATGGGCGAATCGACTTTTCAACCTTACTCAAAGACTGCTGGAATGCATCGCGTGAAAACACCCGCTCCATGTACTTCAGGATAGGCTTACCCTGTTTTTCCGGTACATCAATACCGTATTTGGGCAAGCGCCACAGGATCGGGGCAATCGTGCAGTCCACCAACGAGAACTCATCACTCAGGAAGTAAGGCTTGACGGAAAATACTTCCGCCGCTGACAACACACTTTCCCGCAAGATCTTACGAGCTTGGGAAGCCGTAGCATCATCGCCGTGCTCAATATCATCGACCAGTGAGAACCAGTCCTTTTCGATACGGAACAAAGCCAAACGGGAATGCGCCCGTGTCACTGGGTCAACCGGCATTAACGGTGGGTGCGGGAAACGCTCATCCAGATATTCCATGATGATACGCGCGTCATACAACACCAGATCGCGGTCGAGTAACGTTGGCGTGGTATTATAAGGGTTCAACTCCGCGAGATCTTCAGGTTTGTTATCGGGGTTGATATTGAGAATATCGACGGTAATATCTTTTTCCGCCAGCACAATACGTACACGATGACTGTCTGCACAGTCAGGCGCGGAAAATAATGTCATGACAGATCTTCGGCTGGAAAGCGAAGCCATATAAGCGGGACTCCCTGTACTGAAAACAAAAAAGCCACTCTATAGTACACTAGAGTGGCTTAAAGGTGTTATACCGACGAAGTATTAATGAACATCCTTCCAGTATTCCTTCTTCAGGAAATACGCAAGTACGGCAAACAGCCCCAGGAACAACAACACAAACACCCCATAGGTTTTACGATGTAGTGCTGCTGGCTCACCAACATAGGTCAGGAAGTTGGTAATATCGCGTGCAACCTTATCATACTCGGCTGGGGACATAGTGCCTGCTTTAACGGTTTTCATTTCGCAATGTTCAACCGCGTGCTCGCCTTCACCTTCTTTGGTGCACTCTTTCGCTTGCAAACCTTGCAATTCCCACAGGACATGCGGCATACCAGCGTTTTCAAACACGGTATTATTTACGCCCATCGGACGGCTTTTATCCACGTAGAAAGCTTTCAGGTAGCTGTAAATCCAGTCCGACCCACGTGAGCGACCAACCAGCGATAAATCCGGTGGCGGCGCACCGAACCATTCTGCTGACTGCTTGGGGGACATCCCGTTTTTCATCAGCTCACCAGCTTTGGTCGGCTCGCCATCAGTACGGGTGAAAATCAGGTTTTTAGTCACCTGTTCCTCAGTCAAACCCAGATCCGCCGCCACACGGTTATAGCGGCTGAAATTCAGGGAATGGCAACCCATGCAATAGTTGGCAAAATACTTCGCCCCCACTTGCAGGCTGGCTTGATCGTGAATATTGATATTCGCCGACTCCAGATGCACACCACCTTCATTGGCCAACGCAGCGCCAGATACCATCACGGAAGCTGACAGTGCGAACATTACACTTGCAATAAATTTTTTCATGTTTGTCACACCTCAACCTGTTACACGGTCAGGAACCGGCTTTTCTTCATTGCAGCTCGCTTTAAAAGCAGGCAACAACAAAGTCAGTGCCAGATAGCCTACTGGCCAGATAGCCTGAATAAGCATTTGGTTCAATGCTTCAGGGTCACTACCGGGTACACGGAACGTAAAGTCATAAGCAATAATCGCCGCCAGCAGGATACCAAACCACATCACATACTTCGCCTTGGATGGATTGCTATGGATCCACAGCACCACAAAGAAAATGAAGTAGATTTGGGTCATACGCGTACCCAGTTCCTTGAAGGCAGGCGTTACCGCTTCAACACCCATCCAGCCCAATACCAAGAACACCACAGCAAACAGGATCAGGTTGATCTTGTGTGCGCTGGTGCGGTAGCGCCAAGATTTAACCGGATTACGGTCGATCCACGGCAGCACGAACAGGACAGCAATCGCAGCAAACATCGCCAACGTACCAAAGAACGGGTCAGGAATTGCACGCAAAACGGTATAAAATGGCGTGAAGTACCACACAGGGGCAATGTGCAATGGTGTTTTCATCGCATTCGCTGGTTCAAAGTTTGGCTGTTCGAGGAAATAGCCGCCACCTTCTGGTACAAAGAACAGGATAGCGAAGAAGCCAATCAGGAACACGATCACACCCAGAATGTCTTTAACAGAGTAGTAAGGGTGGAACGGAATACCATCAGTCGGGGCAGTTTCGCTCCAACGGTTGCCTTTAGGGCCTTGCTTGATTTCAACACCGTCAGGATTATTGGAACCGACTGCGTGCAGCGCCACGATGTGGACAAACACCAATGCAGGCAGCACCAGCGAAGGCAAGAAGAAGTGTAGCGCAAAGAAGCGGTTCAGGGTTGCATCACCGAGTACGAAGTCACCACGAATCCAGGTAGACAGACCTTCACCTATCACCGGAATCGTATTGAACAGGTTGATGATAACCTGCGCACCCCAGTAAGACATTTGACCCCAAGGCAGCAAATAGCCCATGAAGGCTGTTGCCATCAGCGCCAGATAAATCGCCATACCGATCAACCAGATCAGTTCGCGCTTGCCTTTGTAGGATCCGTAAATCAGCGCACGGAACATGTGCAGGTACACCACGATAAAGAACGCAGAAGCGCCCGTGGAGTGCATGTAGCGGATAAACCAGCCACCCGGCACATCACGCATGATGTATTCAACCGAAGCAAACGCCAAACCGGTATCCGGCTTGTAATGGAAGGCCAGGAACAGGCCAGAGAAAATCTGGATAACCAGTACCAGCATCGCCAGTGAACCGAAGAAATACCAGAAATTGAAGTTTTTAGGCGCATAGTAACCAGCCAAATGCGCTTGCCAAGTTTCCATCATGGGGAAGCGGTCTTCGACCCAACCCAGGAAACCCTTGTAATTATGTGCGGGACGCTCTGCCATTATGCTTTACCTCCATCTTCACCGATCAGGATAGTGTTATCGTCTTTGAAGTAGTACGGAGGTACTTCAAGGTTCGCCCCGGCTGGAACGTTCTTGAAAACGCGACCTGCCAGATCGAATTTAGAGCCGTGGCACGGGCAATACCAACCACCTTTCCAATCTGCACCCAAGTCAGCCGGCGCCAACTCAGGACGGTACGTCGGGGAACAACCCAAGTGCGTACAAATACCAACCAGCACCAGATATTGCTCTTTCCCCTCGCGGGTACGTGCCAAATTCTTGGCATATTCTGGCTGCTGCTTGATATTTTCGGAATTCGGGTCTTTCAGACTCGCTTCCAACCCCGCCAACGCATCCAGCATTTCCTTGGTACGGTTAACCAGCCACACTGGCTTGCCGCGCCAAACCACACGAATCTGTTGACCCGGCTCCGCCTTAGTCACAGAAACCTCAACCGGTGCACCAGCGGCAAGCGCCCGCGCACTAGGATTCCATGAATTAAGGAACGGAGCCGCAACCGCTGCCACCCCTGCTGCCCCTACCACTGATGTGGCGGCAATCAGGACGCGGCGACGGCCTTTATCTACTCCAGAATTTGCCATCGTAAGCACTCTCCCAAATGTTCAAAACTTAACCTGCACCATTACTGCAATACTGTCAAAACACGCTTGCAATAATGTTAAATTTCTGAGCCATAGACTCAAACATGGCTATATTAGCATATGCTAAAAGACAATGTAGAATGTCCGAACTCACTTCTAAAATCAAGCATAAATGAGCAGTGTGAACCCTAAAAAACCGACTGTTTGATTTAGGTCAATGCACCGCCCTACCAGCTAGGCGCGGCAATAATAGCACAAACCTAAACAAAATAACCTGACTTATGCCGGGTTATTGATATCGATAAAGCGATGTTCCAAACCAAACTGCTCTGCCAAATGATTGCCGAGTGCTTTTATGCCATAACGCTCAGTCGCGTGATGCCCCGCAGCAATGTAATGGATGCCGTTTTCACGGGCGAAATGCACGGTATGTTCGGAAATCTCGCCACTCAAATAGGTATCCGCACCCAGCTCGAAGGCTTGCTGAATGTAACCTTGCGCCCCACCGGTACACCAAGCGATACGCTGCACTGGATGCTCGCCACCCGCAATCAATAAGGGTTCACGCGCCAAGGCTGTCGCCACTTGCTGCCCGAAATCTGCCAGCGACACGGGTTCGCTTACCGAACCGATATTACCCACGCTTTGCAACTCACGCTCATCCATCACCCCTTCGTTGCGGATACCCAATAACATCGCGAGTTGCGCGTTATTGCCGAGTTCCGGGTGCGCATCCAGCGGCAAATGGTATCCCAGTAAGCTGATGTCATGCTGGATCAAGGTGGCAATACGCTGCTTTTTCATGCCCCGAATCACGGGTGATTCACCTTTCCAGAAATAACCGTGATGCACCAAGACCGCATCTGCACCGTATTCGACGGCGGCATCCAGCAAGGCTTGGGAAGCGGTTACGCCGGTCACAATCCGGGTGACTTCTGCCCTGCCCTCAACCTGCAAACCATTGGGCGCATAGTCGCGGAACTTGCCAATATTCAGCAGCTTATTGAGGTAAGTTTCTAAGGTGTAAAGGTTCATAGTTCAGCAAGTATTTGCAAGAAAGTGTTCATTTCATCATCCGTACCGATGGTGATGCGCAAGTATTCGTTGATACGCAGCTTGTTGAAATAGCGTACCAGCACGCCGCGCTGCTTCAATGCCAGATACAGGGCTTCGGCATTGCCTGCGGGCGGGCGGGCAAACACGAAATTGGCCGCCGAGGGCAATACGCTAAAACCCAGTTCGGTGAGTTTTTGCACCGTCATTTCACGGGTGGCGATGATTTGCTGGCAAGTACTCGCGAAGTATTCCTTGTCACGCATCGCCGCCGCAGCCCCGGCAATCGCCATGCGTCCGAGTGGGTAGGAGTTGAAGGAATTTTTCACTCGCTCTAATGCATTGATCAGGTCAGGATGGCCAACGGCAAAACCAACCCGCAACCCGGCGAGGGATCGCGATTTGGAAAAGGTTTGTACCACCAATAGGTTCGGATACTTCGCTATCAGCGGAATCGCAGTTTCTGCGCCGAAGTCGACGTAGGCTTCATCCACCACCACCACGGAATCGCGGTTGGCTTGCAGCAAGGCTTCAATCACATCCAGCCCGACCGCCATGCTGGTGGGCGCGTTGGGGTTGGGGAAGATAATGCCGCCGTTTTTGCCGCTGAAATCCTTCAAGTTCAGGCTGAAATCGTCCCGCAGCGGAATTTGCTTCGCCTCAATCTGGTAGAGGTTGGCGTAGACCGGGTAGAAGCTGTAGCTGATGTCCGGGTACAGCAGTGGCGCATCGTGCTTGAGCAGGCCGCAGAAAACGTGTGCCAGCACTTCATCCGAACCGTTACCGGCGAAGATATTGGCGCGTTCGACGCTGTAGTAGTCGGCGATGGCATCCTTGAGTTCATCCGCATTCGGGTCGGGATAGAGGCGCAAGCGCTCATCCGCTGCCGCGTGGATCGCCGCCAAGGCGTTGGGCGAAGGCGGGTACGGGCATTCGTTGGTGTTCAGCTTGACGTAGCGCTGGTCTTTGGGCTGCTCGCCCGGCACATACGGGTCGAGATCGTGTACCAGTTTGCTCCAGTATTGGCTCATGCGTACTTCCGGTGGGGAATATAAACGTGTGATGATATAGAGGAAAGACAGGTTTTGCCAGCGATGCAATCACCACCGCTACGCGGCGGGCGCTCCCGGTGCTGTCATGGTCTGGCGCTGCTCCGCGACGCGCCTGCCCACGCCATCCCCGTCCGCGCAAGAGTACCGCCTCCGGCGGCTGCGGCTCCGCCGCCCTGCTGGCCTGAGCTCAATGACCTAGGGCAAGCCGGAAGCCAATGAAGTCGTCACGGTTAGCGGGATCGAGCCTGCGACGGATGGCAGAACGCACGAGCCAGCCGACGCTGTACCACGAACCGCCGCGAACGACGCGCAGAACGCCTGTTTGTGAACCCTCCGGGTTCCTGACCGGCTCCGCCGGATAAGAACCATACCAATCCTGACACCATTCCCAGACGTTGCCGTACATTTCGTACAAGCCCCACGGATTCGCTGGAAGCGATTTGACCGGAACGGTTTTCTCCCGATACAAACCTTTTTTGCCACCTGCATACGGATAATTACCATCGTAATTGACCTGTTCGGGTGTAATGTTTGTGCCAAAAGAAAACGGCGAGGTGCTTCCGGCACGGCAGGCATATTCCCATTGCGCTTCGGTTGGCAGCTTCGCTTTCAGACCCGACACAACCCCATTGAGCTGTTGAATGAAACCTTGCGTATGATCCCAACTCACCTGCTCCACCGGATTACGCAGGTCATCTGAAAAGTCGGCGGGGTTATTGCCCATCACGGCTTGCCACAAGGCTTGGGTACAAGCCGTATCCGCCAGCCAAAAACCTTGGCTCAGCGTGACTTCATGCTGAACCTCATCATCACTGCGCTCCTTCTCAGATTGCGGCGACCCCATCAGGAACTTGCCCGGTTGTAACCACCGAAAACGCTGGATCACGCCTTTTACATCCACATCGGCGTAACGCCCGTATTGGTCATCACCTGATGCATTTGCCCACGCCAGATCAGGCTGCTGCTTAACAAGCACAGGGACAGGAGGTGAGTAAGGAGCTTGCGGACTCGGCACCGTGATATGGCTGCTGATCGCTTGCATCAACCGTTGCCAATCGGCTTCACGGGAAAAATCCAGCCGTTGGAGATGACGTAACCACAACGGTGCAGACAGCGCTTCGGCAAACACCGGGATGATGGGTATCTGGTGCTCCTTCGCCATATCAAATTCGGCGAATACCCAATCTGAATGCAATGCCTTAGCGGAGACCACCAGCACCACCAGCTCACTGGCTTTCAACTGGCGTTCGATTTCGTGCACCCATTTTGTGCCGGGAATCACACCGCTGACATCGCGGAACACGGCAAAACCCGCCCCGTGCAACTGCTGCTGCACTTGTTCGGCGAGGCGTTGCCCGTGCGCTTGGTCTTGGGCGTAACTGATAAAAATCTGCTGCATTGGCTGGCTGGATGGGTGATTTGCTTATGATGGGTTAAGGATAGCATTTATCCAGCGGTAAAATCATACTTGCCGCAACCTGCCCATCCCCACAAACAGCCGCATCGGATCGTCAGTCAAGGGTTCAAAGAAATCAAAGCGCTGATAGAACGTCAAGGCATCCTCATCCAGCACATCCAGGATCAGGCCAAAAGCGGGCAAACCCTGCTCCATCAATTGCACGCTATGACGCAAAGCACTGATGAGAATTTTCGCTCCCAGCCCTTTGCCTTGATGTTGCCTGTTGATAGCCAGCCGAGCCAACAGCACCACCGGAACCGGGTAATGTGGCAAGGATTGCGAGGTCGGCAGACTGGATTTGTTGGCCGTAGCAGAAGCCAGCGTGTAATACGCAGCAACGGGTAATTTGGCAGCCTGCACATCTTCCAGCAACACCCACGTACTGCTTAAGCCAAGTTCGGCATGTTTGGCAGCAAAGCGGCTCAGGAACTGGTTCATGGACGGCTTGCCACAATCAAACAACTTAAGGTCATGCTTGCCTTTATCCACCCGTTCAACCGTTTGGTGAAATGCCATGCTCAAAATCCTTCGGTATCAAGGCGGCGGGCAGCTTCCCTAATACGTGGACTGGGTGGCGTCGTTTGTTTGCATAACTCGGCAAAACGGTCAAACTGTGCATTACTGAGTACGATTTCAGTTTCACCCCGTAAAACTTTTGGCGCATCTTGCTGAATAAGGCGCACAAGGTATTCCGTGACAGTGCATCCCAATGCATTAGCTGCACGTTCCGCAAGCTGTTTAACCTGTTCATTGACACGCATGTCGATACGGTTTGCTGCAATTGCCATGATGACATTCCTGTATTCGTTTGACTGAATTGATCCCAATAGTTTAACGTACACAAATAATCCGTACAATATAGACTTGCATATGCCAAAACAAATCAACTCCACTTTCCGTCCCGCGTGGTGGCTCAAATCTCCCCACCTACAAACCTTATGGCCGGTATTCTTGCGCCGCCGCCCCCAACTGCCGTTGCAACACGAACGTTTAGAACTCGCCGATGGTGATTTCATCGATCTTGCCTTTCATCCGCGCCCCGACTCGCCGCTGGTGCTGGTGATCCACGGGCTGGAAGGTTCGCTGGAATCGCATTACGCCAAAACCCTGTTACTCGCTTTGCACAAAGCCGGGTTCGCCAGCGTCTTCATGCACCTGCGCGGATGCAGCGGCACACCCAATCGGCTAGCCAGCAGCTACCATTCGGGTCGCACGGCGGATGTGGCGGAAGTGCTTACCCATCTGCGCAATACGGGCAGGCAGGCAGATGCGGCGGTCGGTTTCTCGCTCGGCGGCAACCTGATCCTCAAATACGCAGGGGAAACGGAAGCGGAGTCAGGGCTAAAAGCGGTAGTCGCAGTTTCCATCCCCTTTCAGCTTGAGGAATGCGCCCGCAAGTTGGAAAAAGGTTTTTCGGTGATTTACGGACGTTACCTGACGGGCAAGTTGAAAGCCGCCTACCGCAACAAATTCAGCCAGATGCCTAGCCCCTTACCGCTCAACATCAATACCGTGGGTACGATTTTTGACTTCGACGACCAGATTACCGCCACGTTGAATGGCTTTGACGGTGCGCACGACTATTACACTCGCAGTAGCTCCGCGCAGTTCCTGAAAAATATTCAGACGCCGACACTGATTATCCATGCGCAAGATGACCCGTTTATGTACCCCAGTACCGCACCAACAGAAGCTATGCTAAGTGATGATGTAACGCTGGAACTGACAACGCACGGCGGGCATGTGGGATTTGTAAGTGGGCGTGTGCCGTGGCGAGCAGAGTATTGGTTAGAAACGCGAATTATAGAGTGGTTGCAAATGCAGTTACGTTAAAAAACAAAAAACCCCTTAATTTTTCTTTAAAAATCAAGGGGTTATAATTTGGTGGAGGCGGCGGGAATTGAACCCGCGTCCGCAAATCCTCCATCTGAAGGCTACTACATGTTTAGTCAGTCGTTTGTTTAACCCGATTGCCGCCAACTGACAGGCTGCTCACAGGCTGTCCCAATACTGTTTAGTGGTTTGGCCTTGGGCGAGCCTCCCGCACGATCTTATGATTGGATGATGCCTGAATATTCGTACTGCATAAGCACAGTAGCGATCAGGCAGCTATCTACCGGTTATTAAGCGGCGAGAGCGTAAGAGTCGTCGTTTGCGACTATTGTTTGTGACTAGTGTTTAAGTGGTCACCACATCCACTACATGCTCCCCAGACTTTGTGATCCACGTCGAAGCCAAGTCGCCCCCGGAATCCTGCAAAAGCTGCTGGACTTTTCATTATACGGTTTGACTTGCCTGCTGTCATGTAGTTCCATCAAATGAAAAACATTTACCTGATCAGCGGTAAGGCTTGACATACATCAAAATCGGCGCAAGATAATAAGAATACTCTTTAATATGAAACCGTTAGGGAGGGGAAAACCATGAAATATACTGAAATACTATGTGCCATTACGTTGCTTATCAGCAATGGCAATGTTTTCGCTGAATTTTTCGAAGGCTTCGACAGTGGCAGTGGTGTCGGGCAGACATCGGGAACGGCTCAAGGAAGCACCAACGCCGACGCCCAAGGGTATGGCACGGGTACAAGTGATGTCAGTGGTCAGGGAAGCGCTAAAGGCAATGCGGATGGTCAAGTCGATTTTGCCGTGACATTCAAGGGCAAAGGCAGCACCGATATGGCATCTGATGTCTATGGCAGCGGACAGGGCGATACCAATGCCAATCTATACGGTTACACGAATGCGTATGGCTCAGGTTACAACAACTTGTATGGCTACAGTAACGCTTATACCAACAGTGCCCCGTGGAATTATTACAACCCTAGCTATACGCCCTACTACGCCCCGAACTATGGGTACAACCCCACGATGACGGGCTATGCTTATCCGCCAGCAACATTGGCGCCCAGTTTTAGTCAGGTGCAGCAGCAAATGCGCCAGTCAACAACACCCGTACCTGCCAATTAAAAACCAACTAAAAAAGCCCCTTAAAGGGGCTTTTTTGTGTCATCCGAAGATAACAGCGGTCATTACTTGGATTGGGCAACCATCCAGTCAACTGCTGCTGCAACTTCAGCATCAGACAGTGCCGGGTTGCCGCCTTTGGCTGGCATAGCATTCTTGCCATTCAGGGAAGCAGCGTGCAGTGCATCCATACCGGTTGCGATACGTGGCGCCCATGCCGCCTTGTCGCCCAGCTTAGGTGCGCCAGCAACGCCCATGTCGTGGCAACTGAAGCACAAACCTTTGTAGATCTTCTCGCCATCGGGTGCTGTAACATCCGCTACCGCTTGCGTAGTGGCATCAGCCGCTTTAGCTGCTGTGTCGCTTACCGCTTCAGTAGTAGCTTTAGCTGCATCATCAACAGCTTGGGTAGCAGAGTCAGCCGCTTGAGTGGCTGCATCACCCGCTGCTTTAGCGGCATCGCCCATCGCAGTTGCAGCATTGTTCGCCGCATCCGTCATCGCAGTCATCGGGTTACTGCTGGTTGCTTCAGGAGCAGCCTGTTCAGCAGGTGCGGCCTGTTCAGCGGCGGGTGCTGCTGCTTGTTCCATTGGCTTTTGCTCAGCAGCCGGGGCAGCGTCAGCTTTAGGCGCTTCTTCTTTCTTTTCGCCACAACCGCTCAGAACACCCAGCGCCAGAAACAGGGCAGAAATACTGATGGTGATTTTATTCATGACTAACATCTCCTAGATTTTAGAATGAGGGACTTTAAAAACTTGATTTTTTTGGAAGTATATCAATGGGCGATTATCGTAATGGACGCCTATAACGATGTCAATTGTGCCCGCCAAAAAACACTTCGTGCTTGAGTATCCTCCCGCTGCGAATTATGCTGCTAACTTTTGCCGTTAAGCCAATATAACATGAGCGAAACACACCCTTTTCTGCAAGCCTTTCGCGGCTCATTTTCCGGCGTACTGCGCTGGCCTCAACTGGATGCCTTGTGGGAAAAAGTTCTGGCAACCCCCACTGACAGTTGGTACGTCTATGCCGTCGGTGAAAATCCCCCCACCACCACCCAAACCAGCGATAGCCTGAGCAATATCGTGCGCGAGCTGGATGAGCTGTTACACCGCGAACACGATGAAGATTACTGCGGCATTGTTTACGTCGACAACCTGCAACAGCCCACCTACATTAAAGTCTTTGACCCCAACAACTTGGGTTCTACCTGCGGCTCTAGTGGCAACCCGCCGTTGCCGGGCTGGATATTTTCCCAAATACCACCGATCAACCTGCCTGCCGCCTTCCCGCAACCTACTAACCGCCGCCACTGGTGGCAAAAGCTGTTTACCCATGCCCAATAAAGATCCCATCACGGTTGTTGGCATACTAGCGACCATCATGCTGGGCGCTGGTGGCGCTATGCTATACCTGAACCCCACGCCACAGCCACCACCCGTGCAGACGCCAGTGGGTTTCACCAGCCCATTCAAAGCGCCACCGCCCACACGGGTAACGCCCGAACCCGCAAAGGAAGCCGCACCGGTATCCCCCACTGTCAGCGCCTTATCAGCACCAGCACTAACACCCGATGAGCTTGCCAAACTCACCCCATCAGAACGCAGCCATTACGACGCCATCCGCCAGTCCCTACAAAAAGTCTTACAACAAGTACAAACGTTGGAGCAGGAAAATACCCACCTGCAACAGACACTCAAACAAGGTGATGAAACAAATCAGGTATTGGATGCCGAAATCAACAAACTACGCCCCACTCCCGCCCCCTGAGCGAAGCCGAAGGGAGGTACTTCCTACCCGCGCTTAAGCTGACGGATCAGGAAACGCGCCGGGTGCAACTGCCCATATAAAGTCACCTCTGCTGGCAATGGCTCCCCACCGATGATGGCTGCCAGCAAATCCGCACACCAACCGCTGGTGGTCAGCCCGCGTGAGCCAAACCCCGCCATCACAAACACACCCTGCTGATAGTGCGCCTGTGGAAAGCCCTGGCTGGCGCGACCGTGCCGCAAATCAGCGTAGGCTTGGCGAAAAAAGTCCACATCCGGCAAAGCACCAACCACCGGGTAACGGTCGGGTGTGGTCATGCGGATAGCTGCGTGGCTTCCCTCGATGCTTCGACTACGCTCAGCAACCAAACTTCGGGCGAAGTCGGGCAGATGCTGGGCAAGCTGCTGGAAGTTGGTAACGTCCGCCGCGTCATCCAACACCGCATCACGCACATGACGCACAAAAGTTGCCCCGAAAATATGCTGCCCGGCGATAGCAGGCGTCAGGTAGCCTTCGTGCCCTAAAGTGGTTTTCAGCAAGGCACTCGCAGCGCTGGCAACCGCACGGCTGGTTTGCCCCATGACCGGCAAAAAGGGCAGGAAAGCGGTTTCCGCCAACTGATCCGCCTCACGCCCGCTGGCAATGATGGTGATACCTGTTGATGGTAAGCGGGTGGCATGGGTCAGGGTACGCACTTCGATCTGCGGGTGTGCCACCAACGCCGCGCACAGGCTTGCTGGGTTCACCCAACCGGCTTGCGGGAAATAACTTGCCCCCGTTGGCAGCGGAATGCCCGCGACGGCCGAAGCCGCTTGTTGATCCAGTATCTGGATGAAATCCGGCGGCAGATCACGTTCACGCAAGGCTTGTTGACGCGCTGCTTCACGCGGCTCATGCGCCAGTTGTAACGCCCCGCACTGCGCCCACTCGATCACTTGCCCCGCGGCCTCCAGTTCGCGGATTTGCTGGATAGCATACACAAAGCATTGGCGGTAAAAGGTTTCACCCCAACCCGGTTCCGCTGTCATTTTCGGGGTGAGCACACCCGCGCGGTTGCCGGAGGCTTCGGTGGCGAGGCGGGCATGGCGTTCCAGTAGCGTGACTTGCCAGCCGCGTTTTGCCAAGGCATGGGCAATCTGGCAACCAGCAATGCCGCCGCCGATGACGGTAGCGTGGTCGATGGGGTGAGGTTCGGGTAGGGCGAACCAAGGGGGAAGCGGGACAATTTCTTGCATGATGAAGTCATTTTTGAAAAAAATCAGTCAAATTATTACATCCATCCACAAAACAGCCACTTTTTTCTTTACCCCTGTATACACTCACCCGAAAAATACAGGAACCCACCATGCTAACCACGCCCACACCCGCCATCCAACCGCGCAAGCCGCTTCGCGCTCTCCTCATGTCGGCCATCTTGCCGGGGTTTGGGCAACTTTATAACGGCGAACCACACAAGGCGCTATGGTTACTGCTGATCTTTGCCTTCTTAACCATTCCCGCTATGGCGATAGTGGCGCTGTACCTGCCGGTTAGCTGGACGTTACCTGCCTTACTCAGCGGCTTATTGGTGCTGATTGCGCTATGGTTTTACGGTATAAGCGATGCCTTCCGTAGCGCCCGCCGCCAGCAGGCTTACGTCCCCAAAAGCTGGCAGAACGCCGGAACTTACCTGCTGGTGCTATTGGTGTGCAGCATCACCTTCCCCTTGCTCACCGCACAAATTCGCCAACAATTGGTCGAAGCCATGCTTGTGCCTTCGTCCAGCATGGAGCCGAATGTCATGAAATATGACCTGATATTTGCGGATAAACGTTACAACCGGGTGGGGGCAAAACAGGCGCTGGCGCGAGGTGATATTGCGATATTCGTCTACCCCAACGAGCGCAGCACTTACTACATCAAGCGCGTGATCGGTTTGCCGGGGGATCAAATCAGCATCAAGGGGGCAGAGGTTTCGATCAATGGCAAACCGTTGCTCTTACGCACCACCCCGCTTGCCAATGGCTTGCTGGTAACAGAAACCGACAGCAAAACCCGTTGGCAGGTTTTCTGGAACAACAGCAAGCTGCAATTGCCGCAAACTAAATTGCGCGTCCCGCCGGGGCAGGTGTTTATGATGGGAGATAATCGAACGGATAGTAATGATTCGCGCTTTTTCGGCACGGTTCCCTTGCAGGATGTGGTCGGAAAAGCGCGACAAGTCTGGTTTTCCGCCCAAGGCAACCGCGTGCGCTGGGAACGGATAGGCAAGCTGTTACGCTAAAACGGCATGACAGATTTGAACATTTTCATGAAAGGGCTAACCGTCGCCGCTGCCTCACCCATCGGAGCCGCCGCTTGCGCCAGTGTGCCGACGTTTTGGTTCATCTGCGACATATTGCCACTCATGGAAGCTACATTGTTATTCATGTAATACATAGACTGGTTCATGGCTTGGGTATTCTGTGACATCGCCTGAGTATCAACCGCCATCGCGCCCATGTGACCGTTCATGGTATTGATATTACCCGACATGGCAATCATGGAACTCTGCATACTGCTCATGATGACCATCATGTAACCGCCCGCAGCGCCCGCCATCAACAGCACCGGCAACAACCAACGCCGTTTTTTGGTTTTTACCGCCGCCAGGCTTTGCTGTACTTGCTGTAGTGCTTGGATTTTGTCTTCGAGTTGTTGTTCGCGTGCGTTGAATTCCTGATGCAAGCGCTTGAAAGCCTGCTCCAGCCGTTCGCTGACACCATCCACCGGAAGCACTTCAGGCGTAGCTCGCCAAGGCATCAATCGCCCTAACAAACTCAAACTGGAGGGTGTTTTTACCCGCGCAGCAGCACGGATACGTTTAGGATTGAGCTTGAGCACCATGTCATGACGTTTAACAATCTGCAAGGATTTGCCCGTGCCATCAACCAAGGCAGACCTCACCTCAGGGATAGCATTGCCGAACAGGTCGAGACCGACGTTGACTGGTTGCGCTGATTTGCTCTTGGTATTGGTATTGGTATGTTTCATGCCGATGAGTATATAAGCACCCCCTGATATACAGCAACAGGATGGGCGAATTTAGCCCAACCAGCAGGGCAGGCACAGGAGCCTGCCCTACAGCATTAATCCAGCAAGTAAGACACCACGCCATCCGCCAGTTTGGGTTCAAACCACGTTGATTTAGGCGGCATCACATCATTGTTATCCGCCACCGACATCAGGTCTTGCATACTGGTGGCATACAGCGAGAAAGCCACCGCCATTTCACCGCTATTGACGCGCTTTTCCAGCCCTGCCAAACCCCGAATACCGCCCACGAAGTCAATACGATCATCGCGGCGCGGGTCACTGATACCCAACACAGGTTCGATCAGGTAACGCGCCAGACGGCTGACATCCAGACGCGCTACCGGATCATCATTCGGCATCAGCGCCGGGTTCAGGGTCAGCTTGAACCACTGCCCGTCCATATACATCCCAAACGTACCCGGCTCGGCAGGCTTGACGGGCGTGGCAGAAGGTTCCAACGTGAAATGCTCTTCGACTGCCGCGAGGAACTGCGAAGGTTCCATGCCGTGCAAATCCTTGATCACACGGTTGTAGTCAAAGATTTTCATCTGATGCGCCGGGAAAATGACCGACAGGAAGAAATCCCACGGCGCAACACCCGCACTCCCCTGTTGCTCATGACGCATTTTCGCAATACGTGAAGCCGCAGCAGAGCGGTGATGCCCATCCGCGATATACAGCGCGTGCATCGCATTAAACGCAGCGGTCAATTGCGCAATGCTCTCGGCATTATCAATCACCCACAGGGTATGCTGAATACCATCATCCGCCGTCACATCCAACGCCGGTTCACCTTGTGCCGCAGCCGCTAAAATCGCATCCACAGCCGGTGCATCTGGGTAGGCCAACAACACAGGGCCCGTTTGCGCATTGACTGCATCTATCTGGCGCACCCGGTCATCTTCTTTCACCGGGCGGGTAAACTCATGCTTGCGAATACGGTTGGTATCGTAATCGGCCACCGACGCGCCTGCTACCAAACCCGTTTGCGAATGCCCATCCATAATCAGGCGGTAAGCGTAGTAACAAGGCTGCTCATCGCGCACCAGCAACCCCGCTTCGCGGATACGTGCCAGATTTTCTGCTGCCTTGGCGTACACGTCCGCACTATAAGGGTCAGTATTTTCCGGCAGATCAATTTCCGGCTTGGAAATATGCAAAAAACTCCACGGCTTGCCATCAGCCCGCTCCCGCGCTTCGGCAGAATTCAGGACATCATACGGCGGCGCAATCACCTCGCTAGCCCGACCCGGTGCAGGGCGCAGCCCTTTGAATGGCGAAATCAGATTCATGCTGGAAACCTTCTCACAAAGCTAAAAAACCGCTGTAGTATAAACACTGAAAGGCGACTTGTGGAACATCTGGACATTACCATCGCTCTAAATACGCTGGATATTCTAAATTATCTAATGCATCATCACGCACAACTATTGCCTGCGCTGACCCAGCCGACAATGAAACAGATAACAGGTTTTTCATGAAATCGCATAACAATCTCAAATCCTTGCTGACCACCAGTGCTATTGCTTGCTCACTGTGGCTGCTGACAACCTCTGCGGGCTTGCGGGCTGAAGATGCAACCCGCATCAATTTGCAAGACACCGAAATTCGTCAGTTAATTGACATCGTAGCCAAATCGACCGGGAAAAACTTCATCGTCGACCAACAAGTGCGCGGCAAAGTGACCTTCATTTCTGGGCGCGGCCTGGATAAGGATGGCCTGTATGAAGCCTTCCTCTCAGTGTTGCAGGTGCACGGTTACGAAGCGGTGGAATCCGGCAACCTGATCAAAATTGTCCCGGTTGGCAAGGCTCGCGGCAACGTTGCCCCACTGGTAGCTGATGCACGGGAAAGCGATTCCGATGCAACCATTACCCAGGTTGTTAATCTGGATTACATCCCGGTCAATACCGCGATCCAGACCCTGATGCCCTTAAGCGGGCAAGGTGAAACCAGTATCCTGCCCAATCAAGCCAGCAATTCCTTGGTTATCAAGGGCAAAGCGCAAAACGTGGAGCGCCTGCTGGATGTCATCAGCAATATTGATAAACCCAACAACGAAGACTTTGAACTGGTTCCGCTGGATTACGCGGTTGCTTCACAAGTTGCCTCTACCCTGCAAGGCTTGATGGCAGGCGGGGCAGGCGCAGCAGGTAGCGTGGCCATGTCCACCAGCGGCAAAGTATCCGCCGACGAACGCACCAACAGTGTGCTGATTTCTGGTGACAAACAAACCCGTGAACGCATGAAAAGCGCCATTACCAAACTGGATGTCAAACGCGCTATCGAAGGTGATACCCGAGTCATCCAGCTCCGCTACGCCAAAGCGGAAGACGTGGTAAGTGTCCTCAATGGCGTTGCCCCTAACCTGCAACGCTACAGCGCAGGCAGCTACGACTCCACCGGGGCGGCAGTGGGTGTCGCTGGCGCTGGCGCATCTCAAGGCAGCAGCTCTACAGATATTAAAGTATTAGCCGATAAAAGCAGCAACTCCATCATTATCAGCGGCCCACCCACTTTGCAGAAAAACATGATTGCCGTCATCAACCAACTTGACCGCCGCCGCGCCCAAGTCATGGTTGAAGCCGTCATTGCCGAAGTGTCTACCGACCTTTCCAACCAACTGGGCGCAGCCTTGCTCGCCAACGGCAGCAGCGGGGCGGGCTATAGCAACTTTGGCACCGGCCTGAGTACGCTGGCAGGGCTATATGGCAGCATCTCCGCCAGCTCCATCCCCACCATTCCCAACGGCTTGTTGCTGGGTGGCGGAAATGACAGTTTCGGTGTCATTGTAGATGCCCTGAAAGGCGATGCCGCCACCAATATCCTTTCCACCCCAACCTTGGTAACACTGGATAATGAGGAAGCCGAAATCACGGTCGGTCAGGAAGTGCCCTTCATTACAGGTCAATCAACCAGTGCTGCCAACGACACCACCAACCCCTTCACCACCATTGAGCGCAAGGATGTCGGCCTGACCTTCAAAATCACCCCACAAATCAACCGGGGCAATACCGTAAACCTAAAAATTGATCAGGAAACATCCAATGTCGCCTCCAGCAGTACGGGGGCGGCTGACTTGATCACCAACAAGCGTAAAATCAGCACCAATGTGATGGTAGAAGATGGTCAGATTCTGGTGTTAGGTGGCTTGATCGAAGACAACTACCGGGATTCCGAAAGCAAGGTGCCGTTGCTGGGCGACATCCCGATTATTGGCAGCGTGTTCCGCAACAACACCACCAACAAAACCAAAAACAACCTGATGGTATTCATTCACCCGATCATTTTGCCGGATGGCAAATCAGCCGACGCCTACACTCGCCAGAAATACCAGACCATGCAACAGCAGCAGCAGCGCAGCAAGATATTGCAACGCGGCGGGCGCTTATCCGAAGGCCCTTCCACCCTGCCACCGGACATGAGCCGCGTCACCAATGGCACAGCCGACAGCTTGCATAACCCGCCAGCACCGCCAGTAAAACAGCCTGTAAAAAAGGCTGTACAAAGTAAATGCAACAAGGCAGACCCCTTCTGTAATGGGATTTTATGAGTAGCAAGGATGCACTAGCCCTCCCGGAAGAAGCCGTGGTAGCACCACTGAGCCTGCCTTACAGCTTTGCCAAACGCCACGGTGTCTTGCTGCAAACCAGCGGGCAACATCCGCAGGTATTGTGCCGTACCGGGGTCACACCCTTGGCCTTGGCAGAAGTGCAACGCCTCAGTGGTGCCGCCTTACAGTTCCAGTCGGTGGATAACGCAACCTTTGACCGCCTGTTGGCAGCGCACTATGACCGCAGTCAGGTGGGTGCATCCATGATGCAGGACATCGGCGACGATGCCGATTTGCAGGACATTGCCGGTTCCCTGCCCGAGCCGGAAGACTTGCTGGAATCCGAAGACGATGCCCCCATTATCCGTCTGATCAATGCGCTGTTGACGCAGGCCGTCAAGGAAAGCGCATCCGACATCCACATCGAAACCTTTGAAACCCGTATGTCGGTGCGGATGCGGGTCGACGGTATCTTGCGTGAAATCATTGAGCCACCGCGCAAACTTGCCCCGGTGATCATTTCGCGCATCAAGGTCATGGCGCGGCTGGACATTGCCGAAAAACGCCTGCCGCAAGACGGACGCATTTCCCTGCGCGTCGCCGGGCGCGGGGTCGACGTGCGGGTATCCACCCTGCCCTCCGGTCACACCGAACGGGTGGTGTTGCGTTTGCTGGATAAACAAGCCGGACGCTTGAATCTGTCGCATTTGGGCATGGACCCGAAAATTTACGACCGCCTGCAACTGCTGATCGAAAAGCCGCACGGCATTATTCTGGTCACAGGCCCGACAGGTTCGGGGAAAACCACCACGCTGTACGCTGGCCTCACCCATTTGAACGACCAGCGCCGCAATATTCTCACCGTGGAAGACCCGATCGAATACTACATCGACGGTATCGGGCAAACCCAAGTGAATGCCAAAGTCGACATGACCTTTGCACGTGGCTTGCGTGCCATTTTACGCCAAGACCCGGACGTGGTAATGGTCGGTGAAATCCGCGACCTGGAAACTGCTGAAATCGCCGTGCAAGCCAGTTTGACGGGGCACTTGGTGTTTTCCACCCTGCATACCAATACTGCCGTGGGCGCTGTTACCCGCTTGCAGGACATGGGCGTGGAACCTTACCTGCTCGCCTCCAGCTTGCTGGGTGTTGTCGCGCAACGTCTGGTACGCCTGCTCTGCCCGGAATGCAAACACCCCGCCACGGCCGATGATGGTGAAATGAAAATCCTGCGGGCAGACAATCGCTCTCCCCCGCCCATCCTTTACAAGCCAGTAGGCTGCCCCGCCTGTAACCACCGGGGCTTTGTCGGGCGTCTCGGCATTTACGAGCTGGTGGCGCTGGATGATGGCCTGCGCCAGATGATCCACGACCATAAAAGCGAAATGCAACTGGAAGCCTACGCCCGCCAACACAGCCCCAGCATCCGCGAAGACGGTATCCGTCTGGTGCTGGAAGGCCGCACCTCACTGGATGAAGTGCTGCGCGTCACCCGTGAGGATGCCTAACCGTGCCAGCGTTTGAATACCTTGCCCTCAATGCTGCCGGAAAAGAAGAACGCGGCATTATGGAAGCGGATACCCCGCGTCAGGTCAGGCAACTGTTACGCAACGGCGACCTGATCCCGCTGGAAATCAACGAAGTCGCCCAAAAGCAAAAAAAGTCCGAAAGCCGCTCACTCTTCGGCGGCGGGCGCTTGAACCCGGCAGACCTTGCGCTGATGACCCGCCAATTGGCAACGCTGGTACGCGCCGGTTCGCCGATTGAAGAAGCCCTCGGCGCGGTGGTACGCCAAACCGAACGCAATTCCTCACGGCGCATTTTCTCCGCCATCCGCTCACGGGTGATGGAAGGCCATACACTCGCAGGCTCGCTGGGGCAGTTTCCCAGTGCATTCCCGGTGCTGTACCGCGCCACCGTCGGCGCGGGTGAACAATCCGGGCATTTGTCCGAAGTATTGGAACGGCTGGCGGATTACACCGAAAACCGCCAACACAACCAGCAAAAAGTCACCGCTGCACTGGCTTACCCGATGATCTTGCTGCTGGTGGCTATCGGGGTGGTCTCTGCCCTGTTGCGCTTCGTCGTCCCCAAGGTGGTGGAAGCCTTTGCCACGCTCGACATTGAGCTGCCGCTGCTGACCCGCATGTTGATTGCTGCCAGCGAATTCCTGCAAAACCACGGCCTGACCTTGCTGATCGGCATTATCCTGTTGATTGCGGGTATCGTCTGGCTCTTACAACGCCCCCTCTGGAAACGCCGTTACCACAAGCTGGTACTACGCCTGCCCATCGTTGGGCGCATCGCTCGCGGCATTAATACCGAAAACTTTGCTCGCACTTTCAGCATCCTCAGCAGCAGCGGCGTCACCGTACTCGATGCCATGAAAATTTCCGCTGAAGTCGTCATCAATATCCCCATGCGCGAATCGGTACTGGAATCTGCCGAAAAAGTCCGTGAAGGGATGCCCATCCACAAAGCGCTGGAACGTTCCGGCTACTTCCCGCCGATGATGGTTTACCTGATTGCCAGCGGCGAAGGCAGCGGTAAACTCGATGAAATGCTGGAACGTGCCGCCATCCAGCAAGAACGCGAAGTTCAAGCGAAAATTTCCACCATGCTCAGCCTGCTCGAACCCGGTTTAATCCTGGTCATGGGCGGCATTGTCACCCTGATTGTCCTTTCCATCATGCTCCCGGTCATGGGCGGCATGTCACAAATCATGCATTAATCCCCATTATTTTTCCTGATTAAACACTTCATCAGCTAAATAGCGTCGGTCGTAAGCCGTGGCGTTGAGGCTCTCTCACGTCAGTCGCATAGTGTTATCAAGCAATAACAAACTTTTGCAACCCAATATTAAAAATAATGACCTGTGGGGAATAAATTTCACACAAGGTCTTTGTGGAGCAAACACTATGTCAGATAACAGCCTCGCATTCCGTTTGACAACAGACGTTTTTCCTTTGGAAGGAAGCTCCAGCTATTCACCTAAAGCTCAAGCAAACAGCACCAACCTGCTGTATGTGTACACACCTGAAAATGATGTGGCATCCATTGCTGAGGTACTGAAACGCAACAATATTCCTCATATCGTGAATCATTACGGCATCCGCGACTACCGCGATAAAACCCTGTGTTTCTGCAAAATTTCTGATCTGGATGACACACAACTCAACTTTTTGGTGAATGCTGCCAGTGCAGGTGCACGGGTAGAAGCACTTCTCGATCATTTGGACAAGCGCCTCAACTTTGTCGAAACCGAACTGCTACACGCCGATTATTTGCTGGAAAATAGCCAGCGGCAACGGACACCAGCCCCCTACCAGTGGCAGAAACGCCTGCTGGACGTGGGTATGTCTCTGCTACTGCTAACCCTGTCCTTACCCATCTGGTTGCTCACCGCACTTGCCATCAAACTGGAATCACCGGGACCAGTCTTTTTTCAGCAACGCCGCACTGGCCTGTTCAATCAGGAATTCAGCATTTTCAAATTCCGCTCCATGTGTGTGGATGCTGAAAAAGACGGAGCACGTTGGGCATCCAAAAATGACAGCCGCATTACACGGGTAGGTAATTTCATCCGCAAAACCCGCATTGATGAATTGCCACAACTGCTCAATGTGCTGAAAGGCGAAATGTCCATCGTTGGCCCACGCCCGGAACGCGAAGTGTTTATCCACGATTTGGAAAAACAGATTCCTTTCTACCGTTTCCGCCACACGGTCAAACCGGGCGTGACCGGTCTGGCACAGGTACGCTATACCTATGGCGCTTCTGTGGAAGACGCCATGCATAAGCACCGCCATGACATTTACTACATCAAACACCAGAATTTCTGGATGGATGTGCGGATTCTGCTCGATACCGTGCGCATCGTGCTGACGGGTCAAGGGGTCTGATGTATCATCAGGAGCTTTCCCCCAACAAGGATTGCCCCGCATGGATACCCCCATCCGCATGACCGAATACAGCCACGGCTCCGGTTGTGGCTGCAAGATTTCCCCCGCCGTCCTCGATGTCATCCTGCACAGCCAACTGCCGCCGGATGTGTGCGATGCCCTGTTAGTCGGCAACAGTTCCCGCGATGATGCTGCCGTTTACGATCTGGGCAATGGCACGGCGGTCATCAGCACCACCGATTTTTTCATGCCGATCGTCGATGACCCGTTCACTTTCGGGCGGATTGCCGCCACCAACGCCATCAGCGATGTGTACGCCATGGGCGGCAAACCCATCATGGCGATTGCGATTTTCGGCTGGCCACTCGACAAACTGCCACCAGAAATCGGGCGTGAAGTGGTCGAAGGCGGGCGTAAAGCTTGTCAGGATGCCGGTATTCCACTCGCAGGCGGACACAGCATCGACGCCCCAGAACCCATTTTCGGGCTGGCTGTCACCGGCATTGTCCAGACCCGTCACCTCAAACAAAACAGCACTGCCACCGCTGGTTGCAAGCTGTATCTCACCAAACCCCTTGGTATCGGTATTCTCACCACCGCTCAAAAGCGTAAAGTCTTGTTGCCGGAACACACTAATCTTGCCATCGACACCATGTGCCGCATGAATACCATCGGGGCGCAATTCGGTGAAATGGCCAGCGTCACCGCCTTGACCGACGTGACCGGCTTTGGCCTCGGTGGGCATTTACGCGAAATGTGCGAAGGCAGCCACTTGCAAGCGGTGATCCAATTCGCGCAAGTGCCTGTATTGCCACACATCCCGCAATATCTGGAACTGAATTGCTCACCCGGCGGCGCACAACGCAATTTCGACAGCTACGGCTATGCGCTGGGCGACATGACAGAACGCCAGCGGCAAATCATCTGTGACCCGCAAACCAGCGGCGGCTTGCTCGTGGCGGTTGACCCAGCGGGTGAGGCTGATTTCCTGATGATCTGTCGTGATGCGGGGCTGGATTTACAAGCCATTGGCTACCTGCGCGAACCGGTGGCAGGCGCTGCCCTGATTACGGTTGAATGATATGTCGCTGAAAGAAGTTGGCAAGGATTTGCCCCTGGTTGAAGACCTGCGCAGCCTGTTCCTGTCGGGCAGGCCGCTGCTGGATGTCCGCGCTCCGGTGGAATTTCACGAAGGTGCTTTCCCCAACACCCGCAATCATCCACTGATGGATGATGCCGACCGCGAAGCCATCGGCACTTGCTACAAGCAACAAGGTCAGGATGCAGCGATTGCGCTGGGAATGCAGCGGGTCAGCGGCGACATCAAGGATGCACGGGTCGCCGCCTGGGCAGCCTTTGCCCGCGAACACCCGGATGGCGTGTTGTACTGCTTTCGTGGTGGTTTGCGTTCGCGCATTTCCCAGCAGTTATTGTATGAAAGCACTGGCATCCAGTACCCGCGCGTCAAGGGCGGTTACAAGCTCATGCGGCGTTTCCTGTTACAGCAACTGGAAACACTGCCCAGCCAATTGCAGCCGATTATTCTCAGTGGCGGCACTGGCTCAGGCAAAACGATCTTTCTGAAAACCATCAGCCAATCCATTGATTTGGAGGGCATTGCCAACCACAGAGGTTCCGCCTTCGGGACGCAGCCTAACCAGCAACCCACGCAAATAAACTTTGAAAACCAGCTTGCCATTGACCTGATGCGCAAGCTCGACCAAGGCCAGAGTACCCTGCTGTTTGAAGACGAAAGCCGCATGATTGGCTCATTACACTTACCTGAAACGTTTTTCAAAAGGCTTTCCGAAGCACCCTTGGTGCTGATGCAAGTGCCAAATGATGAGCGTGTCGAAATCAGTTACCAAGAATACGTGGTGGATAATTTGCAAGCCTTCACCGCGCTGCATCATGGCGATGAAGCAGCAGGGTTTGCTGCATTCAGCCAGTATTTGCTGGGCAGTCTGGCTAAAATCCAGCGGCGCTTGGGTGGGGTGCGCTACCAGAAAGCTCACCGGATGATGCAGGACGCCTTGATACAGCAGAAACGCACCGGCAAAACAGAGGCACATTACGATCTGGTGCGCTTCATCCTGCTGGATTATTACGACCCGATGTACAATTACCAGATCAGCAAAAAGCAGGATCGGCTGGTGTTTACAGGTTCACCAGCCGAAGTGCGCGATTACCTCAACAGTATGGGTATCAGGTGATCACGTCGGCGGCTTCGCGCCCAGTGAATTCGGTGATCCGTGCTACTTGTTGGGCAATATTGAGCAAGTCTGCCAAGGCTTCTTGCACATCCTGATTATGCTTGGCGGTATCCGCTTCGTATTTTTCGAGGTATACCCGTAAGGTTGCGCCCTGTGTACCGGTGCCGGACAAACGGAAAATGATGCGTGAGCCATTGGTGAATAGAATGCGGATACCCTGATTCTTGCTGACTGAACCATCAACTGGATCGGTATAAGTGAAGTTATCCGCAGCACTTACCGTCAAGCCACTACCAAACGGCTTGCCTGCCAACGTTGGCAATTGCGCCTGCAAGGCATCCACCAACGCATTGGCATCCTTCAAATCAATGGATTCGTAATCGTGGCGTGAATAGTAATTGCGCCCGTATTCTGCCCAGTGGCTACGCACGATGTTTTCTACCGAGTCCTGCTTTTCTGCCAGCAAGTTCAACCAGAACAGCACTGCCCATAGACCATCTTTTTCGCGCACATGGTCAGAACCCGTGCCAAAACTTTCTTCGCCACACAGGGTAATTTTGCCCACATCCAGCAAGTTGCCGAAAAACTTCCAGCCGGTGGGTGTTTCAAAGCAAGGGATGCCGAGTTTCGCCGCAACCCGATCAGGTGCCTGACTGGTCGGCATGGAACGTGCTATCCCGGCAATACCGTTACGGTAGCCGGGAATCAGCCGCGCATTCGCCGCTAGTATTGCCAAACTATCGCTAGGGGTGACAAAGAAACGCTTGCCCAGAATCATATTGCGGTCGCCATCGCCGTCAGAGGCTGCGCCAAAGTCCATCGTTGACTGGCGGGCATACAATAAGCTCATCAATTCTTTGGCATGTGCCTGATTGGGGTCTGGGTGTCCGCCACCAAAATCGGCCAGTGGTAAGCCATGAATGACCGTGCCTTCTGGTGCGCCCAAACGCTGTTCCAGAATCTGGTGTGCATACGGGCCCGTGACAGCGTGCATTGCGTCGAAACGCATCTTGAAAGACTCAGAGCTGAGCATTGCTGCAAGCTTGTCGAAATCAAAAATGCTTTCCATCAGGGTCTGATATGCACTCACCGAATCAATCACTTCCACTTGCATCCCGGCAAGCTGATACACGCCCAGTTTGTCGACCGGAATCGGCTGAATCGGCACAATACGGTATTCATGAAGCTGTTTCGAGGCGGCAAACATGGCCTCGGTCATGCTCTCCGGCGCAGGGCCACCGTTAGCACCGTTAAATTTGATGCCGAAATCGCCTTCCGGCCCCCCCGCATTATGGCTGGCAGAGAGGATAATCCCGCCGAGTGCCTGATACTGGCGAATCAGATTGGAAGCCGCCGGGGTAGACAGGATACCGCCCTGCCCCACGATCACCCGTCCGAAACCTGTCGCCGCCGCCATGCGCAAGATAATCTGGATAGCTTCACGGTTAAAGTAACGCCCATCGCCCCCTAGAATCAGGGTACTACCCGGCACATTTTCCAGGGTATTGAAAATGGCTTGTACAAAGTTTTGCAGGTAATCAGGCTTTTTGAACTGTTTGACGCTTTTACGCAAACCGGAAGTGCCCGGTTTCTGGTCGTCGAAAGGTGTTGTCTTGATGATCTGGATAGTCATGATGGTACGCTTACCCGTTGGTTTTTGTTAGGATCAAGGTTCTTTCTGCACAGCATGGCAGCCGCACACATTACCAACCCATTATGGATTTATGTTAGTTAAAGAACAACCCACCAGCTTCTCACCACTGCCTAAATCTTTCGCGGCACTCATGGAAATGTACGAAATAAATTATATCCAGTTGCGTCTGTTGTGCGGTGACATCCGTATATTGCCAGAAGCCTCGGTATCGAGGGTTGCCAACGGGATTCCAGTAGCTGCCCATGTCATTGAACATTCACGCCACACCACCACGCTGATGCTGACATACTTGTTCAATGAATACAGCGGCGCTAAGGATAACCGCCCTGACATGCTGATCCGGGTCTATCACGATTCACGTCAAGCCGAAGTTATTAGCCATCGCTGTCGGCTTACCGATGAGGTTGTACAATACTGGGGCAAGGAACTCGACACCATGCTGCTGTGTCGCTGGCGAATGAACCGATTCCTGTACAAGTGGACAAATTATTTACGGCGACAAGGCCATTGCTTCGCTTACGACCATGAAAACGAAAATTTTTTGTAGAACTTTTCCTTAAAAAGCATACAATGCCTTTACACAACTTCTATTATTGTTAACATTTCGTATAACTTTTAGGTGCAAATATTCTTGACTAGAACACTGGGTTTACTTAAGATACCAAGTAATTCAGTCGGGAATTAACAAGCAGTCGTACTGCCAAGGAGTATACCCATGAAACTGTCAACAAAAGGTCGATACGCGGTCACTGCCATGATGGATCTGGCCATTCATGATCATCAGGGTCCCGTCACGCTAGCCGATATTTCACAATGCCAAGGCATTTCCCTGTCCTATCTCGAACAGCTCTTTGCAAAATTGCGTAAAGAAGGTTTGGTAGAAGGTGTGCGTGGCCCCGGTGGTGGTTATCGTTTAGGCCGCCCGTCCAGCCAGATCAGTATTGCGGAAATTATCAACGCAGTCGATGAGAACATTGACGTTACCCGTTGCTTAGGTAGCAAGGATTGCCATGGCGGCGAAAAGTGCTTAACCCACCAATTATGGGAAGATTTGAGCGGGCGTTTGTACGAATTTCTGGATAATCTCACGCTGGCGAGCTTCATCAATCGCCCTGAGATTCGGGAAGTGTCGCGCCGTCAGGACACGATAGCCAGCCGAATTGCTACCATGTTTCCACCACGCCCAACCATTGGTGCTGGTGCAACCATAGTAGGTGTGGCTTGTTAACAAACAGTAGGGGCGAATAATGATTTGCCCCTACCTGCCCCTGCTGACTTAAGCAGGGATACTTTCGCGTTTTTCAGTCCGTACATCAAACTGATGCAACTCCATTACAGGGTGAATCTGCAACAGCGTCAATTTTCCCAATGCCTTATCATCCAGCAATGAAGCACCGGTGTCGATGTAGTAGAAGTTGGCGGTATGCAGCGGTTTGCTCACGGGCGTATGCCCAAACACCACCAGATCAATACCTTCCACTGGCACAGTCCGCCCAAGCATTTTGAAATGCTTGTAGCGGTTGCGTGACCACAACGCATATTCTTCCATGTCCGGGTCAGCATCCAGCAAGCGGATAAATTTATGCCAGGGAATACCGGTAGGAATATCTGCATGGACAATGCCGATATGCCCTACTGCCGTGGATACCTCGAAAGCCAATGGCAGATTCGCCAACACTTTGCGGATACGCGGGCGAATGTGTTCAGGCACCTGCTTCCACCAAGCCCCACCGTTATAGCGAGTCCAATTCTCCAGCACCTGCTCGTTAAATTCCGAGTCCAGCAGCATCCGCTCATGGTTGCCCATAATCGAATGAAACCAAGGATAGTTCAAAAACTCAATCACACGGTGAGATTCAGCACCACGGTCGATCAAATCACCGACTGAAAACACACGGTCGCAGTCCGGGTTGAAGTTGATTCGCTGCAAAAGTTGCTCAAGTGCTTTGAAAGAACCATGAATATCGCCGACGACAAAATCCCGTCCACGTGAATTTTTACCGAAAAATTTGAAGGGTGTATAGTTCATGGTGATAATTCCAAGGACAACCTAACCAAAATTAGCCAGTTAGCATAGGGCTTGCTTCTGCATTTTATTGTGACACCGACTAGACCAGCACTTGCTCTGAAAAAAGCTTAACTCAATTGATACCAATAAGAAATAACTTTATCCTATATTTTCTCTGTATGTGTAAAATTTCTTGATGAAAAAGCCAGTAACGCCCAGCCTATCATGAAGCTTAGCCCGCCGAGGGGAGTGACCATGGCAAACCCCTTAACACCCGTTAAAACATAAGCATAAAGGCTTCCTGAAAACAAAACCATGCCTAACAGGAATGCATAGCCAGCAAACATAACATACTTATTTCTTATTAATTTATACAATATGCTTATCAATAATAAAGCCAATGAATGATAAAACTGGTACTCGACACCCGTATGAAAACGTTGCAACATCTTGGCATCCACCAGCTTTTCCAGCCCATGTGCGCCGAATGCCCCCAGAATGACTGCGAGCATTCCAGACAAGCTGCCGATTAGCAGAAAATGATTTTTTTCCACAACTAGTTAACCTTATGAATACACATGAAAGACGTCAATTATACCGGGTCATTCTCAGAATCATGGCATGGTTTGGTATTTTATTATTAATGGCCGTATTTTTACGTAGCTGCTTTCCCTAGATACACATCATAACGCACCGCTTTCCCAGCAATCACGAAAGCGGGTTTACAACCTTCCAGCTCGGGAGCATGGCGCGGGCGCTTAACTACCACCCTGCGTTTGGCGTGCTGACAGGCCAGTTCAAGTAACGCATCGCTATCCTCATCCGCGCCCACCACTTCGTGAAAAAAACGCATTTCTTTCTGCACCAGCGCAGACTTTTGCCGCTCTGGAAACATAGGATCGAGGTAAACTACATCAGGCACATCGTTTACAGGCATTGCACCCAGCCATACGTGTGCATCTGCCAGATACAAGGTCATACGGCTGGCAATATCAACGGCCTCACTGTCATCGCTGGCAAGGGCGCGTTTGAGACCATCAGCCAGCAGTGCGTGAACAATCGGGGAACGTTCCAGCAAGGTCACGGTACAGCCTAGCGTGGCTAGCACGAAGGATTCCCGCCCCAACCCGGCGGTAGCATCAATCACATGGGGATGTTTGAATTTATGAAGCCCAATGGCTTTGGCAATATCTTGACCCTTGCCACCGCCAAACTTGCGGCGATGTTGGGCTTTGCCTTCGACAAAATCGACATAAACGGCACCCACTTTGGGATCGTGGGTGTCGTGTAGTTCCAGCCGTTGCGGCGTTTGGACTAACCGGTAACGCTCAAGCATCAATAATGCGGCGGCGGGGTTTCATCGGCCTGACTGCCGACCGCAGACGGGGTAATGGATTTGAGCTTTTCATTGAGACGCTCGATTTCCAATAACGCCCGCGTGATGTCCTGCTGTTGCAGGTAAATCTGGCGGCTCAAGGCTTCAAGGGTTTGCTCCTGTTCCATGAACAGGAGTTCCAGCTTTTCCAAACGTGCATCCACGAGATTAACGGCCTTTTACCGCAGCAATGCGCAGACGCAGTGCATTCAGCTTGATGAAGCCTTCTGCATCTTTCTGGTTGTATGCACCGCCGTCGTCGTCAAAGGTGGCAATAGCCGCGTCAAACAGGCTGTCGTCCGATTTACGCCCGGCGACCGTGACAGCACCTTTGTACAGTTTCATGCGAACCACGCCGTTGACGTGTGTCTGAGATGCGTCGATCATTTTCTGCATCATTTCACGCTCAGGACTCCACCAGTAGCCGTTGTAGACCAGTTCGGCATATTTAGGCATCAGACTGTCTTTCAGGTGCGCCACTTCGCGGTCAAGCGTCAGGGATTCAATCGCACGGTGCGCAGGCAACAGGATTGTGCCGCCGGGGGTTTCGTAGCAGCCGCGTGATTTCATACCGACGTAACGGTTTTCGACCAGATCCAGACGACCGATACCGTTTGCACCGCCCACTTTATTCAGGGTTTCCAGAATCGTGGCAGGTGACATTTCTACGCCATCCAGCGCTACTGCGTCACCGTTGCGGAAGGTGATTTCGACGTAAGTAGGTTTGTCTGGGGCAGTTTCCGGGGAAACACTCCAACGCCACATGTCTTCTTCGGCTTCAAACCACGGGTCTTCCAGTGGACCGCCTTCGTAGGAAATGTGCAGCAGGTTGGCATCCATTGAATACGGGGATTTCTTGCCTGCCTTCTTGAAGTCGACCGGAATATTGTGCTTTTCGGCGTACTGCATCAGGGCTTCGCGGGAATTCATGTCCCATTCGCGCCACGGCGCAATCACTTTCACACCCGGTTTCAGTGCATACGCACCCAACTCGAAACGTACCTGGTCATTGCCTTTGCCGGTCGCACCGTGGGAAATCGCATCCGCGCCGGTTGCATTGGCGATTTCAATCAAACGCTTGGCAATCAATGGGCGGGCAATGGATGTACCCAGCAGGTATTCGCCTTCGTAAATGGTGTTGGCGCGGAACATCGGGAACACGTAATCGCGCACGAATTCTTCACGCAAATCTTCAATGAAGATCTCTTCTGGCTTGATGCCCATCGCCAAAGCTTTGGCACGTGCTGGCTCGACCTCTTCGCCCTGACCGATGTCAGCAGTGAAGGTGACGATTTCGCACCCGTAAACTTCTTGCAGCCACTTGACGATGATGGAAGTATCCAGCCCGCCTGAGTAGGCCAGCACGACTTTCTTGACTGATTGCGTCATGTCTGTGTTCCCGTATGATAATCGAAACGGGGCATTATATGCGCTACACTCATGCCTTGCACTACTAACGAGAGAAAGGAGATACTATGGAACGCCGTTCATTCCTGAAACAAGCAGCTATCAGCGCCGCAACCCTTGGCGCTGCTGCTCCAGCCACCCTGCTTGCCGCCGATGACGCCAAATCGGCTGACTTACCCACGGTTACCTGGCGCTTGACCTCCAGTTTCCCTAAATCGCTCGACACCATTTACGGTGCATCCGACATACTCGCAGCGACGCTTGATAAAATCACGGGTGGTAAATTCACCGTCAAAATATTTGCAGCAGGCGAGATCGTCCCCGGCCTGCAAGTGCTCGATGCCATCCAGAACGGCACCGTCGAAGCCGGACACACCGCTTCTTACTATTACTTCGGCAAAAACCCCGCATTAGCGTTTGATTGCGCCGTGCCCTTCGGCCTGACTTCGCGCCAGCAAACAGCATGGATGTTGCACGGTAACGGCATGAAACTGATGCGCGAACTGTTCGCCGAATACAACGTCGTCAACTTCATGGGCGGCAATACTGGCACACAAATGGGCGGCTGGTTCAACAAGGAAATCAACACCGTCAAGGATCTGGAAGGCTTGAAATTCCGCGTCGGTGGTTTTGCCGGGCGCGTACTCAGCAAGTTGGGTGTCGTGCCACAACAATTGCCCGGTGGCGACATTTACCCCGCACTGGAGAAAGGCACGATTGACGCTGCCGAATGGGTAGGCCCTTACGACGACGAAAAACTGGGTTTCGCCAAAATCGTCAAAAACTACTACACCCCCGGCTGGTGGGAAGCAGGCCCGCAAATGTCCTTCTACGTCAATAAGGAACAGTGGGAAAAACTGCCCGAGCCGTACAAAGCGGCATGGGAAGCTGCTTGCCAACAAGCGCACAACGACATGCAGGCCAAGTACGACGCCAACAACCCGCAAGCCCTCGCCAACCTGTTGCAAGGCGATGTGAAACTGCGCCAGTTCAGCGACGAAATCATGGAGGCTTGCTTTAAAGCCACCGTGGAAACTTACGAAGAAGAATCCAAGGCCAACCCCAAGTTCAAAAAGATTTACGACGACTGGAAAGTGTTCCGCAATAACCAAGCGCAATGGTTCAGCGTAGCGGAACAATCCTACGCCAAGTTCGCCTTCGCCAAGAAGCTGTAATTAAACCTCTTGCTCCCTTCACCCCTTGCGGGGGAAGGGCTGGGGATGGGGGTATTCTTCACCATGCTACTAACATTTTCTCATGCCGTTGACACCGTCAATCGCTGGTTTGGGCAACTTGCCAATGTGCTCATCTTGCTCGCCTGTGTGGTCAGTGCTGGCAATGCCCTGCTCCGCTATGGCTTTGACCTCAGCAATAACTGGCCACTGGAATTGCAGTGGTATCTGTTTGGTGCAGCCGTGATGCTGGGCACGTCTTACACACTCCAACAAAACGGACATGTGCGCGTCGACATCATTTACGGCAATGTCTCCGATCGCGCCCGCTTGTGGATCGACATTTTCGGGCTGGTGGTTTTCCTGCTACCTGCCTGCGCCTTATTCGCATGGCTGTCATGGAGCACGCTATTTTTACCCTCGTGGGACATTCTGGAACACTCCAGCAATGCCGGTGGCTTACCCCGTTACCCGATCAAATTCATCCTGCCGCTGGGCTTTTTCATGCTGGTATTGCAAGGCTTGTCGGAACTGGTGAAACGCTTCGCCGCACTCAAAGGCGATATTCAGCTTGATACCCATTACGAGAGGCCAGAGCAATGATTACACTGGAAATGATGCCGCTGCTAATGTTCGGCGGGCTGGTTTTATTCATGCTGGTCGGCTTCCCCGTAGCCTTTTCACTGATGGCGGTCGGGCTATTTTTTGGCTTCATTTCGATTGAAATGGGCTTTTTCACGCTGTCGTTTTTGCAAGCGATTCCGCAGCGGATTTTTGGTAGCGTCATCGCGAATGAATTGCTATTGGCGATACCGTTTTTCACCTTTATGGGCGCGGTGCTGGAACGCAGCCGTCTCGCCGAAGACATGCTCGATTCGATGGGGCAATTGTTCGGGCGCGTGCGCGGTGGCTTAGGCTATTCGGTGATTCTGGTGAGCTTCGTACTGGGTGCGATTACTGGCACGGTGGCAGCGCAAGTGATCGCTATGGCGATGATTTCACTGCCGGTGATGATGCGTTACGGTTACAACATGCGTTACACCACCGGGGTGCTGGCAGCTTCGGGGACGATTGCGCAAATTGTGCCGCCATCCTTGGTACTGATTATCCTTGCCGACCAGTTGAAAACACCGACGGCGAGTGCGGATGTGGGCAGCATGTACCTGGGCGCGTGGATTCCAGCACTCATGCAAATCAGCCTGTTCATGCTCTACACGTTTTTCCTTACCCGCATTAAACCAGCTTGGTTGCCGGGGATTCCTGAAAGCGAGATTACTCTGAAGGGTTCGGCACTGTGGAAAAAAGCCTTGCGCGGCATTATTCCCACCGCTGTGCTGATTTTTCTGGTGCTGGGCACGATCATGCTGGGCATTGCTACTCCGACCGAATCCGGTGCGATGGGCGCAATGGGTGCGGTGTTTCTAGCCTTTATGCGTCGCCAACAACTCGGTGGTACGGCGGAATGGTGGAGCCTGATTAAACAGGCTTACAAAAATACCGCCCGTATTACCTCGATGGTGGTGTTCATCCTGATTGGTGCAACCACGTTTTCGGTAGTGTTTCAGGGCGTGGATGGTGGTCACTGGGTCGAAAGTCTGTTCTCGGATTTACCCGGCGGCTGGATGAGTTTCATGCTGATCGTCAACCTGTTCATCTTCTTCCTCGCGTTCTTCCTCGACTTTTTTGAGATTGTGTTCATCCTCGTGCCTTTGCTTGCACCTGTCGCGCAGAAGATTCTCACGCCCGTATTGCTGGCGAGTTTCGGCGGCAATGAACAGGCGGCGGCGACTGGGGCATTAATCTGGTTCGGGATTACTTTGAGCGTGAATATCCAGACCTCGTTCATGCATCCACCGTTCGGGTTTGCACTGTTCTATTTGCGTGGGGTTGCACCGAAAGAGGTGAAAAGCAGCGACATTTACTGGGGTGCGTTGCCGTGGGTAGGCTTGCAAATGATCATGACGCTGATCGTGATGTTCTCGCCGGGTTTGGTGACTGCGTTGATGGATAAGAGCCATGCGGCCATTCCACAAGGACAGGAAATCAATTTCCAGATGGAAAGCAATAAACCCGCCGCAAGTTCAGGCTCAGGTAGCAACGAATTGCAGTTCAGTCTGGATGGGCAGGAGCCAGCAAAAACGCCGGAGCCAGCCAAGAAAGACAGTAACGAACTGAATTTCCAGTTTGAGAAATGATCGCCAGCAACGCCCGGTAGCCGGTGATGAAACCAGCTTCTTCCAGAATGCGTACCCGGCGCAGGCAGGGCGAGGGCGAAAGGCCGATGCTGTCAGCCAAATCCTGATTGCTGATGCTCCCGTTGTCTTGCAGGATGCGGAGAATTTGCCAATCGTAGCGGTCGAGTTGTGTAGTCATGCTTGCTGTTCCTGCTCGTCCAACAAGTGCTGCAATTGCACCCGCAACAGTTCCACTAAACATGGCTATCACCATCTCCTTATAGACAAGTCCTCAAGGTAACTGTTCACGGGCTTGCAACTGCCACGGTCTGAGCTATGCTTGATGAATGAACGAGCTGACCACCACGTAACAGTTCACGAAACTGGCGGGCAATGCCTGCTTCACGCAGTTCAATACCCCATTTTGCACTGAGTCACTGCAATTCGGAGAGCATTGCTGCTTCCAGCCCCAAGGTCTTGTAACCAATATCACTGAACGAAATATGCAGCACCGGATGCGTTTTGTTCCAGTCCCACTGCGGCTCGATCGACAAGCCCGTAAACAAATCACGCCGCCCACCGTAAAGATACTTGATCACCGAAAGTGTCAGCGACTTGCCGAAACGGCGCGGACGCGATAAAAAGTAATACTTGCCTGTGGTCAGCAGATCGAAAATCGTCGCCGTTTTATCCGTCTTTCGCGTAAAACCTCGTCCTTCAGGGCGAGGATGCAGAGCGAGGGCAGCATCGCTGCGCCTCTTCCGTTTGTCGGCTGAAACCCGCATTTACGGTGGATTCAGGCGCACAAGGCAGAGATTTCAACCTATCCTTAACCTCATGCAACGACGCCAAGCCTTTAAATACGAACTGAAGCCCACCGGCGAGCAACAGCGCAACCTACGCCGTTACGCGGGATCGTGCCGCTTTGTTTACAACAAAGCGTTAGCGTTGCAGCAAGCCAACCATGCTGCGGGTGAAAAGTTCATCGGTTACGTGGCCATGGCAGCCAACCTGCCCGTTTGGAAACGCGAAGCGGGGCAGACGTGGCTAAAGGATTCCCCCTCACAGGCGTTGCAGCACGCACTAAAGGACTTGGACAAGGCCTACCAAAACTTCTTCGCCAAACGTGCCGATTTTCCTCGCTTCAAGCGCAAAGGCAGCGGCAACAATTTCCGCTATCCCGACCCTAAACAAATCAAACTCGATCAGCGTAACAATCGCCTTTTCCTGCCCAAACTGGGCTGGATACGCTACCGTAACAGCCGCGAGGTGTTGGGTGAATTACGCAATGTCACCGTGTCCGGCAAGGGCGGCAAATGGTTTGTCAGCATCCAAACCCAACGGGAAGTGGAGCAGCCAACCCCCACCGCCACCACGAGCATCGGCATCGACTTGGGCATCGCCCGTTTTGCCACGTTCTCGGATGGCAGCTACATTGCCCCGCTCAACAGCTTCAAGACAACACAAGCCAAGCTTGCCAAATACCAACGGCGCATGGCGCATAAACAAAAGTTCAGCAATAATTGGAAAAAGGCGAAAGCCCGCGTCCAAAAACTTCACGCGAAAATCGCCTATACCCGCTGCGATTTCCTGCACAAAGCCACGAATACAATCAGCCAAAACCACGCGGTAGTGTTCGTCGAAGACTTGCAGGTAGGCAATATGTCAAAATCAGCGGCAGGCACGGCAGAAAACCCCGGCAAGAACGTGGCGGCAAAGTCGGGCTTAAACAAAGCCATCCTTGACCAAGGTTGGGGGGAATTCCGTCGGCAGTTGGACTACAAGACGACATGGAATGGCGGAATGCTGTTTGCGGTGCCGCCGCAGTACACCAGCCAAACCTGCCCCGGTTGCGGGCATGTGTCGGCGGATAACCGCCAGAGCCAAGCGGTGTTTGCGTGTGTGGAATGTGGCTACGAAAATAACGCCGATGTGGTCGGCGCGATCAATGTCAAAGAGCGGGGACACCGCTTGTTAGCCTGTGGAGATGGGGCATTACGCCTCTCGATGAAGCAGGAACTCGCCGAAGTCAGTCAGCTATCTAGTGTCTGACCGAAAAAGCCTTCCTGCCGCCACGAGTGCCCAATTTTAGTCCATGCAGCCGTTTTCCCCGCCACCTTCTGGCAAGCACGAGGGTAAAACGCTGGGTTTCAAGGCATGGCTGGCAGCGCAGGCTTGCCTTCGGTGCAGGGGCTGCCCTGCCTTCCCGGCATTTTCCCTCATCGGTCGGCGTTGTGGGGTGGTTCAGGCGGCTTGGCGCTGTCGTCGGCGTTCATCCTTCTGCAAGGCCTCCAACGCCCTGGCCTGTAAAATGGCCCCGACCTTTTGCAGGTTCCTGCCCACCACCGCCAGTGCCACATAGCGCTTGAAGCGTTCCAGCCCCCGGTCGGGGCAATAGTCCAGCCCATGGACTTCCAGTGCGTTGATGCCGGATTCCACCGCTGAGTGCTGGCGTCTGGCCTGGACAAACGCCGGGTCGGTTTCACGGGCAGTGTCCGCCTGGCTCCAGCGGCCTTTTTCGGCAACACCACCCGGTCGAGCAGTTCGGCCAGTTCGCGCTGGTCTGGCCGGTGAGTGGAACCCCTTGTCAAAGCTGCACGCGCTCAGGGAGGGGAACAGCGCTTTGGCTTGCTTAACCATGGTCACGGCAATCTCACTGTCGGGGCAGTGTTGCATCACTTGGTGGTGGAGGATGAAGCCGTCAGCCGATTCCATCACGCACACGTTCAGGCCCAGCTCCACCGGCACACCGGCTTTGCCCTTGCTGAGCCATTCGCTGTAATCCTCGAAGAGGGAGAAGATCTTGTCGCCGTGGGGATGGTTTCCCCGTCCAGCACCCGCCGCCGCACCAGGTCAACCTGATGCCACCCGTACCCCAGCCAGCGCTGGAGGTCGTTGCCCGACCGGCTGTCCAGCAGGCTGAGGGGCAGGTCAGCCACCGTTTCCTCCACTTTCGACAACAGCGCGGCGCACAGGCCCAGGTAGGTGTGGTGGGCGTCACGGATGGCCTGTTGCCGGGTGGCCTGCTTGTCCGGGTCTTGGGAGCTGGAGTGCTTGAGCTTCTGCGCATGACGGCAGGCTTTCTTCACCTGGCGGAGATTGTACTGCCATTGCCGCCAGCGGCTGTCGCCGTGCCCTTCACACCAATCGGCCACCGTGCGCACCGAACAACGCACCGCGTCGTACAACAGGTTGATGTCGGTCGGGTAGTGGATGTTGCTTTCCACCACGAAGGAGTCACAACGGGCGCTCAGCGGCGCGGCTTTTTTTTTAGCAGCTTGTGACCGGCCTCCACCACCAACTGGTTGATGCGTTGCAGGCTGGCTTCGTCCACCAGAGCGGCGTTGTCCTTGACCGTTTGCAGCTTGTACTCATCGTCATCATCCCAGAAACCATGCCCCAGCATCTGACGGATGCTGCGGTGCTGGTTCGCCATCTCCAGCAGCCGGTCATAGTCCCAGTTCAGGTTCACCCGCAATGTCGCCAGCACCAGCGCATTCCACAGATCCATGCCGGGGCGTCCACGGCTGGCGTCCACCTCCGCCGGAACCCGCTTTTCCAGCACCGCAAACACCGCCTCACGCAGTTCGTCTGTCACATAAATGTATTGCAGCCCTTGCAACACCTGCGGGATGTCGTCCCGCGAACGTGGGTTGAAGGTCAGCCTGCCGATGTCAGCGTGACCCAGGCGAAGTTGGCGGGCGATCACTTCACGCATCGTGTGTCTCCTGCGAAGTTTGGCGGATGGATGCCCTATTTTGCCCTATTTTGGGCGCTTTTGCAGCTTTCTGGCCTGCTTCCGGGAAATCTTAGGGCAAGGAAAACGGGCGTAGCATCTTGATCGGAAAAGGGTTTTAGGGTTTCCGGTCAGACACTATCTAGCTGAATGCAGTAGGAATCCCCTTCCTTCAGGGAGGGGAGGATGTCAACCACATACAGGTAGCCCTCTTCGCGAATGTCGGCAAAGTCCTGAATGCCAATCGGCAACTTGAGAGGTCTGCTGTGCTGGGTCATGGTTCTGGCTATTGCTCACGTTGGTTTTCCCCAGAGTATAACAATTCCCAGTGCTGATTTTTGGCAGAAAATATTGCAGCCGCCTTGTTTGGCAACGCAGTCATGCCCTGACTCATCGCCAGGGCATGTTTCCCAATACCCTCAAGCCATCAATCTTGGCACAGGTTGATCACAAAGCACTTCTCTACCTCAACATGGTGGAGGATGGAGAAGCAAATGCCATCGAAGGACAAACGGTAGTCCTGCCCTATTGCCCCGCGTGTGTACAACACCAACTCCCTTGACACGCAACTGGGTTGGTTCGGACTTTTGCAAGGGCCGAGGCTCCCGAAACAAATGGGGCCAGACGGGAAGATTTGCACGGAAGGTGTACCATCCGGCAACAGCGGCACAGGGTTCCCCGCCATGTCCGTCACGCCGATATGCCCGATCGAGAGGCTGTTAAACGTTACATTGGAATAACAGTTACAGACCGTAACGCATAAAACCTCAACGTCGTTTGTCTCCAGACGGTCGCAACGGCTGTCACCCCATTTGACGGAGATACACGGCACCAGCTCAGGCAGCGTGACCGGCGTACAGTCGCAATGGCAATCATCAGGAGGCAGAGGTTCCGCATCTGGACAATCGCAATGGATGGATGGCAGCAGATTGTATTTACCCGCGCACTGCTTGTGCAGGTAAGCTTCCTGCTCGTGCCTTATATCCATACAGCTTTTGCAGGCAATCTGATAATCATTGTTTTTGCCGACATCAATACCGTCTGGCGCAGCACCGACCAGCATGGTTCCCAAAGAGGTACTGCCGATAGCAAAATGCCCCGTCGCGACAAAATCAAAGCCGCCCAGACTGGCATTCATCCCCGCCAACAATACAGGCGTAATGGCGAAGCAATAGGAGGTTCCGCTAGTCAGCACGCCACTGCTCAGGTTTCCTACCACGACGCCATTCTGGTAAAGATCAAGCGTGATGGTAACACTGCCAGTCAGCTTGTTGACGGTAGGCAGTTCATAATCGAAACACACTTGACCCGAGCCACAATGTGTACTGTTCTCACAGTCGTAAGTGAGATTCCATGAACCGCAACAGTCTCCGCAGAAATTATCAAGGTAGGCATAACCCCAGTGCGCACCATAGCCACAATCGGCGGTGATGAACTCAACCGTCACGACTTGTCCGATCTGGCTTGTCAGGTTGATTTGGGCGCAACTCCAATCCTTATAGACAATCTTCTCGGAACCCACCGTGGTTGTCTGGAAGAACGGGTTGGTGCTATCGGCAATCAGGGTATCCGAGCCGCCACCAAAGTCAAACGCACCTGGTACTACACTGCCACCGGCAGTCACCCTTACCTGAAAGAAAGGCTGGTCACTGGGTGGATGACCGGCGGGATTCTGAAGCACGACCGCATACCAAAAGTTGATCGTGCTGACAGCAGGAGTCACCACGAAGGTTTTGGATAGCAGTTCACAGCCAAACCCCGCGACAGCATTACCAATCCGTACTGCACCTGGAGAACCCTGTGCGGTGGTGGATATGCCAACATTAGGGTCTGTGCCCGCACTGACCCAGGTTTGATGTGAGTTAGGAGCGGTAATTGCTCCGCCCATAATCCCTGCGGTGAGACTGTTAATATTCAGTGGCAATGAGCCATACGCCCCATGCCATTGCGTCACGTCGAGGGCTTTCTCGAAATCGCCGTTGCCGCACGGTGTCATTGCCCCGCACTTCGGCTTGTATTGCAATTCAGGGTTATGTTCCAACGCTTGTTGACGCTGGAATTCGGCTGTTTCATGCGCCAGATAACGCTCGAAACTTACATCCGCGTGTTTGAGTTTGCCGAATTTCTCTTTGGATTTTCCATGAAAATCATCAGGTAGTATGACAGGCTCTGAATGCCCGTCGGGTTTTCCCCATTCTTCATTAGCCATGTTCCTTCTCCAGGGTTGGTATCAGATTAAGCTCACGACCATCAGGTGTTATATATTTAATGAGAATGAAAGCCGCTTATCTATAAATATAGACCATTTATCGTAAAAAACATGACATTTGTCTTTTTTTATTAAAATAAATCTTAATCCAACGTGCGTTTGTAGAATTTTGCACCAAGCGCCACGATCACCAGCGTAAACAGCAATATCGGCCATACATGCGGCCACATTTCATACATATTGTTGCCCTTGAGCAGAATCCCGCGCACCAGCCGCAGGAAATGCGTCAGCGGCAGCACATTGCCAATGACCTGCGCCCATTCTGGCATCCCCCGAAATGGGAACATAAATCCCGACAGTAAAATCGACGGCAGGAAGAAAAAGAAGGTCATCTGCATCGCCTGCAACTGGTTACGCGCAATGGTAGAAAACGTCATCCCCAGCGTCAGGTTGGCGGCGATGAACAGCAGCGACACCGCGTACAGCAGCACCAGACTGCCCTGAAATGGCACGGCGAAAATGAACTTGGCTGCCAGCAAAATCAGCGTCATTTGCACCAGCCCGATCATGATGTAAGGCACAATCTTGCCCACCATCACCTCCAACGGTTTCGCCGGAGTCGCCAGCAAATTCTCGAAAGTGCCGCGTTCGCGCTCGCGGGTCATCGCCAACCCGGTCATCAGCACCATCGTCATGGTCAGGATCACCCCCATCAGCCCCGGCACGATATTGTACTGAGTAACGCCTTCCGGGTTGTAACGGCGGTGGACGCGCACCTCAAACGGCGCATCGGTGGGGCGCAATTTCGCCAACGACCCGCTCAGGTCGCGGTTGAGCACTGATTGCCCCACCGTCACTAACGAAGCCAATGCATTGCTGGTCGCTGCTGGGTCAGTCGCATCCGCTTCCAGCAGGATCGCCGGGCGTTCGCCGCGTACCAGTTGGTGCGAGAAATCGGGCGGGATATTGACCACGAACTGTACTTTGCCTTCTGCCAACAGCCGATCAGCTTCCGCTTCGCTGTGCACTTGCTGCACGATCTGGAAATAGCCCGTGTTTTCCAGACTACGGATAAAAGTGCGGCTAAACACGCTGTTGTCCTGCACATTGATCGCAGTCGGCAGGTGTTTGGGGTCAGAGTTAATCGCGAAACCGAACAGCAGCAATTGCATGATGGGAATGCCGACGATCATGCCAAAAGTTAGCCGGTCACGGCTCAACTGGATGAGCTCCTTCAGGGCGATGCCCCACAGACGGGCGAAAGATGCGCCAAACGTCATGCGGCCTCCTGCTGGCGGATGTTCCTCTCCATCAGGCTGATAAACACGTCTTCCAGCCCGGCGTCGATCTTTTCCCACTGGAAACCGGCTTGCTGGCGGAAGGGCTGTAAGGCTGCTGCCAGCGCCGTCGCGTCGTTGCCGATAATGTGCAGGCGGCTGCCAAAGGCGGTGACTTGCTCCACTGCGGGCAAGGCGCGTAATTGTTCGGCGAGGTCTTGCAAGCCGTTGTCACCGCTGACCTCCCACGCCACCAGTTGCTGGCTGGCAATCACTTCCTTGATCGTGCCAGTAATCAGCAGTTTGCCTCGGGCGATGTAGGCAAGTTTGTGGCAGCGTTCGGCTTCGTCCATGTAGTGGGTGGAAACCAGTACCGAGATGCCTTGTGCGGCGAGTTGGTGGATTTCATCCCAGAAATCGCGGCGGGCGGCGGGGTCGACGCCTGCGGTGGGTTCGTCGAGCAGCAGCAGTTGCGGTTCGTGCATCATGCAGGCGGCGAGGGCGAGGCGTTGTTTCCACCCCCCGGAGAGTGCGCCTGCGAGCTGGTTGCGGCGTTCTTCCAGACCCAGTTTGACCAGCACCTCGTTGACGGCCTGCTTGCGGTTTTTCATGCCGTACATGCGGGCGATGAAATCGAGGTTTTCGCGAATGGTGAGGTCTTCCCACAGCGAAAAGCGTTGGGTCATGTAGCCGACGCGGCGCTTGATGGCGGCGGTTTCGCGGATCACGTCGTAGCCGAGGCATTGGCCTTCGCCGCTATCAGGGGTGAGCAGGCCGCACAACATGCGGATAGAGGTGGTTTTGCCGCTGCCGTTGGGGCCGAGGAAGCCGAAGATTTCACCTTGTTTGACTTGCAGCGAAAGGTCCTGCACGACGTGTTTGTCGCCGAAGTGTTTGTTTAGGCCACGCACGTCAATGGCGAGGGTCATGGGGTTACATCCACTGGCTGCCCAACCTTTAAGCGGGTTGCATCTGCTGCATTCGGCACGGCTTCCACCATCACGACCAGTTTTTCACGCGAATCCTTGCTGTAGATGACGGGTGGGGTGTATTCGGCTTGCGGGGAAATGTAGCTAATTTTCATGGGAATGGAGTCGCCGCAACCGTCGCAACTAACTTGTACGGTTTGGCCGGTTTGCAGGCTGCCAAGTTGTGGTTCGGGGATGAAAAAGCGCACTTTGCGGTTTTCGGGCGGCAGGATGCTGAGCACCGGGCTGCCAGCAGGAACCCATTCGCCCTGCTGGTAATAGGTGTCGTTGACCAAACCATTGCGGGTAGCGGTGACGGTTTTCTGTGCAAGTTGCCAGTCGGCTTGTTGCAGGGTAGCGCGGGCGGCAGCGACATTGGCTTCGGCGACTTTCAACGCATCCGGGCGGGCGGCGAGTTCGGCGACACTCAATTGTGCCTGTAATTCGGTGATTTTGGCCTGATTAAGCTTGTCGTTGGTGCGGGCGGTGTCGAGCTGGTCACTGGAAATGAAACGGCCTTTGACCAGACGTTCGACGCGCTGTAATTCGGTCGCGGAAAGCTGTGCGGCGGCTTGTGCCTGTGTGAGTTGGGCGCGAATCACTTGCAGTTCCTGCGGGCGTTTGCCGGATTGCAGATCGGCAAGTTGCGCTTCGGCAGCGTGCAAGCGGTCGGTGGCGCCTTGGCGGGCGGCGGTTTCGTTCTGCTGTTCGAGGGTAAAGGCGGGGTCGCCCTGTTTGACTTGCGCCCCGCGTTGTACGGCGAGGGTTTGCAGCGTTCCGGCAAATGGAGCGGCGAGGTGTACGTATTCGCCTTCGACGTAGCCTTGCAGGGTATTGGTAGTGCTTTCCTGACAAGCTGGCAACAGCGGCAGGCAGGCGAGCAGCAAGAGGATGGGGACTTTCATGAGGAACTCCGTAAACATACTTAGCATTGTAGCCCTTGCGTGCAATTGCGCTATGATCCCCGTCATAAATCAGCATTCACAGGGAATCACATGGAAACTTTCGGCAAACGTTACCACCCACCGGGCACACCACCGGGAACCCTGTCCCGTCATGGTGCTGAAACCGCTAATGCCACCCGCATTTCCCTACTGGAATACAGCGATAGTCAGTTCAGCGAAACCCTGTCGCCTACCCCGGAACAATGCCGCATCGCGCAACAAAACGCATACGTTGACTGGCTGGATGTCACAGGTGTGAATGACCCCACAGCTATCCGCGAGCTGGGCGAAACTTTCGGCCTGCATCCACTCGCGCTGGAAGATGTGCTCAACAGCGGGCAGCGCCCCAAGATCGACTTTACCGAGCACCATGCTTTTCTGATCCTCAACCTGCCGCATCTGGTAGGCGATGAAATCCTGCTGGAACAAGTCAGCCTGTTCGTCGGTAAAGGACACTTGCTGAGCTTTTGCAGCGGTGATGGCAAGGCGTTTGAGCCAGTGCGGGAACGCTTGCGACAAGGTTTCGGGCGCATCCGTAGCCGTGGGGTGGAATATTTGCTGTATACGCTGGTGGATGTGGTGATCGACTCCGGCTTTCCTCTGCTGGAAGACCTTGGTGAGCAAATCGAAGATCTGGAAGAGCGGGTACTGGAAAACCCTGACAAACGCATCCTCAACACTTTGCACCAGCTCAAGCGCGATTTGTTACTGTTGCGCCGCGCACTGTGGCCGCAGCGAGAGGTCATCAGCCGCCTGATCCAGCACGACGGGGAACTGGTCGATGAAACCCTGCGCCCGTATTTCAGTGACTGTTACGACCATGCGGTGCAAATCATTGACCTGATCGAAACTTACCGCGAAATGCTTAGCGGAATGTTGGACATTTACCTTTCTAGCCTCAGCAACCGTATGAATGACATCATGCGCGTCTTGACGGTGATTGCGACGATTTTCATCCCGTTAACCTTTATCGTCGGGGTATACGGGATGAATTTCACCCATATGCCAGAGTTGCACTGGCAATACGGCTATTTCGGCGTATGGGGCATCATGATCGCGCTCGCTATCGGCATGTTGATTGCGTTCAAACGGCGCAAATGGCTGTAAGCCAATGCCTTAGCGCCCGCCCTCTACCATCAGGTCAATATAGGCTTGCAAGGCTTCCGCCCGTGCTTTAACAACATCGTTGCGTTTACTGGCCATCACCGCGATCCACATCGTCCCATCCATTTGCCCGTGGATGGCATTGATCAGCTCGAATTCCTTGTCACGTTGCGTTATCCACGCCCGTTGCGCCTGTTTCAGCGCATCCTGCCCTGCCGGTTTGAGTTTGCTTTGCAACGCCTTGTAAACACGGTTGAGTTCGGTATCCCACTCCTGTTCTGCACGGGTGAAACATTCCAGCATCCCGGCGGTGGAATCGTTGGTATTGAGGCAACTCTCAGTACTCAGGTCGATGGTATTTTTCACATCCTTGGCTTGCACGGGCAATATCAACGCGAAAGCGAAGGCAAACAGTATGAACTGACGCATGATGATTTCTCCCGAAAAGAGCTACAGATACAGGTTAAGTTTTGCATAAGCATAGACACAACCCAGCAAGGCTGCCAGTGGAATACCCGCTGCCCCCAATACTAACCATGCCACCAAACGCCTAAATGAAGATTCATGAAACCAGTAACGGGTCAAGGTATAAATCCCGATCAGCAACAACTCAATCAGTGCCGTGCCCATGATCAGCACCAGCACCAAATCCACGGTTTCGTTGTAACCACTTAACACCAACGAACCCACCAGCGAAAACCCGTAGCTGATGAAATAACCCGGTATCAGCAATGACAGCCAACCCACCCAGAACAACACCTGTTGCCACGATTTATAGCTTGACGCTTCAACTTTGACCATAAAACACCCCACCTCACGCAAGGAAAACACTACCCAAGGCATTTATATAGGTGAGAAATAGCGGTATTGCTTGGGATTATCACGCCCGGTCAAATTTTTCTGACGAAGCGGAGATTAGCGGCAGGAACGGGGAATCCGTTGTACTTCAGACGTGGCATCGACAGCGGCACTCCACGCCTGCACCGGGGTATTGCTGCCGAAAGGTTCGTCATAATCGACCCAGAAAACTTCACGGGGCGCTTGTTGTTCCGTGTAACGAGCGTCATAGCCAAGGTAGCGGATGTATTCGGCGTGGCGTTTCGCCTTGTTCAAGTTATTGAAAAACCCCAAGGCAATCGCGTTTTGATAAGGGCCATCAGGGATAATTTTCACATCCTGCACATCATTTTGAGCAATATCCCGCGCCATTTTTTCAGCCTGAACATACTCAGTCGCAGGCGGGATGTAGACAAAAAAGTTCAGTGTTTCCATGCTTTTCATGTGACGAATATTAACCGCCAACCCAAAGCCCCGCACCTTGCCCGCCACCTGTTGTGCGGCTTTTTCGCTATTATAAGGGCCAATGGTATAACAACTGCTTTGCGTCTTGGAGGACGTGCTGCGGTAAACCACTTCATCCACATCCTGACGCAATTCCAGCGCCGGAATCGTGGGTTCCACCAGTACAGGCTGAAATGCCTGTTTAGACGGGGCTAATACCGCCGTCCAGGTCAGTGCCGACACATTCAGGAACAGCAGCGCAATCAACAACTGGTACATGCTGTCTGCTCCGTAATGTAACTTAGCCCGTGCATCAACAAATCAGGCTGCACCTGATAATCACCCTGCAACCACGGGCGCAGATGTTCCGCATCACCACCCGTCAATACCCGCACCAACGGGGCAGACATGCGGTGCTGCATCCGGGCGCAAATCCCCTCGATCGCCCCCACTATCCCAAACAGGCAACCGCTGCCAATGGCTCTGTCGGTGCTATCCGCAAAAATACCGGGGTGTTCAAAGGACAAGCTCAAGCGGCCTTGCGCTCGGGCAATCAGGGCATCGGCGGATAGTTGCAAACCGGGCAGGATCAGCCCACCCAAATGCCGCCCGTCGCTTTCCACCGCATCCACCGTAATCGCGGTGCCGCAATCAATCACAATGCTGGCGAATCCATTAGCCTGATGATGCGCAGCCACCAGACCCACAAAACGGTCAGCACCCAAGGCTGCGGGGTTTTGATAGCCATTGGTAATGCCGTAAGCCCGCGCTACCGAGCGCACGCTATGCAACTGAATGCCACGCTGATCACAGGCTTCCTGCACACTATCGGCAAAGAGCTGAGTCAAAACATGCACGAGGGTAATATGCCCGACAGTCGGGTAAGCATCCAGCAAGTCGATAACGCTGGCCAGCGCGGGGCGATCCCCATAGGCGAGCGCCTGCTGGGCAGAAGGATTACCCGCAGCACCAAGCTCCGACCATTTCAGGCGTGAGTTGCCTGCATCTACCAGCAAAACCATTACATCCGTACCGATACATCCGCTGACGACAGATTTTTTATTGATCCATCATTAAATTCAATTATTAATTGTCCCTGATTGTTGATGCCTGACGCAAGCCCTAGCAACACTTCTGTCCCACTTAAGGCTTGCACTTGACGCCCCAACAGCACATCACGTTGCTGCCAATCTGTCTGGAATTGTGCCATATCCAGCCGGGAAAAACCCCTCAAGCGTTTGAGTAAGCGTTGCAATACAGCAGACACCAATACATTACGCTCCACAGGTTTACCGGCAATCTGTTGCAGGCTCGTCCACGGCTGGTCAATCTCCGCCCCGGCTTCCGGCAACATATTAACGTTCAGGCCAATACCAATCACCACCTGCTCCAGTGAACCGACGGCTTCCAGCAAGATACCACCGAGCTTCTTTCCATCATAGTACACATCGTTCGGCCATTTCAGGCCATGGCCGTGAATCGCACAATCTTCGAGTGCCTCCGCCACAGCCAAGCCTGTTACCAAACTCAACAGCGGTAAATGTTCCGGCACAGGGGTGAAACACCAACGCACGGACAGGTACACATTCACACCGGACGGTGATTGCCATTGCCGCCCACGTCTGCCCCGCCCGGCGCTTTGCTGTTCCGCCAGACACACATCACCGCATACACCTTGCTGCAAAGCCCAACGGTTGGTGGAGTCCAATTCCGGGAATACGTGGATATCGTTCAAGGCCAGCAGCGTCGCGCTATCCAATTGACGGCGAATTTCGCTAGCCTGCAACGGCTCAGTGATGGGTAACATGGGTATCCTCCCGCACGTAAATCAAAGCCAGTATCCAGCCCACACCCACAATCAGGGTTGCTATATAAAACGTATCCGCCGCCCCCCAGTATTCCCAAGCATAACCACTCAGCAAGCTACCAACTGCGCCGCCTGCCCCGTAACTCAGGCCGGAATACAAGGCTTGCCCCCTGCCCTGCAATTTCCCCGGAAACTGGTAGTGGATCAAGTGAATTGCCGAAGCATGAAACAGCCCGTAAGTCGCCGCATGAAACAACTGTGACAGCATCAGGATGGGCATATTATCCACCCACGTCCCCAGCACCAGCCAGCGCACCCCGGTCAAAAACATCGCCAGCACAAACAACCGCGCCGCCCCGAAACGCTCAATCAAACCGTGCATCATCCAGAACAAGGCCACTTCAGCCATCACGCCCAGCGCCCACATCCAGCCGGTGAAGTTACGCGAATAACCGTGATCTTCCAGATAAATGCTGAAAAAGGTGTAATACGCCCCGTGGCTGGCCTGTTGCAAGGCACACGCCAGCAGCAATACCCACACCGTCGGTTGGCGCAATACCTCACGCAAACGGCTGGATTGTACCGTGTGTGTCGCGTGGGGTTTGTCCTGCACCAACCATGTCGTCAGCCAAATCCCCATGAACAGCAGCAAAATCGCATCCACTGCCAGCGCAATACCGTAACGTTCCAGCACGTTGGGCAAACTTGCCACCATCACGATGAAACCAACTGAACCCCACAGCCGAATCCGGCTATAACGCCCAATATCGCGCCCCAAATGATTCAAGGTCAGCGCTTCAAATTGCGGCAATGACGCATTCCAGAAAAACCCAAAACCCGCCATCACCAAAGCCATCCAGCCAAAACTTTGCTGCCAATACACCCCGGCGAAACACACCACCGCCAGCAGGCTTGCCACCCGGATAATGCGTAAACGTTCCCCGGTATGATCCGCCAACCACCCCCAAATGAACGGTGCAACGATTTTGGTTGCCATGAACACCGCCATCAACTCACCGATCTGGGCAGGCGAAAACCCGGCAACCTTTTTCAGGTATACCGTCCAATACGGCACGAACACGCCCAAGGCGGCAAAATAGACGAAGTAGAAAACCGAAAGCCGCCCATAAGGCGGCTTCGTGGCAACAGTATCAGCAGACGTTAGTTTCAAGGCGACGCAGGAATATCCGGTAAATCGGTCGTGACATCCGCATTTTGCGCCCGATGCCGCAACGCATGATCCATCAGCGTAATCGCCAGCATGGCTTCGCAAATCGGTGTCGCCCGAATGCCAACGCAGGGGTCATGGCGGCCTTTGGTAATCACTTCCACCGCTTCGCCGTCCAGATTCACCGTGCGCCCCGGCAGACGCATACTCGAAGTGGGTTTGAAGGCGGTATGCACGATGACTTCCTGCCCCGAAGAAATCCCACCCAGAATCCCGCCCGCATGATTGCTCAAGAAACCTTGCATGGTGATTTCATCACGGTGCTCCGTGCCTTTTTGCGCCACGCAGTCGAAACCGGCACCGATTTCCACACCTTTGGCGGCATTGATCGACATCATCGCATGGGCAATGTCCGCATCCAGCCGGTCGAAAATTGGCTCGCCCCAACCCGGCGGCACATGGGACGCTACCGTGGTAATTTTCGCCCCGACGGAATTGCCTTCCTTGCGCAAGGCATCCATGTAATCTTCCATCGGCTGTACTTTGCTGGCATCCGGGCAGAAGAATGGGTTATTGGCGATTTCATCCCAATCCAGCGTTTCCGCGACGATGGGGCCAAGTTGCGAGAGGTAGCCGCGAATCACGACGCCGTAACGCTCAAATAACCACTTCTTGGCAATCGACCCGGCCGCGACTCGCATCGCGGTTTCCCGCGCCGAGGAACGCCCACCACCACGGTAATCGCGGAAGCCGTATTTTTTGTAATACGTGTAATCGGCATGACCGGGGCGGAAGCGATCCATGATGTCGCCGTAATCCTTGGAGCGCTGATCGGTGTTATGGATGATCAGCGCAATGGTCGTGCCCGTGGTTTTACCCTCGAACACGCCAGAAAGGATTTGCACCTCATCGGCTTCGCGCCGTTGAGTGGTGTGGCGACTCTGCCCCGGCTTACGCCGATCCAGGTCAATTTGAATATCGGCTTCCGTGAGGGCGAGTCCGGGCGGGCAGCCATCTACGATGCAACCGATTGCGGGTCCATGACTCTCACCGAAGGAGGTCACGGTAAACAGTTTTCCAAAGCTATTTCCTGACATGGGTGTGATTGTAGCGCTATTCAAAAACCCTTGCAGCCCTTTTCATGTTGATCATTTATCTCCCATTCAGCTTGGTTGTTATAAGATTAATCAACATTATCATAAAAATTATAGTGTCAACCCGACGCAAAAGCCCGAATGGGGGAGCTCGTCTCCCCCTCTTTTTTCGCGGGCATCACTAAGTCACCTGAAAGAATCAATCGCTAGGAGAAAGGTGCGCCTATTCCCCGCTGGCAGCACATTAAATAAATAAAGGGGATGAAGATGGCCGGAACTTATCCGGCCTAATCTTTCTAAGTATAAACAACAAACTGCTTCATGAACGTGGGCACGGACATAAAGCATTGAAAGCATTCGGCGAAACAAAAATAGACAATTATATAGGGGCAAGCATCATGACAGAGTGCAGCACGTACCATCTGGCAGCAGCAGCAACCGGCGTTGGCGCCGCCGCCATTTCATCCATCATCGCACCAGAACTGGGTTGGGAAGTCATCGGCGTCACCGCGCTAAGTGGTTATGTCGGCGGCTTATTACCCGACATTGATAATACCCATTCCAGCAGTTTCCGCATGGTACAGCGCCTTAGCCGCCTTGCTGCCGTGCTAGTTCCTAGCATCCAGTTTGTTTACCGCCCAACGGATTTGTTGCTGGCAATCCCCGTCGCTTCGTTCATGGTGTCGCGCTTCTGGGAAGTGTTGAGCCAGATCATGAAACGTGGCGGGCATACACATTCAGTCATTGCAGCCGTCTGTTTATCGCTGGGTGTGGCGTGGGTTGCTTATTTGACCGTAGGTGCTGCGGCGGCAATACCAGCATTTTTAGCATCCAGCGCCAGTTACTTGCTGCATTTATTGCTGGATGATTTGGATAATATCCGCTTTGTGGAAACCAAAACCGGGGTACGTTCTGCCTTATTACCCGTCGGCAGAGGGCGTGCCATTGAGCTTTACAGCATTCTGGCTATCGGGTTGGTAAGCTTTGTTGCGTTGTGGGGCATTTAACGCTTTCCCGGAAATAACGGCTTCCCGGTAATAAAAAGGGGCGGAATATTCCGCCCCTTTTGCTTTTCAGCCAATCATCACCAACTTAGCGATACCCTCCCCCCTTGCGCCGGTAGCCAAAGGCTACCAACACCATCAGGAAGCTCAACAACCACAGTGCCCATTCACCCAAGGTCGGGATTTGTAACGGGGAACCCAGCGAGATACTGGTGCTATCGCCTGTCGCGTCGGTATCACCATTGTCAGTCATGACATCGGTGTATTCCGGCTGACCGTCTCCATTCAAATCCCAGCTTGAATGTGCTTGGTTGGTAATGGTTCGCTGATCACCTACTTTATCGAGTGCGCTGTAGAAGCGGATCACCACTTCGTTGGCAGCAACCTGCTCAGTCGTATTACCAGCATCCGAGCCAATCGTTCCTGACCAGAATACCCGACCGCGTGGGAAGTCCTGACTCGGCGCTTCGTAGCGGCAGGTAGCCGTGACCGACGTACCCCGTGCTTCACAGTAAACCCCATCAGGGCTGACATTCGCACCCGCTTGCATCGCTGCGTAGTGCGTACCTTCCGGCACACCGTCATAGATTTCCACCCCGGCGACGTTATCACTGCTGCTGTTGATCCATACCATTTGCCACAACATCACCTGTTCACCGGCTGGTGTAACCGTCTTGAGAGCCGTAGGCGGGTCAAACACAAAGCGGATATTCACCGAACTGTTGCTGGTAGCATCAAGCGCACCATCCAGTAGCGTGCCATCTTCCAGCACCGGCCGGGCAGTAACGCTGGCCTTGTTGATGATACCGGCGGTGATTTCATGCTCGTAGTAGTAACGGATACGGGCATTGGCATCCTTGCCTTGCGGCGCAAGGATAGCAGGCACTGTACCCAACGGTTTCAGCTTGTCGGTAGTCAGGCCAAGGGTTTCATCTATCACAGCCACCTGTGTCAGCCAGTTGTCGCCCGTGTTCGTCACCTCGAAACAGTACGTCACGTTTTCACGCTTGTCCTTGTCGATGTCAACCAGCGTCAGCTCTGACTTGGCAGCATCCGTCCCGCACTTCGCACCACCATCATGGCCTTGGTAAGCAGTTTTCAACAACTGGATACCACTATTAAGCTGACCATCCAGGAAGTTGAGGCCGGTACAACTTGCCGTAGCATCCGGTAAACGGCATTGCGTCGCACCATCCGTTGCTGCCACGACGACTGGGATACGGTTATCGTTATCCAGTGCCACATCGGCGGTGGAAACATACCCCGGCTTGTCGACAGCGACGACCACCCAGTTACCCGTAATGACATTGATGAATACGTAATGCCCGCTTGCATCGGTCAGTACAGCATCCAGACGCTCGCCATCATCCGGGTTGCCGTCGCCATTCGGATCACTGAACAGCATGACATTAACGCCTTCCAGACCATTATCAGCATCCTCAAAGCTGCCATTATTGTCCGTATCGAACAACACATAGCCACTCAGACTGCCTTGCGGCTGCGCATCAAGGAACAACGGCTTGGTGGTCACTTGCCCGGAAACCAGCGTCACTGGCACACGGTTATCGTTTTCCCCGCCATTGTCAGCAGTCGACTCGTAGTTAGGCGGATCTTTTTCCACTACCACGTATTGCCCTGCTGGCACACCGTCGAAGGTGAAGTGACCGCTGCTGTCCGTCAGCACCGTTTGCACCGCCGTACCATCCGTCGGGTCGCCATCGCCATTCGGGTCAGTGAACAAGGTTACGCTCACCTCAGCAATACCCAACTCAGCCGTATCCGCCTGAGCGTTGTGGTTATGGTCATCCAGCACCGTACCACTCAGCACCACGTAAGACGCCGGTTCATAGTCGAGGAAGCTAACCCCTTCCACCTGATCATTGCTGACCAGCACAATGCTCACTTCATCATCGCTGATGACGGTGCCATCGTTGGAACCCGCCATGCTGCCCGTGGATACATGACCCTCTGGCTGGCTTTCCGTCACGGTATACGTGCCCGGTGGCAGGATGAACTGGTAACTGCCATCCGCCCCCGTTGTCGTCACCATGCTAAGCGTATTGCCAAAGCTATCCGTACCGCTGATGCTCACCGTCACGTTGGCAATGCCACCATCCGTTGGCTCCAGTGTCCCGTTCGCCCACACATCGTTGACCACTTTACCGCTCAGTGACGCTGGCAAAATCCCCGCATCCAGCTCAGTAGTCACGCTGCCTGAGGCAAACGTGGTCAGTGGCATCATACCCGTCGCATCCACATCCGAATCCAGCGCGGTATTGTCACCCTGATGCGCGGCGGCAAAGCTGCTTTCCAGCGACATCACCTGCACGCTGTACTGACCCGGTGGCACGCTGAACTGGTATTTGCCATCCTTGTCGGTCTGGGTGGTGGCAACGTGTTCACCTTGCGCATCCAGCAACAACACAATCACATTCGCCAACGGCGTTTCATCGGCATCCTGCACGCCGTTACGGTTAGCATCCAGCCAGACATAATCACCCAGTTTCGCAGGCAGGATACCCGCATCCACTGTCTGATTAGCCGATACGCCAGAGCCTACCAGCACCGTCGCCTTGCCCGTTACGGGGTCAGCATCCGAGTCCATAGCATCATCATCGCCCTGATCCGGCGCGGTCAGTTTGAGGGTATCTGCCAGCATGAACTGCACGGTATAAGTACCCGGCACAACATCCCGGAACGCGTAGAAACCCGTGGCATCGGTGGTGGTCAAGGCAACATCCTTGTCATTGCTGTCGATCAGCTTGACACTCACACCTGCCACACCCGGCTCGCCTGTATCCTGCACACCGTTTTCGTTCACATCCACCCACACGCGGTCGCCCAGCGCACCGGCTTGGATACCTGCGTCAATGTCCTTCACCGCCGTGCTGGACGTGATGGTAAACAGTTCCGTGCGCCCCGTTGCCGGGTCAGCATCCGAATCCAGCGTATCATCGTCGCCCACATTCGCAGCCGTCAGGGTCATATTGGCTGGAGTAACGAATTCAACCTGATACTGCCCCGGCAAAATACCGCTGAAGCTGTAAAGGCCATCCGTTCCGGTCGTCGTGGTGGCGACCAGTTTGCCATCCTTATCCAACAGATTGACCACCATCCCGACAGCACCCGGTTCAGCATACATGCCGTCATCCAGTGAATTGCTGCTGTTGTAATCAACCCATACCCGACCTGTCAGACTGGCTGGCAGAATACCTGCATCCACCTCCGGGTTATGCGCACCAGACATAACGTTAGCAACCATCCGCCCATTGGCATTGGCATCACTGTCAAGCGTGTCATCCGTCCCCGCATCCGTTTGGGTCAGCACGAAACCATCCAGCCCTTCCAGTTGCACCTGGTATTGCCCCGGCAACAGGTTGGAGAAGCGGTATTCACCGTTCACATCCGATACCAGACGGTAAGGCTGTGACGGGTTCAACAGGTTCATGACCGGCTCGCCTGCGGCATCCAGCAACAGCAGCGAGACATCACGTACACCCGGCTCTTCCGCATCCTGCTTGCCATTGCCGTTCAGATCCAGCCAGATACGGTCGCCGAAGCTGCCCAACTGGTAGAAACCGCCATCCACGTGGAAGGTATCACCCGATTCCAGCTTGATCGGCAAACGCAGGGTGTGATGAATGTCGCTATCCGTCGTATCATCACCGCCCTGATCCGCAGGCACTGGCAAGTAATCAACAGGCGGCGTCACCACAATGACGTAATCATCCGGCATCAGCCCCGTAAAGTCATAGTCACCGTCAGGATTCGTGACCGTCGTACCGACAGGCACACCGTCAGATGGATCGCCATCACCATTCGGGTCACTGAACAGCGCCACCGTCACACCCGGCAACGCTGGCTCACCGTTGTTATGTTGCCCGTCACCATTGGTGTCTTGCCACAAGGAACCATTGACCGACGCTGGGCGTACTCCGGCATCCACATCCAGATTGTGTTCCCCGGCGGTCAGCGTCACCGTCACGGTACGCTCCAGCATGTCAGAGTCAGAATCCAACGCTTCATTACCCCCCTGATCCGGCAGGGTCAAACGCATCCCCAACGGCAACTGGTACTCAAGCGTGTAAACACCCGGCATCAATTTGTCGAACAAGTATTTACCCGCCGCATCCGTCGTGGTGGTCAGGTTAACCGGTTTGCCTTCACTATCCGTACCGGACAACACCACGGGTACACCCGCAACAGGTGGCTCAGTGCCGTCTTGCAAGGAATCGTTATTCTGATCCAGCCATACCACATCGCCCAAGGAACCCAAGGCACTGGCATCAAGGAAATCATTCCCCGTGTCAGGCGTTGCCGAGAATACTGTCAGCAATATCTGGTTATCGTTAGGGCTATCCACATCCGCTGTTGACTGGTAGCTGGATGGGTCGGTTTCCACGATCACATACGTACCCGGCAGCACATCGACAAAGGTGTAATGGCCTTGCGCATCGGTCTGCACGATTTGCACAGGCTTGCCATCGTCTGGATTACCATCCCCATTCGGGTCAGTAAACAGACTGACAGTCACGCCCGACAGACCGGTTTCGTTATCAGCCAGATCACCGTCGCGGTCGTCATCAAACCGCACCTGACCAGACACAGCCACAGGCTGGACATCAAGGAAATCCTGCGCTGGCTTGTCATCGCCCGATTGCAGCGTAACCGCAATCTGGTTGTCGTTAGCACCTTCCACATCTGCCGTCGACACCCACGTTTCAAGGTCAGCCTCCCGCACACTGTACGTGCCCGGTTTCAGGTTCTCGAAAGCGTAATGCCCGCTTGCATCCGTGGTGGTCATAGCGACTTGTGCACCCTCCAGCCACAGACTGACGGTGACGCCCGGAATGCCGTCTTCTGCATCCAGCAGATTACCATTGCCATCCAGATCGTTACGCACCTGACCGCTCAGACGCGCTGGCAAGTAATCGAGGAAGTCGTTCTGGGCAGATGCCTGACCACTGGTCACGACCACGCTGATCTCATCCGCATCGACAACTGTGCTGCCTTGCGTACCCGCTTCGCTTCCCGTAGAAACCGTGTCCGCCGGATTGGTTTCCTTGAGGCCGTAAGTACCCGGTGGCACGGCAAAGCTGTACTGACCGTCCGCAGCCGTAGTGGTTGACAGCGTCACGGGATTACCGAACACATCCGTACCGGTCAGTGTCACCACGACACCCGCTACCGGTTTGTCGGCATCGTTTTGCACACCGTTGGCATTATCATCACTCAGCACCGTACCGCTGATCAGTGCAGGCTTGATACCCGCATCGACCGTCTGGTTGCCGACGTTGGAAATGACCGTGACCGCGACTTTGCCCGCCGCATCCACATCCGAATCCAGCTCATCATCCGCGCCTTGGTCGGTGCTGGTGAATTGCGCCTTTTCCGGCAACACAAACTGCACACTGTAATCACCCGGCAATACCCCGGTGAAGTTATAGAAGCCGGTCGCATCCGTCACCTGAGTAGCCACGGTGTTAGCGCTGCCATCCAACAGGTTGACAGTAATACCACCAATACCCGCTTCACCTGCGTCTTGCAGACCATTATTGTTTTGGTCGAGCCAGACGTGATCACCCAGTTCACCCGGTTGGATACCCGCATCCACATCGGTCACGCTGTCGGCAGAATGCAGCACAAACACCGGGCTACGCCCATCCGTTACTTGCACATCGGAATCCAGCGTGTCGTCGTCCCCCTGATTCGGGGTAACAAACGCCATGTTGGCAGGCTGCACGGTTTCGATCAGGTATTCACCCGACAAAATGCCCGTGAAGCTGTACTGGCCTTCCGCACCCGTGGTCGTGGTCGCGACTACTGCGCCGGTTTTCGCATCCAGCAAGTTGACGCGCACCCCCGGCACACCCGGTTCTGTAGCAGCATCATCCAGACCATTCGCGTTACGGTCGATCCACACCCGCCCACTGATCGCGGCTGGCAGGATACCCGCATCCACGCTGGTAATGGCTTGCCCGGAGGCCAGTGTCACTGCCACCAGACCATTGCCGTCCGCATCCGAATCCAGCGTATCATCCGTGCTCTTGTCCTGTTGGGTAAACACAATGCCTTCCGGTGCCACAAACTTGACGCTGTAATCCGCTGGCACGAGTGCATTGAAATGGTACAGACCCGCCGCATCCGTGAGGGTACTGACCAGCAATGTTCCCGCCTTATCCAACAACTGCACCGTCATATCGGTAATCGCAGGCTCATCCGCATCTTGCATACCATTGGCATTCGCATCCAGCCACACATAATCACCGATGCTGCCCAACTTGTAGAAACCGGCATCCACCGTCATCAGGCTGTTGCTCAGGTTCACCACGACCAAACCATTGCTATCCGCATCCGAATCCAGCGCGGCATCGCTGCCTTGCTTCGCCGGGCTGCGTTGATAACCATCCGGCTGGCTGAAGGTAACAAGGTAATCCACTGGCAACAGATTGCTGAACAGGTAAGCACCCTTGCTATCCGTCAGCATGGCTTTCAACTGCTCATCTGCTTCAGGAAGACCATTGCCGTTGGCATCACGGTACAAGGCAACCATTACCCCGGCTAGACCCGGTTCATCCGCATCCTGTACCCCGTTGGCGTTCAAGTCATGCCATGCCTGGTCACCGAGTGACATCAGCGTCACGTAACCGAAGTTCACACCACTGGTTTCCTGCGAAGGCAACACGGTGGCACTGCTTTGGTTATCTTTCACACCATCCGGGTCGCCGGTTTGCTGTGAACCCGCAGGCAAGCTAGCAGGGTCAACTTTCACCGTGTAAGTACCCGGTGTCAGGTCAACAGCCGTGTAAGCACCTTGCGCATCCGTCGTCAGCGTAGCCACGACGTTACCGCTGTTATCCAGCACCGTCACGCTGACGCCCACCAACACAGGTTCACCCGCATCGCGTACCCCGTTGCTGTTGGTATCTGTCCACACCACACCACTGAGGCTGCCTTGTTGTTTCGCATCTAGGAAATCATTGCCCGTACTGTGTTGTGCGGAAGCCAATACCACTGGCACGCGGTTGTCATTATCCGCTTGCGTATCGGCGGTGGAATCCCATTTCGGCAGATCCGTTTCCACCACCACGTAATTACCCGGTTTCAGGTTGCTGAACAGGTAGTTGCCGCCGCTGTCGGTCGCGGTTTTTGCTACAGCCACATTATCCAGTAACAAGGTCATGGTAACGCCCGGAATACCTGCTTCCTCATCCGTCAAGGTTGCGTTGTAGTTCGCATCGTCACGCACTTGCCCGGCAATGCTGCCCACACGGTAGTCGAGGAAGTCATTGTGTTCAGCCGTTGTACCGCTGACGGTCGGAGTGGTTAATTCATCTGCATTCACCACTGCCGCGCCTGTTGCCGTACCGGGCTGACTGCCACTGGAGAGGTAATCTGCCGGGTTGGTTTCCTTCAGGTGGTAAGTACCCGCCGGAACGGTGAAGCTATACAAGCCATCCTTGTCCGTCGTCGTCGTTGCCGTCACCGGCGCACCGAAGCTATCCGTACCGCTCAGGGTAATGGTTACGCCAGCGAGACTGGTTTCGCCTACATCCAGCTTGCCATCGGCATTCAGGTCTTCAATCACGTAACCTGTAATCGTGGCAGGTGCAAGCCCCAGATCGAGGCTGATGTCTTGCGCACCCGAGATCAGCGTGACCGCTGGTGTCATTAAAGTTGCAGGGTCAGCATCGGAATCCGCCGCATCATCAGCGCCTTGATCAAGCGTGGTCGCTTTCACACCCTCTGGCAGCTCGAAGCCCACCCGGTATTCGCCCGGCAATACGCTGAACTGGTACTTGCCAGCCTTGTCGGTCGTCGTGATAAGGGCATTGCCACCTGCATCCAGTACTGGATTGCCCTCCTTGTCCAGCAGCTTGACGGTAACACCTGCCACCGCAGGTTCTGCCGCATCCTGCTTGCCGTCGCCATTCAGGTCTTGCCAGACGTAATCACCCAGTTTGGCAGGCACAACTCCCGCATCCACGGTCTGGTTGCCGATACCGGAAACCACCGTGACCGCGACCTTGCCATCCGCTGCCGGATCAGAGTCAATCGTGTCATCACTGCCCAGATTGGCTGTGACCAAGTTCATACCCGCTGGGGCAACAAACTGTACCGTGTAATCACCCGGCAATACTGCCGCGAAGTCATAGAAACCGGTCGCATCGGTCATTTGGGTAGCGACCACCGTACCGCTGCCATCCAGCAAGTTGACTGTGACATTGGCCACCCCCGGTTCGCCGCTGTCTTGCAGGTTATTGCCGTTTTGATCCAGCCAAACACGATCACCGAGTGAACCCGGTTCGATCCCCGCATCCACATCCGTCACCACCTGACCCGAAGTCACGGTAAACGTGTGGCTCTTGCCATCCGTAACCGTTACGTCGCTGTCTTTGGTGTCATCACCGCCTTGGTCTTGTTTGACGAAGCCCATATTGGCAGGTTCAATTACTTGCACCTGATAATCACCCGGTAATACGCCGGTAAACTGGTAAACGCCATCCACACCGGTGGTTGTGGTCGCGACCACTTCCCCGGTTTGGGTGTCGATCAAGTTCACGGTCACGCCCACCACGCCGCTTTCCACTCCATCGTCGGTCGCGTTCGGGGTGTTGTTGTCGATCCACACCCGGCCTGTGACAGACGCAGGTTTCACCCCGGCATCTACAGTACGGATGTCTGCGCCCGAGGTCAGGGTAACAATCGCCAAGCCGTTGCTATCCGCATCCGAATCCAGCGCGTCATCGCTGCCTTGGTCTGCTGTGGTAAACGTCATACCCGCCGGAGCAACAAATTTGACCGTATACGTCGTAGGGGACAAATCCTTGAACAGGTAATGACCGCTAGCGTCTGTCGTGGTGGTTGCAAGCTGTGTGCCTGCACCATCCAGCAATTGCACTGCCACGCCAGCCATCACTGGCTCGCCGTCATCTTGCACACCGTTGTCATTGGCATCCAGCCAGACGTAATCACCCAAACTACCCAGACGATAGAAGCCCGCGTCCACCGTCAGGGTAGAACCGGTTTTCAGGCTTACTGCCACCAGACCGTTGGCATCCGCGTCGGAATCAAGGGAATCATCCGCCCCCTGATTGCTCAGACTACGCAGATAACTGGCAGGCTGGCTGAAGGTCACGAGGTAATCCAGTGGCAATAGCCCGCTGAACTGGTAGGCACCATCCACGCCGGTCAGCACGGTTTTTACCTGCTCATCAACGCTTGGAATACCATCACCATTCGCATCACGGAACAATGTCACCACGACCCCGGCAACACCTGGTTCTGCGGCATCCTGTACACCGTTGGCATTCAGGTCATGCCAGGCACGATCACCGAGGCTGACACTCGCAACATAACCAAAGTCTAAGCCGGACGTTTCCGCCCCCGGATTCACATTGGCCGTCGTTTGATGGTCTTTAGCTGCATCCGGGTCAGCCGTCTGCTGTACTCCGGCGGGCAAGCTGGCAGGATCAACCTTAACCACGTATGTGCCAGGTGGCAGATTGTCGGCTTTGTATGCGCCATCCACATCAGTCGTCAAGGTTGCCACCACCGTGCCACTCGCATCCAACACGGTAACGGTTGCGCCCGGAATAGAGTTTTCCCCCACATCACGCACGCCATCGGTATTGCTGTCTGTCCAGACAACCCCGCTGAGGCTGCCTTTTTGCTTGGCATCCAGGAAATCATTGCCCGTACTGTGTTGTGCGGAAGCCAATACCACTGGCACACGATTGTCATTATCCGCTTGCGTATCGGCGGTGGAATCCCATTTCGGCAGATCCGTTTCCACCACCACGTAATTACCCGGTTTCAGGTTGCTGAACAGGTAGTTGCCGCCGCTGTCGGTCGCGGTTTTTGCTACAGCCACATTATCCAGTAACAAGGTCATGGTAACGCCCGGAATACCTGCTTCCTCATCCGTCAAGGTTGCGTTGTAGTTCGCATCGTCACGCACTTGCCCGGCAATGCTGCCCACACGGTAGTCGAGGAAGTCATTGTGTTCAGCCGTTGTACCGCTGACGGTCGGAGTGGTTAATTCATCTGCATTCACCACTGCCGCGCCTGTTGCCGTACCGGGCTGACTGCCACTGGAGAGGTAATCCGCCGGGTTGGTTTCCTTCAGGCGGTAAGTACCCGCCGGAACGGTGAAGCTATACAAGCCATCCTTATCCGTCGTCGTCGTTGCCGTCACCGGCGCACCGAAGCTATCCGTACCGCTCAGGGTAATGGTTACGCCAGCGAGACTGGTTTCGCCTACATCCAGCTTGCCATCGGCATTCAGGTCTTCAATCACGTAACCTGTAATCGTGGCAGGTGCAAGCCCCAGATCGAGGCTGATGTCTTGCGCACCCGAGATCAGCGTCACCGCTGGTGTCATTAAAGTTGCAGGGTCAGCATCGGAATCCGCCGCATCATCAGCGCCTTGATCAAGCGTGGTCGCTTTCACACCCTCTGGCAGCTCGAAGCCCACCCGGTATTCGCCCGGCAATACGCTGAACTGGTACTTGCCAGCCTTGTCGGTCGTCGTGGTAAGGGCATTGCCACCCGCATCCAGTACCGGATTGCCCTCCTTGTCCAGCAGCTTGACGGTAACACCTGCCACCGCAGGTTCAGCCGCATCCTGCTTGCCGTCGCCATTCAGGTCTTGCCAGACGTAATCGCCCAGTTTGGCAGGCACAACCCCCGCATCCACGGTCTGGTTGCCGATACCGGAAACCACCGTGACCGCGACCTTGCCATCCGCTGCCGGATCAGAGTCAATCGTGTCATCACTGCCCAGATTGGCTGTGACCAAGTTCATACCCGCTGGGGCAACAAACTGTACCGTGTAATCACCCGGCAATACTGCCGCGAAGTCATAGAAACCGGTCGCATCGGTCATTTGGGTAGCGACCACCGTACCGCTGCCATCCAGCAAGTTGACTGTGACATTGGCCACCCCCGGTTCGCCGCTGTCTTGCAGGTTATTGCCGTTTTGATCCAGCCAAACACGATCACCGAGTGAACCCGGTTCGATCCCCGCATCCACATCCGTCACCACCTGACCCGAAGTCACGGTAAACGTGTGGCTCTTGCCATCCGTAACCGTTACGTCGCTGTCTTTGGTGTCATCACCGCCTTGGTCTTGTTTGACGAAGCCCATATTGGCAGGTTCAATCACTTGCACCTGATAATCACCCGGTAATACGCCGGTAAACTGGTAAACGCCATCCACACCGGTGGTTGTGGTCGCGACCACTTCCCCGGTTTGGGTGTCGATCAAGTTCACGGTCACGCCCACCACGCCGCTTTCCACTCCATCGTCGGTCGCGTTCGGGGTGTTGTTGTCGATCCACACCCGGCCTGTGACAGACGCAGGTTTCACCCCGGCATCTACAGTACGGATGTCTGCGCCCGAGGTCAGGGTAACAATCGCCAAGCCGTTGCTATCCGCATCCGAATCCAGCGCGTCATCGCTGCCTTGGTCTGCTGTGGTAAACGTCATACCCGCCGGAGCAACAAATTTGACCGTATACGTCGTAGGGGACAAATCCTTGAACAGGTAATGACCGCTAGCGTCTGTCGTGGTGGTTGCAAGCTGTGTGCCTGCACCATCCAGCAATTGCACTGCCACGCCAGCCATCACTGGCTCGCCGTCATCTTGCACACCGTTGTCATTGGCATCCAGCCAGACGTAATCACCCAAACTACCCAGACGATAGAAGCCCGCGTCCACCGTCAGGGTAGAACCGGTTTTCAGGCTTACTGCCACCAGACCGTTGGCATCCGCGTCGGAATCAAGGGAATCATCCGCCCCCTGATTGCTCAGACTACGCAGATAACTGGCAGGCTGGCTGAAGGTCACGAGGTAATCCAGTGGCAATAGCCCGCTGAACTGGTAGGCACCATCCACGCCGGTCAGCACGGTTTTTACCTGCTCATCAACGCTTGGAATACCATCACCATTCGCATCACGGAACAATGTCACCACGACCCCGGCAACACCTGGTTCTGCGGCATCCTGTACACCGTTGGCATTCAGGTCATGCCAGGCACGATCACCGAGGCTGACACTCGCAACATAACCAAAGTCTAAGCCGGACGTTTCCGCCCCCGGATTCACATTGGCCGTCGTTTGATGGTCTTTAGCTGCATCCGGGTCAGCCGTCTGCTGTACTCCGGCGGGCAAGCTGGCAGGATCAACCTTAACCACGTATGTGCCAGGTGGCAGATTGTCGGCTTTGTATGCGCCATCCACATCAGTCGTCAAGGTTGCCACCACCGTGCCACTCGCATCCAACACGGTAACGGTTGCGCCCGGAATAGAGTTTTCCCCCACATCACGCACGCCATCGGTATTGCTGTCTGTCCAGACAACCCCGCTGAGGCTGCCTTTTTGCTTGGCATCCAGGAAATCATTGCCCGTACTGTGTTGTGCGGAAGCCAATACCACTGGCACACGATTGTCGTTTGCACCCTGAGTATCAGCCGTCGATTGCCATTCAGCGAAATCGGTTTCCACAACCACGTAGTTGCCCGGTTTCAGGTTGCTGAATAGGTAGTTGCCCGCGCTGTCAGTCGTCGCCGTTGTCACGCTGACGCCATCCGCCGGATCACCATCCCCATTCGGATCGGTAAACAAGGTAACGGTAATCCCCGCAATGCCCTTGTCGGCATCGGTCAGCACGCCGTTATAGTTCACATCGTCGCGCACTTGCCCAGCAATACTGCCCAAACGGTAGTCGAGGAAATCGTTATGCTCGGAAGCAGCCCCGCCCGGCGCGGGCGTGGTGACTTCATCTTCATCCACAATCGCCGCGCCCGATGCAGAACCCGCTTTACTAGCGCTAGAGAGGTAATCTGCCGGATTGGTTTCAGTCAGGGTGTAAGTACCCGGTGGTACACTGAAGCTGTACAAACCATCCGCATTGGTGCTGGTTGTTGCCGTCACCGGATTGCCGAACACATCATTGCCGACCAGCGTAATGCTAACACCGGCAATACCCGGTTCGCCCGAATCCTGCACGCCATTGGCATTACGGTCTTCCAGCACGTAACCCGAAACCGTCGACAGGGCCAGACCTGCATCCTGCGTCAGGTTCACATCGCCAGAAACCAAAGTCAGTGCAGGTGTCAGGCCAGTAGCCAAATCTGCATCAGAGTCCGCCGCATCATTGCTGCCCTGATCCAGCTTGGTGAAAGCAGCCCCCGCAGGCAGCACAAAGCCAACCCGGTATTCACCCGGCAGCACAATGAACTCGTACTTGCCAGCCTTGTCGGTGATAGCGGTGACGGCATTCCCCCCCGCATCCAGTACCGGATTGCCATCTTTGTCCAGCAAGTGGACAGTCATGCCCACCACAGCAGGTTCAGACGCACCTTGTGTACCGTCGCCATCCTGATCCAGCCACACGACATCACCCAGTTTGGCAGGCACAATCCCCGCATCCACGGTTTGATTACCGACGCCAGAAACCACGGTGACAGCAATTTTGCCATCCACACCGGGGTCGGAATCAATCGTGTCATCCGTCCCCAGATTGGCTGTGACCAAGGTCATGCCCGCAGGCGGTACGAATTGCACGGTGTAAGTACCCGGCAATACCGCCGCAAAGTTATAGAAACCTGTCGCGTCAGTCAGTTGGGTAGCAACGACCGTACCGCTGCCATCCAGCAAATTGACCGTGACATTGGCCACACCCGGTTCGCCGCTGTCTTGCAGGTTATTGCCGTTTTTATCCAACCAGACGTGATCGCCCAATGCGCCTGGCTCAATGCCAGCATCCACATCTTTCACGGCATCGCCAGAGGCAACGGTGAAGGTATGGCTCTTGCCATCGGTAACAGTAACGTCGCTGTCCTTGGTGTCATCGCCACCCTGGTCTTGCTTGACGAAGCCCATATTGGCAGGCTCCAGCACTTGCACCTGATAGCTGCCCGGCAATACGCCAGGGAAGTTATACAAACCATCCGCGCCCGTGGTGGTGGTTGCTACCACAGCGCCGGTTTTGGTGTCGATCAGGTTAACCGTCACACCTACCACGCCGTCTTCCACACCATCATCCACGGCATTCGGGGTGTTGTTGTCGATCCAGATACGGCCTGCTACGGAAGCGGGCAAAACACCCGCATCCAGCGTCAGGTTGCTGTCACCGGACTTCAGCGTAGCCGTGGCAATGCCGTCACTGGCGACATCGCTGTCTTTGGCATCATCCGCGCCCTGATTCTGGCTGGTAAAGCTCATGCCTGCTGGCAAGCCAAAGGTTACGGTGTAAGCCCCCGGATACAAGCCCTCGAAACGGTAGTTCCCGCTGGCATCGGTTGCTGTACTGCTAGACGCCATCGCGACGCCATCACCGCGTGTACCTGTCAAGGTCACAGTTGCACCGACCACTCCGGTTTCCGCAGCATCCTGCACCCCGTTGCCATTGGCATCGAACCACAACAAATCGCCCAAGCTGGCAGCTTTATACAAACCCGCATCCTTATCACGCAAATTCGTACCGCCTGCCAAGGTAAACATGGCAGTACGCCCGGTTGCCACATCAGCATCGGAATCCTTGGCCTCATCCGCACCTTTATCGGCACTGACAAAACCTGTGTAGCCCTCCGGCTTGGCAAATTCCAGCAAATAATCGCCCGGCGTCAGGTTAGAGAACAGATACAACCCACTGGCATCCGTACTGGTCGTGCCCATCACCGTCGCCCCGGTCTTGTCGAGCAAGCGCACGGTCACGCCCGCAATACCCGGTTCACCACTATCCTGAATCCCGTTGCCATTCAGGTCATCCCACACGAAATCACCGACACTGGCAAAATTGACGAAACCGAAGTCTGCATCCACATACACCTGCCCTTCCGCTAGGGTTACAGTGTGCGGGTCGTTGCTGGTGGTCAGGGTATAACCGACCAAATCAGCATCGGCAGTATCAATGTCAACCTTGTAAACACCCGGCATCAGACCACTGAACAGGTATGCGCCATTGGCATCCGTCTCGGTGGTTTGCAGGGTATTACCCGCGCTGTCTTTCAGCAAAATCGTGACATTGGCAAGGTTGGTCGTTTCCGCCGCATCCTGCACACCATCACCATTGGCATCCAGCCATACGCGGTCGCCAATGCTGGCAGCGCGGAACAAACCGGCATCCACATCCGGGTTATGCATCCCAAAGCTCAGGGTAATCAAGGCAGTGCGCCCGGTGGTCACATCCACATCACTGTCGCTGGTATCATCCGCGTCCTGATCTTGTGGGGAAACGCTATAACCGGCGGGCTTCACCACTTCTACGTAGTAGCTGCCGCCTGCCAAATCCGAGAACTGATACTTGCCTGCGGAATCGGTGCGCATGTTTTTCAGTTCCACGCCATCCTTGTCCAGCAACTTGACCAGCACGTTGGAAAGCCCTTGCTCACCCACATCCTGCACCCCGTTCTGGTTCACATCGTTCCACACCGTATCGCCGAGGCTAGAAGGGGGTGGAATCAGACCAATGTCCAGCGTCAGGTTGGAAAAGTCATCACCGGTCGGGTCAGTAATACCGCCAGCATTATCTCCCGTTGGCTCATTACCTGTCGGTACGCCGCCCGGTGGGGGTGGATTCGCCGACAATTCCATCAAGCCAGTACGCACCCCATTCGCTGTCAACGTCCCGGTCACATAGCCATGCTGGTCAACGGTTTCATTCTTGTCATCGGCTTCGGTTGCCCCGTCTGGAATGACGGATGCCTGCCAACCGTACAACTTGCCCCCGCTTTGGAACTGGCTAGCTGGAATTTTCACATAATAGCTGCCACCTGCCAGCGGCTCGAACAGGAAGCGCCCTGCCCCGACCGTCCCGGTCGTTGTCGTCGCCACTTTCTTGTCGGCGCTGTCATACAAATCAACGACCACACCATCCGGTGCGGATGCATCAATGCCAGCGTCATACACACCATTCTGGTTATTGTCGGCAAACACGAAGTCACCGATGGAGTAAGCCGCCACTTGCACGGAAACGTTGTTGGAGCGCAGGAACTGCGGCGGATCCATCGACGTGGAATCGAAAGTAAAGCGGTTGGTATACAAATCACCCGGCTTGTTGGCATCCACCGAATTCGGATCGTTCGTATCACCTGCCTGTAAGGTAAAGACCGCCTTCATGCCCTGATGCGGGTTGCCGTCTTTTTCCAGATCGTAGTTGGAAACAAACTTGATAGCCGTCACCGCTGCGAAATCAGCCGGACAACCACTGGTAGCGAATGCACTTTCCAGACACCACTGAGTCGTGCCTTCAGCAGTATTTTCATCCGGGTTGTAATTGATGGTCGCGGGCGCTGCCGAGGTGTAATACCACGTCCCCAAGGTTGGGAATGGATCACTGCCACTTGGCACAGAACCATCTACCCAAGCAATCGTGGGTGCTCCCGTCAGCACCAATTTGCCATGGAAATCAGAGGCAGGTAAACGCGCCGACTTGGAGGTGGAACCATCCCCACCGCCTGACATGAACGGGAAAACATCAATAATGGTCGGCTTATCAATCGTGAAAGCTGCCGCAAAGTTCGCCCACGAAATCGTGTAAACCTGATCATCATTCAGGTCATCCAGCGGCATATCGACTTTCTTGGAAACCTGAATAGAACCGGTCTGTTCCAGCTTGATGGTGTGATCATCAGAACGCACCACCACATCAGTGATAATGTTATCAGCGCGGACTTCGGCGTAATTCACCACATCCGTACCGTGTTCGGCCAGTGGATCGGTGTCTGTACAGAAAATGCGCGGTGGAATCAAGGTGTTGGCCGTCACATTGCCAAAGTTCCAAGTCAGACGCGTATAACCGGGGGCTGAATTACCATCCTTGTCGGTATTGTATTCCACCAAACTAGGGGGTGTTGCCCCTGCTTGAGCCGAAGTACAACTACCATTATACGTAGCCTCCGGTGGCAACACATCCACGATACGTAGATTCTCAGCATCCGATGGTAGCGGCTGAGTAGACTGTACCGCTGCATTCACTTTCCAGACAATTTGCTGACCTGCCAAGGTGGAAGCCGTATTACCCGGCGCGGCTTCCGGCGTCAGGGATTCAGAGTCCAGAATCAGCTTAAGACGCGTTAAGGTAATACGGTCTCCATCAATATGACCGGTTTCAGGTGATGCATCATAATTACGGGCTGTCCAGCCGTCAGACCACTGGTCGGAACGTACTCCGGCAAAATTCGGCATGACCGTCCCTACCGGAATGTTTTTGCCATCATGTGGGCCACCGTTAAACTTATCTCTTACCTTTAGCGGAATAACAAAACGGATTTCATGACCTGCTTCAAACTTGATACCTGCGGTCTTTGCTGCATCCGACAAGCGTACCCGTGTTGCATTAACGGCATCCAACCCACCCGACACCGCTGCCGGATCGGTATGCCAACCACCAGCAGGTGCAGCATCATCACAACGGGCAGCACGTGCTTTTGACCAGTCCCCACGGTAACGTCCTGTGCCAATGTCATAATCTTCCGTACCATCATGGTCGATATCCAACGGGTCATCACCCGTCAAATCAATATGCGCGTATTCCACCACATAATTTTTGTAATCAAACCCATTGGGTGCATACGTCCCCACATAAGCGAACTGGCCTGCCGGAGCACCCGTATTACTACGGTCAGTCAATTGCAGGGAAGTATTGTCGAACACATCGCAGGACATCGGGTTTTCCAACCCTAACGTCCCATTATTAGTAAAAAATACAATACTCGCAAATGACTCACCCGGTTCCTTGTCAACCATACCGGTATGCGCCCAGATATAGCCGCCATCAACCAATGATGTGTAATTGACGCCAGTTCCGGTGTCAGTCTTGATATTATATTTGCTGAAACTACCGTTCACTGTCAGTAAAAGGGAGGCTCCGATCACATTGTTACCGCGCTTACCGCTCATGGGCGCACCATTGTAGCCAGGCTCTGTCTCCGCACCATAGTTGGACGTACCGGACAAACCATCCGGGTCAAAACCACTCAAGGTACTATTAAGGTATACGGAACCCTGATTATCCGTCACCCCGTCGGCCAGATCGATGGAACGGAACGGCACCCAGATTTGCACCCGATGACTGACCGCATAGTAGGGGCCAGCCGTCAGGTCAGTATTAGCGAAAGTGCGGGTTGGGTAATGCGTTCCTGACAGATCAGCCTTATCCAAGGTAACGGTAAACAATGTTGAGGTTGGATCAGCCGCATCATCCCGCACATAAGTACAGGTACCAGAATTGGTAGCATGATACTTGAACGACCCACCATCAAAGGTTGGGTAATAGCTCTTGCTACCAAAAATCTCCGCCCCCCACTGACTGGGGTTATCCCGACACTCGGTAATGTAGAATTCCAGTGCATAATCCGGCCCATTCTCCGCTCCAGCATAGGCTTTGATATCATCTTTGATAATCAACGGCTGTTGCAATGCCTCAATGCCTGTTTTCCGGTCTGCCGCCAAGCGTATCAGCATATAGGTATAGAAACCCGGCTCCATGCCATTGCCCACATCACGAGAGCCAATATAGTTGGTATACATGCCCTGAGTAGAGGTAATGGAATGCACCAGATCGAATGCTGGTGCGGCAGAAATCTTGATGGGACCAACCGCTGAACTGGTGCCTTCGGTGGCATTCGGGCTACCATCCGTCCCTAAGGAATACACCCGCTGGATCGAGGTATAATCAGAACCGTTCAGGGAGTTACCGGAGATTTTCACATTAACGGTAACGGACTTCTGCTGACCCTCGGTGAATTCACCCATGTTACAGGTCATCGTCCAGCTACCGTCGCCATTATCCTTGATGCCGGAAGCCGGGCTTGTGCCGCCTCCGCCAATAGACGTACACGAAACGGGCAAGCTCTCAAACAGCACAACCCCATTAGCGGAAGGCGTAATGGTCTGCTCCATGACGATATTTTTGAGGTTTTCAGCACCCAGATCATAGTTGTCGGCCGTTACTGACCAGATATGACTGACCACATCCTGAGTACGCACCACCAGATTGCTTTCGCCGCAATCCTCTCCCTCAATCGTTTGGGTCGCAGTATCCGCACAACTACCAAAAATATTGAATGGCGCACTGCCATCGACAGTACCTGGGCCGAAGGGACCTATACTGAGTTTTGGCTCTGCCATCGCCAGCGGCGAAAACAGCATAAAGACGCATAGCCATAGGACACGCAGCCCAGGCGCAATGGGAGGATGAGACATGGGAACCCCTGTTCTTATCGTTTTACCAGCAAAAAATATCATTAATTTTTATTAACGTGCCGGATTATCCCACAAATCCAACCGTTCAAACACCAAAAAGCCGGGTTTAACCCGGCTTTCTGATAAACGGTACTAATGATAAGTACTTATGCTTGCTGTTCCTGTGCGGCCTTTTCCTGCGCTGCAATATCAGCACGCACTTTATCCATATCCAGCTCACGCACCTTCGCAATCACTTGCTCCAGTTGTGGCTCACTCAACATGCCCGCTTCGGCAAACAGGATGACCTGCTCACGGAAAATCATCAGCGTCGGGATGGAACGGATCTGGAAATGGCGAGCCAATTCCTCCTCTTCTTCGGTGTTCACTTTGGCAAACACGATGTCAGTGTGATTGTCTGACACTTTATCAAAGATTGGCGAAAATGTGCGACAAGGGCCGCACCAAGGTGCCCAAAAGTCGATGATAACGATACCGTTTTCCGTGATCGTTTCTTCAAAACTCTGCGCGGTCATTTCTTCGACTGCCATGGCATACTCCTAATAATATCAAATCAAAAATGCGGTCACTCCGCCTGCGGTTCCCCCCAACGGGGAAGCAGTGCGTGTGGAATGTCCAAATGGTCCAGTACCCGCGCCACCATAAAGTCGACCAGTTCCTGCACGGATGCCGGGCGTTGATAAAAGCCCGGATTGGCGGGCATGATAATAACCCCCATCCGCGCCAGTTTCAGCATGTTTTCCAGATGAATCTCGGAAAACGGGGTTTCACGCACCACTAAAATCAGCTTTTTACGCTCTTTCAGGCACACATCGGCGGCACGTTCGATCAGGTTGCGGCTGCTACCACAGGCAATCGCTGACAGCGTTCCGGTGGTGCAAGGGCATACCACGGTAGCATCCGCCACCCCGCTACCGCTGGCGATGGGGGCAGCCCACTGTTCGCGCTCGAATACCTGTAACTGCCCCGGTTGCGCACCGTACAACTCACTGAAATACTGCTGTATTTCACTGGCACGCCCCGGCAAACGGTGCTCGGTTTCCATATTCACCACCACCTGCGCCGGGCGCGATAGCAGCAAATACACGTGATAACCGTGTTGCAGCAGGAATTCCAGCAAGCGCAGCCCGTATTGCGCACCGGATGCGCCCGTCATGATCAATGTAATGGTTTTCAAGCGTCCAATATCTCAGTCAGCCAATGTCAGCAGTAGCTTGTCATGAATACCACCGAAACCGCCATTACTCATAACCAAAATATGGTCTCCCGCTTGCGCGAGTTTCACCACAGTTGCCACTAAAGCATCAATATCATCCCATTCCGGCAACTGATAAATGAAGGCATGATCCGCCACTTGCAAAGCCGCCGCGACCGCCGCCCCATGCGTGCCCATGCGCATGGTGTTGGAACGCGGTTCCAGCAAGGCAATGATCCGCGCCTTGCCAACTTTTGCCCGCAAACCGGCTAATGTTGTGGTAATCGCCGTTGGGTGATGCGCAAAATCGTCATAAACCGTCACACCACGCACGGTGCCACGCACCTGCATCCGCCGCTTCACGCCTTGGAATTCAGCCAAGGCTGCCACGGCATGTTCAGTGGGAACTCCGGCATGGCGTGCCGCTGCTATTGCGGCCAGCCCATTGTTGACGTTGTGTTCGCCCAGCAAATCCCAGCGTACCACGCCCTGTTCCACAGCCTTGCAGAAGACTCGGAATTCACTGCCATCGGCTTGCAGGTATTCCGCTCGCCAATCGCCATCGGCAAAGGTTTCCACCGGCGTCCAGCAGCCCATTGCCAGCGTATCCTTGAGGTTGGCATCCTGCGCATTCACCACCGCCAGACCACTGCCCGGCACAGTACGCATCAGATGGTGGAATTGGGTTTTGATGGCTTGAACATCGGGGAAAATATCGGCATGGTCGTATTCCAGATTATTCAGGATAACGGTACGTGGGTGGTAATGCACAAACTTGGAACGCTTGTCGAAAAACGCGGTATCGTATTCATCCGCTTCCACCACAAAAAACGGCGAGTCACCCAGACGGGCGGATACCCCAAAATTTTCCGGCACGCCACCGATCAGGAAACCCGGCTTCAACCCAGCGTATTCCAGAATCCAAGCCAGCATACTCGCAGTGGTGGTTTTGCCGTGCGTCCCCGCCACTGCCAATACCCAGCGATCCTTCAGAATGTGTTCGCCCAGCCATTGCGGGCCGGAGGTATAGGGCAGGTTGTGGTCAAGCATATGCTCCACAATTTCCAAACCACGACGCATCACATTGCCCACCACAATCGTCTCGCTATCAGCGGGTAAATCGTGAGGTTGGAAGCCCTGAATAATAGCCACGCCCTGCTCTGCCAGCATAGTGCTCATCGGTGGATAAACGTTGGTGTCAGAACCTGTGACTTGATGCTCTTTCTCGCGTGCCAATAGGGCAATACCGCCCATAAAGGTTCCGCAGATACCCAGAATATGAATATTCATCCGTGTTGTTGTTACCTTAACTGACGTGATTACGCACGGCTTCTTCGATCGGAATCGGTCTGGAGATGCCGTAACCCTGCCCGTAGTCTACACCAATTTCGCGCAAAATTTGTATGACCCGATCATTTTCGACATATTCGGCAATCACTTTCAAGCCCATCAAATGCCCGACCTGATTGACTGAATTCACCATCGCCAGTGCCACGTCATCATTGGCAATGTCTTTGATAAAACTGCCGTCAATTTTCAGATAATCCACCGAAAGGGATTTTAAATACCCAAAGGAGCTGACCCCCGTACCGAAGTCATCCATCGAAAAGCTGCACCCCAGATTTTTTAGGGTTGCAATAAAATGCTGTGCCAACTCAAGGTTGTGGATAGCCACCCGTTCGGTAATCTCGAAGCACAACATACCCGGACTAATTCCCGCTTCCTGAATTTCATCCAGCACAAATTTCAGGAAGGTTGGCTCATCCAAACTCTGACCGGACAAATTAATCGCGAAAATTGGGCGGGGTACTTTCTGGGTAATTTCTTGCAGCGTCTGGAGCAGTTTGCGGATAACCCAACGATCCAGACGCGGCATCATCGAATAATATTCTGCCGCTGGAATGAACTCGTCCGGCGGAACGGGCTGGTTATTTTCATCGTACAAGCGGATCAGTACTTCGTAATGGCTGAACGGCTTTTTGAATTCTGCTGGGCGCAAATCATGGATAGGCTGCGCCACCAGACGGAAATTACCGGCTTCAAAGGCTTTTTTCAGGCGATCCAGCCACACCATATTGCCACGCTGCTTGAGGATTTCCTGATCATCCGGCTTGTAAATATGGATACGGTTACCGCCTTTGGCCTTGGCAACCCGGCACGCGGCATCAGCTTCCGAGAGTATCCGGTTAGGCGTTTTCAATAGCTTGTATAAGGGTACAAAAGCAACACTGGCCGTTACTCGCTGGCGCATTTTATTCCAGTCAAACGCGTATTGTTCTAGTTTGATACGGATTTGTTCCGCCGCTCGAATCGCTACTGCTGGTTCAATTTCCTGAAACAGGATGCCAAACTCATCACCGCCCAGCCGCGCCAAAATATCACGGCGCACATCAATTTCGTCCTTGAGCATTCGTGCAATACGCTCAATCAGCATATCCCCACCACCATGCCCCATCGTGTCATTCACCAGCTTGAACTGATCCATTGAGATCAGGCAAAACGAGTGCTTCACCCCATGTTGCCGCACTTGATCAATCGCCACTTTCAAGCGTAACTCAAAGCTCTTGCGGTTCAACAGCATAGTTTGCGGGTCATGCATTTGAACGTGATCCAGCCGCAATTGCATCGCATGAAGCTCGGTCTGGTCGCGCACCATCACCATGTAGCATGGCTGTTCAGCATCTTCATACAGGATGGGTTGTACGGTGTAAGTCACCTGTAAATCATTCAAGCCATTCGCATTCAGCAAGGCATTGCGCAACAGCGGGCGGTCATTACGCTTGGCAGTATCCAGCCATGGAATCGGGTGGTGGGTCAGAGAATCAATCAGCGTAAACAATTCACCATAGTGCTTGCCACGCGCACTGCGAATTTTGTACTTGAGGATTTTTTCGGCGGCAGGATTGATGAAATCCACCACGCCATTCACATCCACCAGAATAGCCGCTTCCTGGGTGTCCGCCAGCGACGACACCAACATGTTTTGCTGTGCCAAGCGTAACTGGCTTTTGAATTGGCGGCGCATGGAAAATGCCCCCCACACCAAAGCAGCCACGACGGTAAGCCCTAGCAATAAGCCTATCACCGTGCTATTGGATGAAAAATCAACGAAATCGGCCACAAAAGCCCCCGCCTACTCTAGCGTATTATTTTATAAATATTCTTCGGCTTCTATAGTAGGTGCAGAAAACTACCCTGTACAGTTTTCAGCGATAAAACGACAGGTGTAGTTTAGCCCTGATATAAAAATGACGGACACAACAAAGCCGACAGACTGTGCACAGTGCTGTCGGCTCTGAAGCATCAAGCCGGAAAAACTTAAAGTTTTTCTTTGATACGTGCAGATTTACCCGTACGGCCACGCAGGTAGTACAGCTTGGCGCGACGTACATCACCGCTACGCTTGACTGTAATGCTAGCAATGCTGTTGCTGAAGGTTTGGAAAACACGCTCAACACCTTCGCCGTAAGACATCTTACGCACGGTGAAAGCGGAATTCAGACCACGATTTTTCTTCGCAATCACCACACCTTCATAAGCCTGTTGGCGCTCTTTATCGCCTTCTTTCACGCGTACTTGAACGATAACGGTGTCGCCGGGGTTAAAATCCGGGATTACCTTCGTCATTTGCTCTTGTTCAAGTTGTTGAATAATCGTATTCATGATAATCCTCTAAGGCAGCTTTTCACTGCTTTCAAACTCGTTTATATACTCGTTCAGCAACACACGCTCACTGTCGGTCAACTGTCGTGCCTGTAACAATTCCGGCCTGCGTCGCCATGTTTTTCCCAGCGCTTGTTTCTTGCGCCACTTGGCAATATCTGCGTGATTGCCGCTTTTTAATACCGCTGGTATCGCCAACCCTTCCAGTTCTTCCGGGCGGGTATAGTGAGAGCAGTCCAGTAATCCATCAAAAAACGAATCCTGCGCCGCCGACTCATGATGCCCTAATGCCCCCGGCAACAAGCGAGTTACTGCATCAATCAGCACCATTGCCCCCAACTCACCACCGCTGAGAACATAGTCACCAATCGAACATTCCAGATCCACTTCCAAAGCAATAACACGTTCGTCAATGCCTTCGTAGCGACCACACAGTAAAATCACGTTTTCTGCTGCTGCCAGCTCAGTCACCAAAGCCTGATTCAGGGGAACACCCTGAGGGCTAAGATAAACCACTTTCCCCGGATTCTCCTGACGGGCATCACGGATAGCTTGCAACAAACAGTCGCCTTTCATTACCATACCAGGGCCACCACCGTAGGGGCGGTCATCCACGGTACGGTGTACATCGGTGGCGTAATCACGCGGATTCCACTGTTTCAGGGAAATGATACCGCGCTCCGCTGCCCGACCTGTTACACCACTGCTGACAACGGCATTAACCAGCTCAGGAAACAGGGTGATCACATCAAAGCGCATGGGCATCAGAAATCAGGATCCCAGTCCACCGTGATACGTTTTTCAGCCAGCGAAACGGATTTAATGAAATCACCCAGAACCCACGGCAACAACCGTTCCCGCTCGCCCTGCACTACCAAGACATCATTGGCACCGGTTTCAAACAAGTGGTCAACTTTACCCAGCACTACGCCGTTGACTGTCACCACTTCCATGCCGATCAAATCAGCCCAGTAGTATTCATCATCATCCAGCTTGTGCAAGCGCTCACGCGGAACGCCTATCTCGAAGCCTATCAACTTCTCAGCTTGGGTACGATCTGTCACACCATCCAGTTGGGCAACAATACCTTTACCCTGCACTTGTCCATTGAGCAATTTACAGGGCTTCCATTCACCGTCGACTTTCAGAAACCACGGGGCGTAGCCCAAAATTCCGTCCAGTTGATGGGTGTGTGAAAACACCTTAACCCAACCTTTTATACCAAATACAGCGGAAATCTTTCCGAGCGTCACCATATCCGGCTGGGACATAATGTTTTACGCTGCCACAGTTTCAGCAGATTCTTTCAGCAGCTTAGCAACACGTTCAGTGGGCTGAGCACCGCAAGCAACCCAATGGGCTACGCGATCTTGTTCAATGTGCAAACGAACTTCTTGACCACGGGCGACCGGGTTGAAGTAACCAATGCGTTCAATGTAACCACTGTCACGCGGCTTGCGCTTGTCGCTAACGACAATGTGGTAAAATGGATGCTTTTTCGCACCACCTCTTGCCAGACGAATATTGACCATTTGAAAACCTTACAAAATGCGGTTAATACGAAGCAGCGGGTGCTGCCCGAAGTAAACGCGCAATTCTACGTTAATTTCAGAAAAAGTGAAGCCTTGATTAGCATCTTATCCACAAAAAAGCCCCCGGCAAGCGGGGGCTTCCTGATAAAGCGGCTTTTAGCCCTGATTCTACCCGATAGAACCAGGGGCACGACGGTCATATTATGGAAAATAACGGTAATGTCCGGTAATCGGCATCTGGAAAAGCACATCCTCAATTTTTTCGCCTTCACCGATATTATGCACAATCAGTGGACGCCTCGGGTCTGCGGATGATTTACGGTTCACCACAATCCCAATGTGCTCCTGATCTCCACCGAGACTCCAGGTGACCAAATCACCAGAACGATAGTCTTGTGGGTTGCCCGTTACAGGCACGCGACCACCGTGACGGGTGAAAAACGTCTTCAGATTGTGCACACGCCGATGATCGATATTCGGGTCGGGCTTATTCAACCCCCACTTGGTGAGGTTAGGGTAAGCCTGAAAATTCCGTGACATATCCTCATACACCAGCCGCTGGAGATCAACCCCCAACTTCCGGTAAGAACGGATGACGGTATCCGTACAAACACCCATATTGGCAGGTACATCACCATTCGGATAAGAAATGGGGATATAACGCCCATCATAAACCACCTGATGCCGTAACCTATCCAAGGCTGCATACGATAAGCGCTCCGGCGTTGCCACGCTACTACGCGCACTTTGGGAACGTTTCACCTCGGCAGCAGCAGGCTTTTCGGCAACCTGCTGATTTGAGCACCCCGCCAGACCGGATACCACCAGCGCCCCGATCATCACGACCGAACGCCCCCACCTTGGCAAACCTAAAGTTTCAAAAACACCACTCATTTGTCCCACTCCTAATCCTGAGATTCCCAATAAATTGGGATTGCCGCAACAATCAGTAATTATAATGACTCTTTATAGTATTCCAAGACAGAATGCCAGCTTAACCCGGAAGCCTGTCACCTACCGTTAGTAAGTTGGGCATTCAGCACGGTACGGTTCTTTCACAACACCCCAGCGGAATGGCAGCGGTGCATGTGGATCAGAGACCAAGGAATGTGCTTCAACATTCTGGCGCAACTCGCGCAAAGTCATGTAATACTCTTCACCCAGCGTCATTTGCACCATGCAGAAATCATTCAGGCTTTTCAGCTCTTGCGGTGGTGGCTGGTCATTGGAAAACACCGCTTTTGCCCAACGTGCAGGCTGCGAACGTGGATCAAAACGCCCAACATGATCCAAATGACGGCGAATGGAATCAAAAAATAGCGTCAGACGTTTATCACGACCCGGTGTTGAATGATCATCGTACTCTCTGGCATTCATGCAACGACGGCCTTCACCCCTAATTTTTTGCAAATACCACAAAGCATCATACACATAAACAGAACGGTCATTGGCATACATACACAATGCTAACAAGAGACGCTGGGTTTTTTCATCAGCCGTTTCAGGGCGTTTCGCCAACCTGCTGGAAATAACATCGGTAAATTTCACATAATCGTATTGAAGCTCTGCTGCCAACTGGAACTGCTCTTCGCTGTAGCCGGGCTGTTCACGCGCTGCACGCATAATGTTCTGTGGCTGCTTGAAACGACGGTAGCCATCACCCAAACGCTTGTCTTCCGGCACATAAAACGGGAAAGAGGGGGTACGCAACAAGTAACGCGCTTGCTTGGGCGTGGTAGAAGCCATGACTTCCGCGATCCCCGCTTCCGTCACATCTGCAATCTGGTAGGAATGCACGCCAGGGGCAACGTAAATATCACCAGGCTTGATATCTGCTAACGCAATAGGGTAGGTATCATTTCGCAATGCTTCAGTGCTCGTCATGTCAGCGACATAGTCCATGAAGCGCCGAACCCGCTGATCAGGTGATAAATTATCCCACGTAGACATCCCATTACTAATCACTTGCCCTGACTTATCGCGATTCCCTATCACGAACGGCAAACGGTTCTCGAACGAAAAAATGAGACGCATTGCGTATACCGCGTCCGCACAGTCATTCTCAAATTTATAATAAATCGGCTTCGCGGGGTTCATGAAAATGTCGTCTTTCCACTCAGTACGCACCCACTGGCGGTAACGATCTTCCCACGAGCTATCCCACTCATTCTCATTTGGCCACACAGCAGCCGATGCCATAGAGGACATCAAGGAAATGACGGCAAACAACAATGCCAAAACAAACGTTTTTTTCATGAAATTTACAACTTGATATGGTTCACAGAAAGAACACTAGATAAACAAAAGCCCAACAGGTTTCCCCATGCATGATGATCACAAACGAAAACACCCATAAGTTCCAAGAGAACACTAGCGTAGATTGACTTATCAAGAATTTCAATAAAAAACTGCCCAGTTACTTCGTAACTGGGCAGTTTCTCATGACATCAGCGTCTGATACTCGCTTAACAGGCGCTGATAGCACCAACCAGAATTACTTCTGGTATTGCTGCATGACAGATGTGGAAGATTGATCCATGGAAACTGCACCTTTGTAGTTACCCTTGGCTTTAACCCTAGGAATCATTGGGCGCTTGCCTTGACCAGCAACACAACCATAAACATGCTTATGGCCTGGAACAGCGCCTGCATGGCTATGGCATTTATTCGCACAAGAAGGTGCTTCATTATGGCAATGCTGACCCGCAGGAGCAGCAGGAGCAGCGATAACTGGCTCTTGAACAACAGGGGCTGGCGTAGCTTGTTGAGCTGTTTGTTGGCTCATACCACCCATTTGTTGGCAACCAGTAGCAAACATAGCGGCAACAATCAGGGTTGCAAGTGTCAATTGAGATTTCATTTTCATCGTCTTGGTCTCTTTCATTGTTTAAGGAAAACACACAAAGTGTAGCAAAGAATCAAGGCGATCCCGACCACACATACAAGCAAATTTAGCATGAATCAACACAAAAAACCTGTAGAAAACGCAGGTCACTACGGATACAGACTCAGTTGCATCATTTTCAAACTCGAAAATAGATTGCATCAAATGTGCCAAAGGCTAAAGCAAAATCAAAGCTATTTGCCAATAAAAAATACAAATAGACAGAACGGGCAAAAAAAAGCCCCTTGCTAAAGGCAAGAGGCTTTACAGAATAGTATTCTCACTTAAGAGAACGATATCCTATGGGCATACAGACAGATTACTGCTGGTACTGTTGCATAGCACCTTGAGAAGCTGGATCCATTTCAACTCGACCTTTGTAGTTGCCTTTAGCTTTCACTCTAGGAACCACTGGCATTGGTGCTTGACGAACTTGAGGACGAGCAACAGGTGCTGGAGCAACAGGCGCTGGAGCAACTACCGCAGGTGCTTCTGTTACTTGTTGACCAGTAGACTGCTGAGCACCCATTTGTTGACAACCAGTTGTCAACAAACCAGCGAACAACAAACTAGCGATAGCCACTTGAGATTTGATTTTCATAATAGTAAAACTCTCTAAACAATTGATATGGAACGGGAAATCCTGCCATGGCAGAGTTATCTCTGACACAAGCAATCATCCAGGCCATGAATTTTCTGGATGATGCGCATCATACAACCAGACAATCCACTAGGCAAACGCATCTTATCGTAAAATACCTGAATGGATGCCATAAATATCAAAAAAGTCTAATATAGCTATCCGGGGAAACCACCCATCGGCGGAAATCCACCGCCTCCCGGCAACTTTCCTTTCATGCCGCCCATCAGCTTGCGTAGCCCCCCTTTAGAAAACTGCTTCATCATCCTGCTCATCTGCAAATGCTGCTTCATCAACCGGTTTACATCCTGTACCTGCAAGCCACACCCGGCGGCAATCCTGCGTTTGCGTGAAGATTTAATCAGATCAGGATTGCGGCGCTCTTCCAATGTCATGGAATTAATAATGGCGATCATGCGGCGAACTTCCTTGTCATTTGCCTGATCTTTGACGTTGGCTGGCAAGTTACCCATACCCGGCAATTTATCCATCAAGCCTGCCATACCCCCCATCTTCTGCATTTGTTGCATCTGCTCACGCAAATCTTCAAAGTCGAAGGACTTGCCCTTATTAAGCTTTTTCGCCAATTGGGCGGCTTTTTTGTGGTCGACTTGACGTTGCGCATCCTCAATCAGGCTCAACACATCGCCCATGCCTAGAATGCGTGATGCCATCCGATCTGGGTAAAATGGCTCCAAAGCATCCAGCTTTTCGCCCATCCCGATGAATTTGATCGGCTTGCCGGTAATGTAACGCACCGACAATGCCGCACCACCCCGTGCATCACCATCCGCTTTGGTCAGCACCACGCCGGTCAGCGGCAGTGCATCACCGAAGGCTTTCGCGGTATTCGCCGCATCCTGCCCCGTCATGCTATCCACCACGAACAGGGTTTCAACCGGATTAGCCACCGAGTGAATAGCCTGAATTTCTGCCATCATCTCGGCATCGACGTGCAAGCGCCCTGCCGTGTCGATGATCAACACATCCATATACTTGAGTTTGGCTTGTGCCACGGCAGCCTTAGCAATATCCACCGGCTTCTGGGCGACATCACTGGGGAAGAAAACACCACCCGTCTGCCCCGCAATAGTCTCAAGCTGCTTGATGGCTGCCGGACGGTACACATCGCAACTGGCCACCATCACGGATTTATTCTGGCGCTCTTTCAAAAAGCGGGTCAGCTTACCAACCGTGGTGGTTTTACCCGCGCCTTGCAAACCCGCCATCAGAATGACTGCTGGTGGCTGGGCATTCAGTGACAGTGTTTCATTGGCTTTACCCATCAGGTCAACCAGCTCATCATTGACCACTTTGATCAATGCCTGACCGGGGCTAAGGCTTTCCAACACTTCCTGACCAATCGCCCGCTCGCGCACCCTATTGGTGAATTCACGCACCACGGGCAACGCCACATCCGCTTCCAACAGTGCCATCCGCACATCACGCAGGGCATCTTTAATGTTATCGTCGGTCAGACGTGCCTGACCGCGCAGTTTTTTTACCGTCTGCGAAAGACGTTCACTTAAATTCTCGAACATGATATTGACTTCTTGCTAGTCCCATTCAGGCACAAGTTGCTATCATAGCATTAAAGCAAAAGTGAATGCGTTCCCTCACAAGGGTCGTTTTACTGAAATTTTATCGCTAACCCACGAAATCCGTTTGACTAATGACAATAACCCTTAACCTGTTCGCCACACTCGCTTGGCTGTCCACATGGCTACTCATCGGCGTGCGTTTACGCGACCGTTTGCAAACACGTTCGCCTCACTACCGTGGGGTGCTGGTGATGCTGTGGGTAATCGCATTAGCCCTGCATGGCTGGACTATCCTGCACCATGTCTGGCAAGTAGAAGGAGTCGCCATCAGTTTTGCGGCGGCCAGTTCCATTGTGATGTGGCTGTGTAACCTGCTCCTGTTCGTCACCATGTTGAGCCGCCCACTGGAAACCCTCGGTATTTTTGTCGTACCCTTTACCTTGAGTGCCATGCTGTTACCGCTACTCAGCCCGGAACACACGGCGACCATTAACTTGAATAGCGGGCTGGGCGTGCATATTTTTACCTCACTACTCGCTTACAGCATGTTAACGCTGGCAGCACTGCAAGCCTTGTTGCTGGCTTTGCAAAACCGGCACTTACACAACCATCACCCCGGCGGCTTGATCCGCACCTTGCCGCCGCTGCTCGACATGGAAGCCTTGTTGTTCAAATTGATCTTACTCGGCGTTATCCTGTTAACCTTTGGCCTGCTCAGCGGTGCGCTGTATGTTGACAACCTGTTCGCCCAACATTTGGTGCATAAGACCATCCTGTCGATTGTGGCATGGGTAGTGTTCAGCATTCTGCTGATTGGTCACTGGCAATACGGCTGGCGCGGGCGCATCGCCATCCGCTGGACACTCAGCGGATTTTTCATCCTGATGCTAGCCTTCTTCGGCAGCAAATTTGTGCTGGAGTTTTTGGTAAAATAATCGTGAATATTAATGAAGCCCCACTAGGCATACTATTTTTTGTCTTGTTTATCCTATTCCTGCTCTCCGCCTTTTTTTCTGGCTCTGAAACAGCGTTGATGTCACTCAACCGCTACAAGCTGAAGCATCAGGCAGAAAAAGGCCATGCCGGTGCGATTCTGGCACAAAAGCTACTGAGCAAGCCTGACCGTCTGATCAGCCTGATTCTGTTAGGCAATAACTTCATCAATATCCTGATCACCCAACTTGCAACTTTACTGGGCTTACGCCTGTTTGGAGATGCAGGTTTAGCGATTGCTACCGGCATCCTGACCTTCCTGCTGCTGATTTTCGGAGAAATCACCCCCAAAACACTGGCAGCCATGCACCCGGAACGCATCGCTTTCATCGCATCACGCTTTTACGTCGTCATGATGAAAGTCATGTGGCCGTTTGTATGGCTGCTCAACCTGATTACCAATAACCTGTTGCGCTTATTTGGTGCACACAGCGATGAAACCAGCCGCGTCGCCCTCAGCCATGAAGAATTACGCACCGTGGTCAGTTCCGCCGGAACGCATATCCCACAAACTCACCTCGACATGCTGCTACGAGTTATGGATCTGGAAAGCACCACGGTAGAAGACATCATGATCCCGCGCAGCCAACTAATGGGGCTGGATCTCGACGACGACTGGAATGAGCTGGAAGAACAAATCATCCACAGCAACTTCACGCGCCTGCTGGTCTATCGGGAAAACTTCGATAATGTCCTTGGCTTCGTACACTTGCGCAAATTACTACCCATGTTCCGTGACGGGCACCTGGAACGCGAACGTTTTGAAGCCAGCATTCGCCCTGCTTACTTCATCCCCGACAGCACCCCACTCACCCAGCAGCTACTCAACTTTAAAACGGAAAACCGCCGTATCGCGCTGGTCGTGGATGAATACGGCGAACTCCTCGGCTTGGTGGCGCTAGAAGATATTCTGGAAGAAATCGTCGGTGAATTTTCTACCACACCCAGCAGCCAATCGCGTGAAATCCGCCAGATGGAAGACGGCAGCTACTGGGTAGACGGCGCTATGCCGATCCGCGACATTAACCGCGAACTCGGCAGCCGTTTCGCCTCGGAAGAAGCCAACACCCTCAATGGGTTGATTCTGGAATACCTCGAATCTATCCCCGTCCCCGGCATGACGGTGCTCATTGACGATTACCCGCTGGAAATCCGCAAGACTCGCAACAATGCAGTCAAAACGCTGATCATTCACCCCAAAATCCAACGCATACGCGCAGAAGACGATGAGTAAAGCTAAACACCAATACTACTGCTCCGCCTGCGGCAGCGTGCATACCAAATGGGGCGGGCAATGCGGCGACTGTGGCGCATGGAACACGCTGGAAGAAACCCTCAGCCTCCCCGCCAGCAAACACCCGCAAAACGCCCGCGCAGGCGGTTACGCCGGTGAGCAAGCCGTCATCCGTTCCCTGCACGAAGTCAGCTTGAGCGAAGCCCCACGTATCCTTACCCACCAACCCGAACTCGACCGGGTACTGGGTGGCGGGCTGGTGGCCGGTTCCGTGGTATTGATTGGTGGCGACCCCGGCATCGGCAAATCCACCATCCTGCTGCAAACCCTTGCTACTCTGACCGAACTAAAAAGTTTGTATGTCACAGGTGAAGAATCCCTGCAACAAGTTGGCCTACGCGCACGCCGCTTAGGGCTACCCACCGACAACTTGCGTCTGCTGACTGAAACTTGCGTGGAAAACATCCTGAGTCTAGTTTCGCAAGAAAAACCGCATCTGATGGTAATCGACTCCATCCAGACTGTTTTCACCGACAGTCTGCAAGCCGCCCCCGGCTCAATCAGCCAGATCCGCGAATCGGCAGCCAAGCTGGTGCGTTTCGCCAAGCAAACCAATACTGCGATGTTCCTCGTCGGTCACGTCACCAAGGAAGGCACACTCGCAGGCCCACGCGTACTCGAACACATGGTCGACACCGTGTTGTATTTTGAAGGCGACCCCGGCGGACGTTACCGCATTATCCGCGCCGTCAAAAACCGTTTCGGCGCTGTCAATGAGCTGGGCGTCTTTGCCATGACCGAGCAAGGCTTGAAAGGTGTCAGCAACCCCTCCGCCATTTTCCTCTCACGCCACGAAGAGCCGGTTTCCGGCAGTGTCATCATGGTAACGCGGGAAGGCACGCGCCCCTTGATGGTCGAAGTACAAGCCTTGGTCGACCAAAGTCACGGCGCAGTACCGCGTCGTGTTACCCTTGGGCTGGAACAAAATCGTCTTTCCATGCTCTTAGCTGTACTGCATCGCCACGCCGGAATTTCAATGTTTGACCAAGATGTATTCATAAATGTCGTCGGTGGTGTTAAGATTTCAGAAACCGCTGCTGATTTATCCTTGTTGCTGGCAGCACTCTCAAGTTTTCGCAACCGTCCTCTGCCTGCTGATCTAGTGGTTTTTGGAGAAGTTGGGCTGGCAGGCGAGATTCGCCCGGTTCCAAACGGTGAGGAGCGTTTGCGTGAGGCTGCTAAACACGGTTTTAAACAGGCTATCGTCGCGAAAGGCAACAAACCACGTCACCCGATTGAGGGCATGAAAGTGGTCGCCATCGCCAGATTGGAGAAAGCGATAGAAATTGTGATGTAATTTCACAACAATAACGTGCATAATTGTTGACTCACAACAACAGATATAATAATTTTATTATTCGGTTCGGGCCTCACAAACGTTTCAAATACGGGTTACGGGCAGTCGTTGAGGGCATCTTTTTTGCTAACTTTCTCTCTCCAGTTTGATAGTATTTATTAATTACTCTCACCCACATTTCACAGACGGGGAGTATCCATCTTGTCTTTTTCAGAATTAGGCTTAAATCCAGAGTTTTCGGCCAAAATTGAGGCCGCCGGTTACGAGAACCCGACTGATTTACAAAAACAGTTGATTCCTCTCGTGGCACAAAACAAGAGCGTCATCATCTGGACACAATCGGCTTCCGGTAAAACCGGGGCTTTCTTGATACCTGCGATTAACCATGTACTGGCGAATCCCATTGAGGATCAACGACATACCCGCATTTTGGTACTGACCTCGCGCCGTGACCGGGTGAATCAGATCAACTACACCATCAAGCGTTTGATGGGGGATGAGCAGCAAATCCGTTCCGGTTTTATCGTGAGTGGACGCCCTTACCAGCCGCAAATGCGCCTGTTACGCCGCCCACTGGATTTGATGATTGCCACCCCCGGTCGCTTGAACGATCTGGTGGACAACAACAAGGCAGACTTTTCCAAACTGGAAATGCTGATCATTGACGACCTGAGCGCCATCTACCACAAGGGCTTACACGGGCTGATCAACAAAATTCTCGCCGAACGCACCACCGCCTGTCCGGTCATTGCGTTTGTGCGCCCTGAAGGTGATATTGCTGCTTATGCCCGCGCGGTACTCGCCGGAGCAGAAGAGCTGGAAGTGGATGACGACCGCAACCCACTGCGGCTAATTCCACAAGTCGTGCATCTGGCCGATGACTACACTCATAAAATTGCCTTGATGGATCACTTGCTGGATGAATTTTCCGGCGAACCCACTGTTATATTCACCATCACCAGCAAGGTTGCCAAAGCCTTGGCAGAAAGCCTTGCCAACCACGGGCATACCGCTGAAGTGGCGGCTGATTTGCCAGAATCCGAGCGCAACGGCAATGCCAGCCCTATCCTGATCTACGCCGATCAGGACAATTTGCCAGCCAACCTGCATGGTGATGAACACATCATCAACTTTGAATTGCCGCAAAAAGTTGAAGATTACGAAAAACGTCTGCACGGCATCAACCCCGATTCCCGTGAAGAGGCTGTTATCGCCGTGGTACTGCCGCGCGAACGTGACAACCTGAAACTGATCGAAACCTTTCTGGGTGATTCCATCGAGCAATGTAACCTGCCCGGCCTTGCCCCGCTGGAACACACCTCTGGCTTTACCCCGGCAGTACGTTCCCCGCGCAGCAACCGCAGTAACAACAACGGCGGCGGCCAACGCCAGCACAACGGTGGCAATGGTGGACAAGGTGATCGTGGGCGCTCACAAGGTCGTGGTGGCTCTAACCAACAGCGCCCCGCACACCAAGGTCAAGGCGGCGGTGGACGTAGCAACCCCAACCAGCAGCAAAATGCAGCACGCCGCGACAATCGCCCCGCACAAGGCCAGGAACAGCAGCCAACCAATAACGGTGACCGCCAACAGCGCAAAGGCCCTTATGGTCGCCTCAACGGGGGTGCGCAACGCAAACGCGAAGGCGGACCCTACACCGGCGGTGGCAATCCAGCGCCACGCCGTGACCAAGGTGGCTCTTACGAAATTGGCAGTTGGGAAAAGCCCGACTACGCTCAACAAAGCGAAAAACCTAATGCGGACAAAAAAGTCGTTATCCGCTATAAGGAAAAACGCCGTATTCTGACCAAGTAGAGCCATCATGCTGCAAGACACGGAAGAACTGCACCGAAAACTGGCGGAGCTAACCCAGGAACACCGGGAGCTGGATGAGGCACTTGCACAATTGGCGCAAGCGTCTCATTACGACCAAATCAAGGCATCACGCCTGAAAAAACGCAAGCTATTGCTGAAAGACATGATTTCGCGCATCAATAGCCAGTTAATTCCCGACCTGAATGCTTGAGTTATAGGCTAGACGCCATCCCACAAACTGCGGATGGCAGCAATTCCCTGCCCTCCACCCAGCCGCGCCGTTGCAACGTGGCTGCTATCCATGCCACCGAGGGCATACACCGGAAAATTCACCTGCTCAACAGTGGCAGAGAAAACACCCCACCCCAAATGCACCGCGCCCGGATGTGACAACGTAGGCAGAATCGGCGACAGAAAGGCAAAATCCACCCCAATATCTGCTGCCCGCTGCAATTCCCGCTCATCATGGCAGGAGGCTGATAACCACTGCCCATCCCGTAACGGCGACTGGTATATACTCTCTTCCGCCCACAACTGACGGCTGGTCAGATGCAAACCATCGGCCTCTTCCAACATCACTGGCGGCGAATTCAGCATAACCTTAGCACCGAAGGAATGTGCCAAACGGATTGCCTCCTGCGCCAACGCCACATAGTCGTCTGCTGACAATAACTTAGCGCGAAATACCACCAACCGAATCCCCGCACGCAACCGAGCTTCCAACCGTTGTAAAAAATCAGCAGGATTTTGTGGTTCAGGGGTAATCAGGCAATGAGCAGGCAGGCGAGCAGCAGTAATAATGGGGTAATTAGCGGGAGGAAATTCAAGCGTCGGCAACTGCTCAGCCTCAAACCAAGCGACTGGCTGGCCTTCGCGCCCGTGTGCTTCACCACTAAAGGCTGTGACTTCCCACACATCCAGCAAGACTGCACCTTCGGGGTAAACATGCCTGACTTTGATCAGGGGACTGGCTTGCAGTACATGAATCCCAAGTTCTTCATGCAATTCACGGCTCAAACCCTGCAAGGGTGTTTCACCCAACTCGACTTTGCCGCCAGGGAATTCCCATTTGCCACCTTGATGTTTATTCGCGGGGCGTTGCGCCAGCAAAATTCTGCCGTCGCCGCCACGGATAACCGCTGCGACGACATGCAAATAATCAACTACGGTATTCGGCATTGATCTTGACGTAATCGTAAGAGAAATCACACGTCCACGTTGTGGCACTGGCCTCACCGCGCCCTAAATAGATGCGGATATTGATTTCATCACGTTTGGTTTCTGCTGCGCCCAATTCTTCGTAGTAAGTGGGAGCAGGTTCACCATTTTCGATCAGCAGCGTTTCACCCAACCAGATGCTGATACGGCTGACATCCAGTGCATCAATCTGACTGCGCCCAACGGCGGCAAGGATACGTCCCCAGTTCGGGTCACTGGCGAACAATGCCGTTTTGACCAGCGGAGAAAGTGCCACGGTATTGCCGACAATTCGCGCTTCTGCACGGGTGGCTGCACCCTGCACATCAATGCTGATAAACTTGGTCGCGCCTTCACCATCACGCACAATCGCTTGCGCTAGATACAGGCAAACCTCTAACAGGGCTTGACGGAAAGCAGGCAAACCATCACCACCGACATAAATGCCGGAGCTACCCGTTGCCATCACGATCAGCGAGTCATTGGTCGAAGTATCGCCATCTACCGTAATGCAGTTGAAGGTTTCTTCCACCACATCATTCAGCAGGCTTTGCAGCACTTCTTTTTCGATCAGTGCATCGGTAGCGACATACGACAACATGGTTGCCATATTGGGGTGGATCATGCCCGCGCCTTTGGCGATCCCGGTAATTGTTACCGTTTCGCCAAAGATTTCCACCTGACGGCTCATCGCTTTAGCGACCGTGTCGGTGGTCATGATGGTACGCGAGGCTTCCAGCCAACCATCGGCTTCCAGCTTGGAAAAAGCCTCTGGCAACGCAGCGGTGATCTTGTCGACGGGCAGTTGTTGCCCGATCACACCAGTCGAAAAGGGCAACACTTGTTCAGCCCAGCACGCGCCCTGTTCCGCGACCCGTTCACAGCTTTCGCGAGCAGCAGCCATTCCCTGCTCCCCCGTTCCAGCATTCGCGTTACCCGCGTTGATCAGCAGGTAACGGGGGTTGGAATGCAGCAAGTTAGCGCGGCACACGTGCACCGGTGCGGCACAAAACGCATTGCGCGTGAACACCGCAGCCGTATGACTGCCCGGCTCCAGCTCAATCAACAGCAGGTCGTTACGGTTCTTGTAACGGATGCCCGCGTTAACCGATGCCAAGCGCACGCCAGCAATCGGCAATAAAGTATCAGGTGCGTGTAAGTTGACTGCCATGTTACCTACTTCCCAAAAAACCAAACCAAATCATATCAGGCCAATTGACCGTGGCAATTTTTGTATTTCTTGCCAGAACCGCATGGGCATGGGTCATTACGCCCGACTTTTGCGCCGTCGCGTTCGTAAGGGTTATTCTCACCCACGACTGCATCCACCACTTCCTCATCCTCGAAAGCGTTGCCCGCATCAGGGTGAGAAAAAGCCATCGGCTGCGGCTCATGCGTTTCCAGTTCTGCCATCGCCTGTTGCGGCTCTTGCAACTGAATGCGCATCAGGAAAGCAACCACGTCATGCTTGACACGTTCCAGCAACTGCTCAAACATCTCGAAGGCTTCGCGCTTGTATTCCTGCTTGGGATTTTTCTGGGCATAACCACGCAAGCCAACGCTTTGACGCAGGTAATCCATCGCCGCCAGATGCTCTTTCCACTCACCATCCAGTACGTGCAACATCACATCCCGCTCCAAACGGCGCATGTTCGGTTCACCGATCATCGCTTCTTTCTGCTGGATGAATGCCGTCACTTGCTCTTGAACACGGTCATGCAAACTTTCTTCGTGCAGGTTTTTCTCGGTGTCCAACCATTGCTTGATCGGCAAATCCAGCCCGAAGTCGGTGTAAAGTTGTTTGTGGAGACCGTTGACATCCCATTGCTCATCAATGCTGCCCGGCGGAATATGCGCGGAGAACATCGCATCCACCACATCTTCACGGATAGCATCAATGGTTTCCTTAATGTCATCCACTTCCAGCAAATCGTTACGCTGGGAATAAATGACTTTACGCTGGTCATTGGCAACGTCGTCGTATTCCAGCAAATGTTTGCGGATGTCGTAGTTGTGAGCCTCCACCTTGCGCTGGGCATTTTCGATGGATTTGGAAACCAGCCCGGCTTCAATCGCCTGACCTTTTTCCATCCCCAAGCGCTGCATCATGCTTTTCACTCGATCAGAGGCGAAAATACGCATCAGGTTGTCTTCCAGTGACAGGAAGAAGCGTGAAGAGCCGGGGTCGCCCTGACGCCCAGAACGCCCGCGTAACTGGTTGTCGATACGGCGTGATTCGTGACGTTCAGTACCCAGAATATGCAAACCACCGGAAGCGACTACCGTATCATGACGCTTTTGCCACAGAGCACGAATTTGCTTGAGCGCTTCAGGATTCGGGGTTTCACCCAGTTGTTTGACTTCCTCTTCCATACTGCCACCCAACACGATGTCAGTACCACGGCCTGCCATATTGGTGGCAATGGTAACAGCACCGGGGCGACCTGCATTAGCAACAATGTGCGCTTCACGCTCATGCTGCTTGGCATTGAGGACTTCGTGCGGAATCCGCAGTGCCTTAAGCTTGTTGGAAACCAGTTCAGAGGTATCAATGGATGCCGTACCCACCAATACCGGCCTACCCTTGGCAACTTCGGTTTCGATTTCCTTGATGATAGCGTCGTACTTTTCTTGCGCCGTCAGGTAAATCAGGTCGTTGGAATCAATCCGCACCATTGGGCGGTGCGTCGGAATGACGACTACTTCCAACCCGTAAATCTGCTGCAATTCAAACGCTTCCGTATCAGCAGTACCGGTCATACCGGAAAGCTTTTCATACAGACGGAAATAGTTCTGGAAGGTAATGGATGCCAGCGTCTGGTTTTCCGCCTCGATATTCACCCGCTCTTTAGCTTCAATCGCCTGATGCAAGCCTTCTGACCAGCGACGCCCCGGCATGGCACGACCCGTGTGCTCATCAACGATGACAATTTTGCCATCCTTCACCATGTAATCAACATCACGCTGGAACAGTGCATGGGCACGTAAAGCCGCCCCCAGATGGTGTAACACGCTGATGCTAACAGTATCGTACAATCCTTGGCCTGCGGGTAACACGCCCGCATCCCACAACAATTGCTCGGCACGCTCTTGCCCCGCCTCGCTCAGATACACCTGACGCGCTTTTTCATCGACAGAATAATCGCCGGGGCCATCCTCTTCCTTCTGCTTAACCAAGTTCGGGATAAGCTGGTCGATCGCCGTGTAAAGCTGGGAAGCATCATGGCTAGGGCCAGAAATGATCAGCGGGGTACGTGCCTCGTCGATCAGGATAGAGTCGACCTCATCCACAATCGCGTAGTACAAATCACGTTGCACCCGGTCTTCCTTGCGGAAGGCCATGTTATCGCGCAAATAATCAAAACCAAATTCGTTATTCGTGCCGTAAGTGATGTCGGCAGCGTAGGCTTCGCGACGTTGCTCAGAACTCAGCCCATTGACGATAACGCCCGTGGTCAAGCCGAGAAAACCGTACAACTGTGCCATCTGTGCCGCGTCACGTTGCGCCAGATAGTCGTTAACGGTAATAACATGCATCCCGTTGCCCGGCAATGCATTCAGGTAAGCAGCGAGCGTTGCCACCAGCGTTTTACCTTCACCAGTCTTCATTTCAGAGATTTTGCCGTCATGCAACACCATCCCACCGATCATCTGCACGTCGTAATGACGCATTCCCAGTACCCGCTGGCCTGCTTCACGCACCACGGCGAAAGCTTCAGGCAACAGACTCGCCAAGGTTTCATCCTTTTGCAGGCGATTGCGAAATTCAGTGGTTTTAGCTGCCAGTTGATCGTCAGACAGGGATTTGTACTGCTCTTCCAACGTATTGATTTTCTTGACAGCTTTGGAATAAGACTTGACCAGACGGTCATTGCGGCTGCCAAAAATCTTTTTGGCTACGGAACCCAGCATACGTTTACTCTCTTGTATCCTTTCCAAACAGAAAGTCCAGTGTAACGTTGTGCGGGCACATCGCTACACCGGACGGTTTGTATCGCATTATATACGGTTTAACTGGCTGTACGGTGAATTATTCTTCGTAGTCCAGGTATTCACGCGGATTAACCTGCTCACCATTCTTCAATACTTCCAAATGCAAATGCGGGCCAGTAGAACGCCCTGTGCTACCCATCAAGGCGACCAAATCACCTTTTTTGACCACTTCACCTTCTTTAGCTTTGGTTGCACTGAGATGTCCATAACGGCTGACTAAACCATCACCGTGGTCAATTTCTAAAGCAATGCCATAACCGGACTTCTCACCTGCAAATGACACTACACCACCACCGACCGAGTAAATTTCTGTACCCGTAGGGCCTGCGAAATCAATCCCTTTATGCAGGCGCATATTACCCTTGAAAGGGTCACGCCGGAAACCAAACTCAGAAGAAACGTAACCACTGCGCACCGGCCGTCCCGAAGGCATGACTTCCTGCTGCAAGGTCACCCCTGCCAGAATTTGCTCCAGCGTTGCTAACATGCCTTTCTGGCGATCTACGTTATTTTCAGCTTGCTGAAACGCTGCCAACAACTCATTCGATGAGGTTTTATGCTGACCGGAAAACACTTCCGGGTCGACACCACCCCGTCCGGGTTTCTCATCCAGCGAAAACTCTTGCGGATCCAGCTTTGCCTTATCCGCCACACGCTTGCCCAATGCATTAAGACGCGCTATTTCTGCTTCCAACGTTCCCAAACGCACCGACAGCGTGTCCACATCCACTGTGTAGTTCGCGTAGGTCTTTTTGATTTGGTCAACCGTGGATATTTGTTGCTCTAGGGCTGAGAGAAGCTTACCCGCATCTTTTTTGGACAAATCGGTATTTTGTGGGGTAGCATCCAGCCGATAAAGGCCAAACATTTGATTAATGGAAAGCCCCACCAGCAGCAAGGCAACAATGCCAGCCGGGATAATCAGGTGCTTCCAGGGTTGCAGTATGAACGATGTACGGCGCGAGCCATCATCACTAAGACAGATTACCTGCATGATAGTAAATCTCTTGGATTCCTCTCTAACTCAAAAAATGTGACCATAGCGTTTATCATAGTTAAGCTCACAGGTTTGGGGAGAGAAAAAACGATGAAAAAAATCAATCAACTGATTAGTAGGGGTTTTGATGCAAAACTGCACCAAATTGACACGCTCACAGAAGTTATTGCTCACTTTTTTACTATTCCTATCGACAATCGCTTTTGGCCTTTGTTGAAAAACCAACGCATAACACTCCTGACCGATGACCCTCACTTTGCTACACAAGCCCGCTTTCAGCAGCACTCGTTATGCAAATACTTAAGCAAATACTTAAACACTAACATTCGCGGCATTGATATTAAGGTGATAGGCTTGCATCTTGCAAGTGTTGAGCAAAAAACAGACATTTACAAACTCTCTCAGAATGCGGCAGACATCATGCAAAGCATCGCCCAAGGCATTGATGATAAAGAACTTAGGGATGCCATTCTGAAACTTGCCAAGACTGCCAGCCAACCTCACCCCTAGATGCCTGCAAAAGCATAACTGTCAGCAAAAATAGCCTGCGCTTTTTGTTTGCTACCCAGTGAGACCATTTCCCAAGCATCCTGCTGCTGGAGTAGTTCGCGTGCCAGTAAATTATTGATTGCATGACCAGATTTATAACCCTGATAAGCACCAATGATGCCGTGACCCAAGGTATACAAATCACCAATCGCATCCAGAATCTTATGGCGAATAAACTCATCGCTATAACGCAAACCATCCTGATTCAATACCCGGAACTCATCCAGCACAATCGCGTTTTCGAGGCTACCACCCAGCCCTAAATTGCGGGAACGCAGCATCTCCACATCACGCATAAAACCGAATGTCCGCGCCCGCGCAATCTCACTGGCATAAGCCTGACGTGAAAAGTCTATTTCCAACGCTTGGGTAGTAGCACTGACGGCCGGATGGTCAAATTCAATCTCAAAACTGGCCTTGAAACCTGCATAAGGCAACAATTTTGCCCAACCATTGCCACGACTGGCTTCCAGAGGTTTCTTAATACGAATGAAACGTTTAGGCGCTTTAAGTTCTTCAATACCCGTGGATAACAACAGATAGAGGAAAGGCGCGGCGCTACCATCCATAATCGGAATTTCGGCAGCATCCAGATCAACGTACAGGTTGTCGATACCTAGACCCGCCAGCGCTGATAACAGGTGCTCAATGGTTGAAACCTTGACATCCTTATCAATCAAGGCGGTGCACAACATGGTTTCACCTACCCGTTCAGGATGGAGCTCTATCAAAGCGGGGGGATCCATATCAACCCGGCGGAACACAATGCCGGTATTGGAAGGTGCAGGGCGTAAAGTCATTGAGACTTTTTTGCCAGAGTGCAAGCCGATGCCGATAGTCGATACCGTTGCTTTCAATGTCCGTTGCCTTAACAAGATAGACTCCCGTTCGTTGTTGGCTCGTTATTTTTAGATTAAGTGAATTCTAGTCGATTTGACTTGTTATAGTCTGAACAAGTTACAACAAATGTCTAAAATCACCCACAAATCCACCTATACAGGCATCATTTTTAAAAATACCACATAGCCAACACCCCATAGGCATTGGAGAAAATACCCCAATGCCACGACGGGCATGTCGCTTTATCAACGATAATAGGCACGAAACCTTAGTCAGCTTGCTTACGCAAGAACGCCGGAATATCCAAGCTGCTTTCACTGCCACGGGACGTGTAGCTAGAAGAATCCCGACCTGAACCATAAGGCTTCACACCGGGAATATCCCGCGCCAACTCAACAGGGGGTAGATCCCGCACCCGGCTACGCTGTTCATTCAGTGCAGCTTGTTGCTGAGCATGACGATCCACACCACGAGCATGTGGTGGCTGCTGACTAACTACCGATAGCGATGGGCGTGCTACTGATGTTACCCCACCCTCTTCCAAGCCAGTTGCCACAATTGTGACACGGATCCTGTCTCCAAGATCTTGGTTCAAGGTCGTACCAATAATCACATTCGCATCATCTGACGCAAACTGTCCTACCACAGAACCCACTTCCTCAAACTCGTGCATGGTCATATCCAGACCGCCACTGATACTGACCAAGATGCCGTGTGAACCATCCAAACGAATGTCTTCCAACAACGGGCTGGAAATCGCCATCTGGGCTGCCTTAGACGCGCGGTCTTCACCCTGCGCTTCACCAGAACCCATCATGGTGACACCACCGTTACACATGACTGCCCGCACGTCGGCAAAATCCACGTTAATCAGGCCGGGATTGGTGATTAACTCTGCAATACCCTGTACTGCTTTCAACAGCACATCGTTAGCTGCTTCAAATGCTGACATCAAGGAAACATTTTTACCCAAAGAAGTCAGCAGCTTCTGGTTAGGAATAGTGATCAGGGAATCCACATGCTTGTGCAACTCCGTAATACCAGCATCTGCCGACTTCTTGCGACGCGCACCTTCCATCAGGAACGGGCGGGTCACAACCGCAACCGTCAGGATCCCCATATCACGTGCAATTTCAGCAATGACCGGGGCAGCACCCGTCCCTGTACCACCACCCATACCAGCGGTGATGAACAACATATCTGTACCGCTGACCAATTCCTTGATGCGTTCACGGTCTTCAATCGCGGCTTCACGCCCGATTTCAGGGTTTGCACCTGCACCCAGGCCTTTGGTCAGGGAAGTACCCAATTGCAGGATACTTTTAACACCAATCCCTGCCAAAGCCTGGGAATCGGTATTGGCACAAATATATTCAACACCTTCGATACCTGATGCCAACATGTGCTTGACAGCATTGCCGCCGCCACCGCCAACACCGATAACTTTGATTGCAGCACCTTTCGCTGCGCTATCCATTAATTCAAACATGCCCGTACTCTCCGACTGTTAAAAATTACCATTAAACCAGCTTTTCAAACGATCCCACCAACTCTCTTCCGTTGATGACATGACACTCACCGTGGTGGAGCCGTTCCGCTTGGTCCCATATGCCTGCTGTGCCATCCCGTACAGCAGTAGTCCTACCCCAGTGGAATGGATAGGGTTTTCAACTTCACCGCGCAAGCCACCGATATTCCGGGGCATACCGATCCGCACTGGCATGTGGAATACTTCTTCTGCCAACTCACGTACACCCCGCATTTTGGATGTACCACCTGTCAGCACAATGCCTGCACCAATCCGTTCTTCATAACCGCTGCGCCGCAGCTCCTGAAGCACGAGTGAAAATAATTCTTCGTAGCGGGGTTCGATCACCGACGCCAAGGTCTGTACCGACAGACTGCGTGGTTCACGCTCACCCACTCCGGGCACTTCAATCAGTTCATCATCCTCCACTAACTGACGCAATGCTCGCCCATATTTAACTTTAATTTCTTCCGCGTACTGGGTCGGCGTTCTGACCGCCACCGCGATGTCATTCGTCACCTGATCACCCGCAATTGGAATGACCGCCGTATGATGAATCGAACCGTTCATGAATACCGCAATGTCGCTGGTTCCACCACCAATATCAACCAGACAAACACCCAATTCTTTTTCATCCTCCTCCAGCACCGCGTAGCTGGAGGCAACTTGTTCAAGGATAATGTCTTCAACATGCAAACCGCAACGTTCCACACACTTGACCAGATTCTGCGCCGCGCTGTGGGCAGCCGTCACCAGATGCACCCGCGCTTCCAGCCGCACCCCTGACATACCAATCGGCTCGCGGATACCTTCCTGCTGGTCAATCACGTATTCCTGTGGCAACACATGCAAAATGCGCTGATCCGCCGGGACAGCTACCGCACGTGCCGCATCCATGACGCGTTCCACATCGTTGGGCGTCACTTCTTTGTCCTTGATCGCCACAATACCGTGTGAGTTAAGACTACGCACGTGACTGCCCGCGATACCCACGTACACGGTACGGATCTGGATACCTGCCATTAGCTCAGCTTCTTCGACAGCCCGCTGAATCGACTGGATGGTGGATTCAATATTGACCACTACCCCTTTTTTCATGCCCCGCGAAGGGTATGAGCCAATTCCGATGATTTCCAGACCGCCAGCGTCATTGATTTCACCGACCAAAGCCACCACTTTCGAGGTGCCCAAGTCCAGCGCGACAATCACATTATGCTCTTTCTTTGACATCACTCACTCCTGCGACTCCGTTCGTTGAATCCCGCGAGCCGACTGGGGATTTTTTCCATTCCACTGCAAAACCGTTGGTATAACGGAGGTCAACCCGCCGTACATTATTGAGTTTTTTGGCCAACTCCTGTTGAAAACCAACCCTGAACCGCTGCATCCGCAGCCTTTGGTCTTCACTGCCGATCATCACTTCCGGCCCTTCCTTGATCTTGATCCGCCACGAGCCACTTTCATCTTCGGTCAGTTCTGACAACTCCAGCGGTAAACCTTTCAGCCACTCCTTGACTTCTAGGTAACGCTCACCCATCTCTCGACCATTATCTTGAGGGCTGTAGAGCGTTGGAAATACCCCGCGCATGGAAGGTAATTCTGCGGCAAATAATTCACCGTATTGGTTCATCAAACGCTCACGCCCCCAAAAAGCGACGGGGTGCTGTTCCTCAATACCGACAATCAAGTGGGCAGGCCATGCCTTACGCAAAGTAACAGAGCGTACCCAAGGCAAGGTTTCAAGGTCAGTCCGCAAGGTATCCGTATCCAGCAGGTACAGGTTGGTTTGCTTGTATTTCTCAATAACTGCCTGTAAATCTACATCTTTAATAAATTTGCGATCACCCTTAAGATCAATCCGACTAATGGGTAGATTTTCTGGGTTATTCAGCATTGCCCGTCCACCCAGCACGCCAGCCAACAGCATTAACGCCACCACAAACAGCGCACTCAGTTTCAACAGACCCGGCGGAATATCTGCCAGATGGAAGTCGGAATGGGGACGTTTATTGACTGCCGGGCGACGCGCTACTGCCATTACAACGTGGTCTCCAAGATGCGCACAACCAGCGCGTTAAAATCCATACCAAGAGCACGAGCACCCATTGGAACCAAACTATGATCGGTCATACCGGGGTTCGTATTGACCTCAATCAACCATGCATGACCTTGAGCATCACGCATCATATCCACACGTCCCCAGCCACGCCCACCGACAGCGGCAAACGCCTGCTGTGCCAGCAATTGCATAGCCTGCTCTTCTGCCGCCTCCAAGCCGCATGGGCAGAAATAACGCGTATCATTGGAAATATACTTAGCCTGATAGTCATAAAACTCACCCGGCACTTCCAAACGAATCAGCGGGAATGACTCACCTGCCACAATACCAGCGGTATATTCAGCACCTGTCACCCACTGCTCAGCGATCACCACCGCACTGCACTCAGCCGCTTTGCGGTAAGCATCAGCCAAATCATCAGCCAGTTTCACTTTGCTCATGCCAATGCTAGAACCTTCCGTGGCTGGCTTCACCATCAATGGCAAACCCAATTCAGCGACCACTGCGGTAAAATCAGTATCCGCCGTCAACACGCGATAAGCAGGCGTTGGTAGACCTGCACCTGCCCACACCCGCTTGGTCATGAGCTTATCCATACTGATAGCAGAAGCCATCACGCCACAACCGGTATAAGGTATACCAAGCACCTCTAAAGCACCTTGCAACACCCCATCTTCACCACCAGCGCCGTGCAATATATTAAATACACGATCGAAGCCACCTTCTTGAAGTATCTTAATAATGTTACGGTCAACATCAATACCGTGGGCATCCACACCACTTGCCTGCAAAGCAGCCAATACCGCCGCGCCACTTTTCAAGGAAATCGGGCGTTCTGCTGCCCAGCCACCGTAAAGTACGGCTACTTTCCCGAATTTATTATGTAACGTTACACTCATTCAGTATCACTCTTCATGGCAAGTTTTTCTGGTAAACCCGCAGCCAACGCACCAACGCTGCCCGCCCCCTGAGTCAGGATCACATCACCATCCTGCAACACATGCTTGAGGACACCCGGCACGTCTTCCACATCCGTCACGAAAATCGGATCAACCTTGCCTCGGATACGGATGGCACGCGCCAACGCCCGCCCATCAGCGCCGGGAATCGGCTGCTCACTGGCTGGATAAACATCCATCAACACCAACACATCGGTTTCCGATAATACTTGCGTGAAATCTTCAAACAAATCACGGGTACGGGTGTAACGGTGTGGCTGGAATACCTGCACCACACGGCGCGTCGGCCAAGCATTACGCACCGCATCCAGCGTCGCCTTCATTTCACGCGGGTGATGACCATAATCATCCACCAGTGTTGCGCTCTTGCCGGGGGCAAACGTAATATCGCCGTATTGCTGGAAGCGGCGGCCTACCCCGTCAAACTTGCGCAAACCATCCACGATGGCTTGGTCAGACACATCCAGTTCTGCCGCAATCGCAATCGCCGCCAAGGCATTCAGCACGTTATGCCGCCCCGGTAAATTCAACACGATATCTAGGTTGCGGTCGCCTTTCACGCAATGCACGTTGAAATGGCTTTCCGTGCCCACAAAGCGCACATTGGTCGCCTGCACATCCGCTTCCTGATCAATCCCGTAAGTGACGATCGGGCGACCGACCTCCGGCAAGATTTCGCGCACATACTCATCATCCACACACAACACCGCCAATCCATAAAAAGGCAGGTGATGCAGGAATTCGATAAAAGTTTGCTTCAGCTTGTTGAAGTCACCGCCGTAAGTCGACATGTGGTCTTCATCAATATTCGTCACCACCGCAATCATCGGTTGCAGGAACAGGAATGACGCATCGCTTTCATCCGCCTCGGCCACCAGATACTCGCCCGTACCCAGCTTGGAATTGCTCGCAGAACTGTTAAGTTTGCCACCAATCACGTAGGTCGGATCCATGCCGCCCTCAACCAACAGGCTGGTGGTCAGACTGGTCGTCGTGGTCTTGCCGTGAGTACCTGCAACTGCAATGCCTTGGCGGAAACGCATCAGCTCCGCCAACATTTCTGCACGGCGTACAATCGGCAAGCGCTTTTCACGCGCAGCGATAATCTCCGGGTTGTTATTATCAATCGCGGTAGACACCACGATAACATCCGCACCCTCAACGTTTTCCGCCGCATGGCCTTTATAAACAGTGATACCCAGCGATTGCAGACGGCGTGTCATCGCCCCTTCTGCCACGTCAGAACCGGATACTTTGTAGCCCAAATTCGCGACCACCTCGGCAATACCGCCCATCCCCGCACCACCGATACCGATGAAATGTAGCCGGTTAATGCGTTTGCGAGCGAGATCGTCCTTGCCTATCTTCATTGTTGTTTTCCTGCTTGGTTGTCGAAGTCATAACCGGCATAGGCCGCGCAAATGGCGGCGACTTGTGCCGTCGCATGGGGCTTTGCCAATGCACGGGAAGCCTCGCTCATCTGCCGCAAGCTAACGCGGTCAGTACATAAATCTTTCAATACACCTGCCAGCTTTTCCGCCGTCAGATCCTGCTGCTGAATCAGCAATGCCGCGCCATGATCCGCCAGAAACTTACCGTTAGCGGTTTGATGATCATCCACCGCATAAGGGTAAGGCACCAGCACCGCCGCGACACCTGCCGCCGCCAGTTCCGCAATGGTCAACGCACCGGCGCGGCAAATCACCAAATCCGCCCAGCCATAGGCTTCAGCCATGTCCTCAATGAAAGGCATCACCTCCGCATCCACACCCGCTGCGGCGTATTGGCTACGCGCTTCGTCGATATTTTTCACCCCGGCTTGATGACGCACTACCGGACGAAGCGTGCTATCCAGTTGTGCCAAGGCTTGCGGAACCCTTTGGTTCAACGCCTGCGCCCCCAGACTGCCACCGACCACTAGTACATGCACTGGCTCGTCATCACGGTCAGCTAAACGCTCCCGTGGCGCAGGCAGGCTGGCAATATCGAGCCGTACCGGGTTGCCGGTCGCCATCACCTTCTGGCTGCTGGCAAACGTACCCGGAAAACCTTCCAGCACTCGACGGCTAACTCGCGATAGCAATTTATTGGTCAAACCTGCCACTGCATTCTGCTCATGGATCACCACAGGCGTACCCAGCAACGCTGCCACCAAACCACCAGGGCCTGCGACGAAACCGCCCATGCCCAATATCGCTGCTGGCTTGTGCTTGCGCATGATTTGCAGCGACTGCCACAAAGCGCGAATCAAATTGACTGGCGCCATCAACAGCGTCTGCCAGCCTTTGCCGCGCAAACCATTGACCTCCAGCCACGCCATGTCGATACCCGCTTCGGGGATCACCCGTGCTTCCAGACCCTTACGGGTTCCCATCCACACCACCGGAATCCCTTGCGCAATCAACGCCCGTGCCACCGCCAGACCTGGGTAAACATGCCCGCCGGTACCGCCTGCGGTAATCATAATGGGGCGTTGTGTCCTGGTTTTATTAGTCACGGGCAGTCCTCTTGATCGCACGCACTTTTCTCGGTTTAGGCGCACGTTTCTCCAGCACGCCAAACTGGCTGAGCTGAGTCTCACGATGCACCCGCATCAACAAGGCCATTGATGCCAGCGTAATCATCAGGCTGCTGCCACCGTAGCTCATCAGTGGCAAAGTCAACCCTTTGGGTGGCAACACCGCCAGATTTACCCCAATGTGCAGAATGACCTGAAAGCCCATCCAGAAGCCGATACCATAAGCCACGTAAGCCCCAAAGTGCTTACCCGCCTTATCCGCCTGAAAACCGATCACGAATGCCCGCATTACCAACCAGCCGTACAGGCTCAGCACCACCAACATCCCAATAAAGCCGAACTCTTCCGCCAATATCGAGAAAATAAAGTCATTATGGGCTTCTGGCAGGTAAAACAGCTTCTGGATACCGCCCCCCAGCCCATTCCCAAACCAGCCACCATCACCAATCGCCATCAAGGCATGGACAGTTTGATACCCTTTATCCGCCTCATGCGCCCACGGGTTGATCAAAGCATCCCAACGGGCGCTGCGATAACCCATCATCGACACTGGAATCATCACCAGAATGGCCCCACCCAGCAGTATCCCCAGACGTTTCAAGGGCACGCCCCCGAGGAACAATAACGACAAACCGGTCACGAAAATAACAATCGTCGAACCAAAGTCAGGTTCCAGCAACAACAAGCCACCCGTCACGCCCAACACCAACAGCGGAATCAACAGAGGCTGATGCGATTGAGACACGGACAAATCCTTGCCATGCCGAATCAGATAACCGGACAAGTACAGCAACATGATCAGCTTGGCCAGCTCGGATACCTGCACCGCCATGAAACCGAGATTCAACCAACGACGGCTACCGTTTACTTCCTTGCCAATACCGGGAATCAGCACCAACACCAGCAATGCCAACACAATCGGCAGCAGGCGTACCCCGAGTTGTTGCCAAAAATCCACCCGAATCTGGTACATCACGATTGCCAGCACGATCCCCATCGCCAAATAAATCGACTGGCGGTGCAGGTAAAAATAAGGGTCGTTATACTGCTTTTGTGCCACCCACATCGAAGCAGACGCCAGAATCACAATACCAATGCCAACAATCGCCAGTAGCGCAATCAGCAAATCGCGGTCGATATAACGCGCCCACGGGTTGTTATGATCCAGCGTATCCAACGGCATGGCAGGCAGCAGACTCATGGCAAGCTCCTCACCGCATCGCTAAACACCTCACCCCGGTGAACATAGCTTTTAAACATATCAAAACTGGCACAGGCGGGTGAAAGCAAGACATTGTCACCGACTTGCGCCAGTTCTGCGGCGCTCAGCACCGCCTCTGCCATATCGCTGGCGAACACGTAAGGCGCGTAACCTTCCACCACTGCCGCCAGCTTGTCACGGTCTTCACCGATCAATACCAGCGCCCGCGCCTTGTTAGCTGCCACCGGGCGTAACGGTGCAAAATCAGCACCCTTGCCCTGCCCGCCCGCAATCAGCACGGTTTTACCGGGCAACCCCGCCAATGCAGCCAGCGTTGCCCCCACATTCGTGCCTTTGGAATCGTTGTACCAATTCACTCCAGCGCGTTCGCGTACCCACTGGGTACGGTGCGACAATCCCGTGAATTCGCGTAAAGCAGCCAACATCCCGTCTAGCGGAATACCGGCAGCCTCGCCCAGCGCCAAGGCAGCCAGTGCATTGGCATAGTTATGATCCCCCGGCAGTTTCATTTCATCCACCGCCAGCAGCAGGGTTTCACCCTTTGCCAACCAGCGTTTATCCGCGTGACTTCGGATGCCGTACTGACCATCAGCAGGCTCATCAAGGCCAAAACTGACGCTGCTATCATAAACAGTACCATCCGCTAAATTAATGACCACCGTATCGTCACGATTTACCACCGCACATCCACAATGCTGGTACACCACTTGCTTGGCTGCGGCATAATCGGCGAAGCTGGGGTATCGATCCATGTGGTCTTCACTGACGTTTAAAACCACCGACGCAACGGCGCGTAAGGACTGGGTAGTTTCCAACTGGAAGCTGGAAAGCTCCATCACGTATAAGTCTGGGGTGGGTTGCTCCAGCAAATCCAGCGCCGCATAACCGAGATTTCCGCCCGCATACGCAGCCATTCCGGCTTTTTTCGCCATCAGATCCACCAGCGTCGTCACACTGCTTTTACCGTTGGAGCCAGTAATCGCAATCACCGGCACTTTGGCTTCGCGCACAAACAACTCGATGTCGCCAATGAGTGCCGCGCCGCGTTCACCCGCCGCCCGAATTTCCGGGGTAGCAATCGCAATGCCGGGGCTAACCACCAAAGTAGCGGCTGACGCAAACCATTGCGTGACCTCCGCAAACGCCCCAAAGTGGCAAGGCGTCTCCGGGAACTGCGCCAGCAACTCATCCTTACCCGGCGGGTTTGCGCGGCTATCCACCACCGCAAAGGCCACACCCCGCGCCTGCAAATGACGTGCAACCGACAGCCCAGTCTGACCGAGGCCAACCACCAGCGTTTCCCAGTTGAATGCTTGTGTTGTCATGCTTGCGTACCCATTCACCTTAACGAATCTTCAATGTTGCCAAACCGACCATTACCAAAATAACCGTAATGATCCAGAAACGGACAATAACCCTTGGCTCAGGCCAGCCCTTTTTCTCGTAGTGATGATGCAAGGGAGCCATGCGGAAAATCCGCTTCCCCCCCGTTGCTTTGAAATAACCGACTTGCAGAATGACCGAGAGGGTTTCCAGCACGAAAACCCCGCCCATGATCGCCAGCACAATTTCCTGACGCACCACCACTGCGACAATACCCAGTGCTGCACCCAGTGCCAGTGCGCCGACATCACCCATGAATACTTGCGCGGGGTAAGTGTTGAACCATAAAAAGCCTAGCCCCGCACCAAAAATAGCAGCGCAAAATACAACCAACTCACCGACACCGGATACACGCGGCACACCCAAATACTGGGCAATATTCGCGTTACCACTCGCATAAGCAAACACCGCCAAGCCGCCTGCCACCATAATGGTCGGCATAATCGCCAAACCATCCAGACCGTCAGTCAGGTTAACCGCATTACTGGAACCGACCACCACCAAATACACCCACGGGATGAATAACCACCCCATCTGCCAGTGAGCTTCCTTGAAGACCGGCATGAAAAAGGTCGTTTCGGTCGCTGTATCAGCGGCAAAATACAAATAGAAAGCCGCCGCAAACCCGATCAGGCTCAAGCCCACGTATTTCTGCCGGGCAGTCAGCCCCAGATTACGACGCTGCTTGAGCTTGATGTAATCATCCAGCCCTCCCACCAGACCAAAGCCCAGCGTGACAAACAGCACCACCCACACATAGTGGTTATCCAGATCGCCCCATAACAAGGTCGCAACCGCAATAGCCAGAATAATCATCACCCCGCCCATGGTAGGCGTGCCCGCCTTCATCTGGTGCTGAGGGCCATCTTCACGAATGTACTGGCCAATTTTCAAACGGGTTAAAGCGCGGATCATGCCCGGCCCCGTCCACAAGGCAATAAACAAGGCGGTCAACAAGCCCATGATGGCTCGCAAGGTCAGGTACTGGAAGACACTAAAACCACGGTAATATTCACTCAGGAATTCAAACAGCCACACCAACATTACGCGGCCTCCTTGACAGTCACTGCGGTCAAGGCATCGACGACCCGTTCCATCCGCGCAGAGCGGGAACCCTTTACCAGCACCGAATCACCGGGTTGCAAATCCTTATCCAAAGTATTCAACAAAGCGTCCAGCTCACTGAAAGCCCGTTCCGGTTGACCGAATGCCGCACTGGCGTGAGCGCTCAGCTTACCCAGCGTGTAAAGTGCATCAATACCGACTTGCGCAGCCTGCTGACCAATGGCTGCATGGAGTTGCTCGCCTGTATTGCCTAATTCGCCCATATCACCCAGTACCAGAATTTTTCGGCCATGCAGACCTGCCAACACACCCAGGGCTGCGGCGGTAGAGCTAGGGTTGGCATTGTAAGTATCATCAATCACCGTGCCACCGTGCTTGCCTGCTTTCGGGTTTAAACGCCCTTTAACCGCTTGCAGGGATTCCAGCCCCCGGCGGATCGTATCGAGCTTTACACCCAGTGCCAGCGCGGCGGCGGTTGCTGCCAAAGCATTCAACTTGTTGTGATGCCCCGGTAATTTCAGGTTGACGGGAAGGGTTTGACCCTGCACTTGCAGGTAGAACGGCGTACTGGCATCGCTACCGCCACGCACATCTGCCACATTATCCATGCCAAAACTGATGACCTTGCGGCCTTGGTTCAGCCCACGCCAGTAATCGGCATAAGTGTCATCGGCATTGATAATGGCAACACCTGACTCATTCAGGCCGTTGAAAATTTCACCTTTGGCACGAGAAACCCCCTCAATACTACCGAAACCTTCCAGATGCGATGCCCCAGCATTGTTGATAATGGCCACATCAGGGCAAGCAATCCGCGTCAGGTAGTCAATTTCACCAAAGTGATTGGCACCCATTTCGATCACGGCATAATCGTCAGAGTCACGCAAACGCAGCAGGGTCAGGGGCATACCGATGTCATTATTGAGATTACCAGCGGTAGCAAGGGTATTGCCCTGCAAGGCCAGAATCGCTGCCAGCATTTCCTTCAAAGTCGTTTTGCCGTTACTGCCGGTCAAACCCACCAGCGGGCGTTGGAAGCGCTTGCGCCACACGGCTGCCAGCCTGCCTAATGCCAGACGTACATCGTCCACCACTACTTGCGGAATATTGGCATCCACCACACGCGACACCAAAGCTGCACTGGCCTTACCCGCCACTTGCGGCACAAAGTCGTGCGCATCAAAGCGCTCACCTTGCAACGCGAGGAATAAGTCTCCCGCCTGCACCTGACGGGAATCACGCTCCAGACGTTCAATCGCCGTTCCCTGAGCGAAGTCGAAGGGAACATTCAACGTTCCACCCGTCACCTGGGCAATGTCTGCTAAGGTCAGCCAAGTCATGCAGCACACTCCTGCAACGCTTGCGCTGCCTGAATGCGGTCGTCGAACGGCACTGTACCGTGTGCCAGAATTTGTACGGTTTCGTGGCCTTTGCCTGCGATTAACACCGTATCACCGGGTTGTGCCTGCCGAATGGCGAGGCGAATGGCTTGTGTGCGGTCATGCTCAAATGTCATGCCTGCTTTATTGTTGATGCCTTGCATAATGTCCTCAAATATCTGCTGCGGATTTTCCGAGCGCGGATTATCGTCGGTTATGATAACCACGTCAGCATCAGATTCTGCTATTTTTGCCATTAAGGGGCGCTTACCACGGTCACGATCGCCACCACAACCAAAAACACACAATAATCGACCGCGCGTATGAACACGCACTGCCCGCAACACTTGCTGCAATGCACCGGGCGTGTGCGCATAATCCACCACCACCAACGCTTGCTTGCTGAGCGCAGTCGAAGTAACCCGCTCCATACGTCCCGGCACCACCCAAACGTGTTGCAAGCGCTGCAAGGCATCTGACCATTCCAGACCTTTCGCCAACAACACACCCAAGGCCGCCAGTAAATTATGCAAATTGAACTGCCCTAGCACAGGTGCTTGCAGAGTGCCGCTGCCCTGAGCACCGTGAACCGTGGCACGAATACCCGCATGATCAAATACCGGGTCAGTTGCCACTAGTGTTCCCGCAGGATAATCCTCAACCTTGCCAACCCCGTAACCGATGATATTAACGGGCTGAGCGGATAGCTCATCCGCCAAACGCCGCCCGAAAGCATCATCCAGATTCAGCACCACGGTTTTAAGGTCAGGCCAGTGGAACAGCTTGCGCTTGGCTTCCGCGTAGGCTTCCACCGTACCGTGGTAATCCAGGTGGTCGCGGGTCAAATTGGTGAGCACCGCCACATCGAAACGGATACCGTTCACCCGCCCCTGATCCAGCGCATGGGAGGATACTTCCATCGCCACCGCCTCAAAGCCCGTGTCCCGCAAGTCGCGTAACAGTGCATGAACAGTCAAGGCATCCGGCGTGGTATGGGTGGCAGGCTGCAAAGCGCCCGGCGAACCAATGCCCAAGGTGCCAATCACGGCGGTAGAATGAGTGCCTGCGTGAGTCGCTGCATTCAAGGCTTCCGCAACGAAATGGCTGACGGAGGTTTTACCATCCGTACCCGTTACACCCACCATGAACAACTCGGCACTGGGGCTAGCATTAAAACGGTCGGCAAGCGTACCCAAGTGCTCCCGTAAGGAAGGCACGGGTACTAACTCAACCGACAAGGGTGGCTGTTGTAAACCGTCTTCTGGCTCGAACAGTACGACTGATGCACCGGCACGTACCGCCGCTTCCGCGTAGCTCAGGCCGTGTTGACGGGTTCCGCGCAAAGCAACAAAGGCCATGCCTGGTTGAATATGACGGTTATCCAGTGTCAGTCCACTAACCTGAACATCAGGTGTAGATTCGACAATACCCGCCAGTAAGGTACGAAGGGACAGCGTGCGATTCATGTTGCCCCTCCTGTTTTGGGTTCAGATTGCTGCACAGCCTGCTTTGTATTGGGCAAATCATCCGGCGGCACATCCAACAAACGCAAGGCTTCCGCCATCACTTTGGCAAACACTGGGGCAGAAGCGCGGCCACCACTGTCATCAATTTTTGGCTCATCAATCTGCACTGCCACCACCAGACGTGGGCTACTCGCGGGTGCAACCCCAATAAAACTGGTTAGATAACGGTCATCACGGTACTTACCATCAATGTATTTGTAAGCTGTGCCCGTTTTACCGGCGATACGGTAGCCATCGACCATGGCTTTTTCGCCCGTTCCACCTTTTTGCACCACGGCCTCCATCATACGTAACACGGCACGGGCTGTATCCGGGCTCATTACTTGCTGCCCCAGATTGGGTTTATCCAGCTTATAGATGGTAGCGGGCATAAGCACACCATTTGCGGCGAATGGTGCATAAGCGTGGGTAATTTGCAATAAGCTGGCTGACAAACCATAACCATAACCGTGTGAAGCACGGTCAACTTTGCCCCACTGGGTATAACTGCCAAGCTGCCCCGACGTCTCCCCTGAAAAACCTGCTCCTGGCACTCGCCCAAAGCCGACACGGCTCAGAAACATCCACTGGTCACGGGCATTCATTAACAGCGCTACCCGGCTTGCACCCACATTGCTGGACTTTGCCAGCAGTGTGGGCAGGCTGATGGAACCGTAATCTCTAGGGTCTTTGACTCTGTATTTACCGAAATTGATATACCCCGGCGAGGTATTGATTTCAACTTCAGGCCCAATAACGCGAGCCTCCAGCGCTGCGGCAATCGTCAGCGGCTTGATGGTAGAGCCTGGCTCGGATTTATCTGTCACTGCCCGGTTGCGATACAGGTAGGCTTGCAGTTCCTTACGGTTATTAGGGTTGAAGGAAGGCACATTCGCCATCGCCAGGATTTCGCCGGTATGCGCATCCAGCACCACCACGGAACCTGCTTTGGCATTCAGCAGCGATACCTGAGTTTTCAACTCTTTGTACGCCAGATACTGGATACGGCGATCAATGCTGAGCTGTACATCCTGCCCCGGCTGTACTTCTTCCATACTGATGACACTTTCGACCAGTTTGCCTTTGGCATCACGCACGACCCGCGTCTTGCCTCTTTTGCCAGCCAGTTGCTCGTTGCGGGCTTTTTCGATCCCTTCAATGCCTGCGCCGTCAATATTGGTCATACCGACCACGTGGCCTGCGGTCTCCGCCAGTGGGTAATAGCGGCGGTATTCACGGGTCACAGCCACACCGGGCAAGTCCAGATCCAGAATGGACTGTGCTGTTTCCAAAGACAGTTGCCGCCCCAGATAGAAAAACTGTTTGTCGCTGGCTTCTGCCAGTTTCTTTGACAATTCACCGGGCTGCATTTCCAGCTCCTGCTCAATGTGACGCAACCCTTCATCCAGTTCGGCCAGCTTCTCGGCAGCAACTTCGCGCTCACCCCGTGCGGTATTGTAAGCCTCCTTCACCGCTGCTTTGGCTTGTGCAGAAGGCGCATCCCCCATCACTTGAGCCGCCTGATGGCGCAAGTCTTCCTGCGCTTTCAGTAAATCCTGCGGGTTACACCATAACGAGGAAACCGGGGAACTGATGGCCATCGGCTCACCGTTGCGGTCAGTGATCATGCCACGGTAAGCAGGCACAGTGACAACGCGCATCTGGCGTTTATCCGCCTGCTGTTGCAGCCATTCCTGCTGAAAAATTTCCAGCCATGCCGCACGTAACATCAGGATGCCAATGACCACCAGCAATGCCAGCATCAAGAACAGGCGTCTGCCCTGAAACACAGGTGATTTCAGTTGTTTGCGCTTCACTCGTGTATCACCTTGATATTATCAGCAGTAGGCTTTTGCATCTTTAGCACCTCTTTGGAACGGCTTTCCACGTGCACCTGATTCAACAATGTACTTTGCTCCAATTTCAAACGGCTCCAGTCAGCGCTCAGTTCATCCCGTTCTTTTTCCAGACGTTGTAACTCCGCAAACAATTCACGCGAATGGTGGCGGTTAGCCACCACCAGCAGCGCCATGCCAATCACCAGCAAATACAGCAGTAACAAGCCTAACAAGCTGCCACGACTCATGCAGTACGCTCCCCTATACGCATAATGGCGCTGCGGGCGCGGACATTGTCTTGCACTTCCGACGCTGAAGCACGGATGGCTTTACCAATGGTACGCATGGGGGGCTGGATAAACTCGGGCATTACCGGCAAGCCCTTCGGCAAGCGCGGCGGCGAAGAAACGTCGCGGAAAAAATGTTTGACGATGCGGTCTTCCAGTGAATGGAAACTGATGACGACCAAACGTCCGCCGGGGGCAAGGGACTCAAGGGTTTGTTGCAAACACGCTTCAACATCATCCAGCTCCTGATTTACCTTGATGCGTATGGCCTGAAAACTACGGGTAGCCGGATTTTTGCCCGGCTCGCGTTTGCGTATCACACTGGCGATCAACTCTGCTAGTTGTGTCGTGGTTTCTAGGGGGCTTTGTACACGGGTGCGGACAATTTCCTTGGCTATTTGACGTGAGAAACGTTCTTCACCGTAACGCCAGAGGACATCCGCAATATCCGGCTCATCTGCCCGGTTTAACCACTGCGCGGCGCTCTCACCACGGGAGGTATCCATCCGCATGTCCAACTGTCCTTCACGCATGAAGCTGAAACCACGCCCTGCATCATCCAATTGTGGGGAGGAAACCCCGAGATCCAGCAAAATACCCTGAATGTTTCCGGTAATACCGGCATCCACCAGCGCTTCCGGGAAATCCCGAAACGAACCATGCCACACATGAACGCGCGGATCGCCCGCATGGCGTTGGCGAGCGTGCTCAATGGCCACGGGATCCTTATCGATCACAATCAAGCGACCGTTGACACCCAGATATTCCAGAATAAGGGCGGAATGCCCCCCCCGACCATAAGTGCCATCAATATAAATGCCTGCACTTTGGACATTCAAGGCCGACACGGCTGCCTGCAACAGCACCGTGTCATGTTTCCACTGCGGATCAATCACTATATTTATCGTCCTTACATGGAAACCTGATTCAAAATGTCATTCGCCTCATCATCCTGTGCTTCCTGCAACCAAGAAGCGCGAGCAACATCCCAAACCTCAGCATCCCACAATTCTAGTTTATTCGCCTGTCCCACCAAGACTGCTTTTTTATCCAGACCAGCGTACTCACGCAGCGGTGCAGGCAGTAAAATCCGCCCTTGCGCATCGAGTTCCAGTTCTGCTGCATGACCTAAAATCAGGCGTTGCATATTGCGTACCCGGCGGTTCATATTGGGAAGTGACATGAGGGTTTTTTCCACCTTCAGCCACTGATCCATGGGATAGATGAGCAAGCATTTATCTGTGTGGTCGACGGTGATGACAACCTGTCCACCAGACGCCTCCATAACGGCTTCCCGGTATTTCGCTGGCATAGCAAGCCTGCCTTTGGGATCAATAGATAGACTCGAAATACCACGAAACATGCTGCCTGATTCCACTCAAAATGGGAAAATCACCCACTTTCTTCCACTTTTTTCCACTTATGGGAAATATAGGCAGACATCCCCATGCTGTCAATAAAATCAGGGAGAAATGGCTTCAAATAAAATAATCAAGAACAAAAACAAAACAAATACTCAAAAATCAATTGGTGATTTTGTTAAAAAAATCAGTTTCTTGAGAGATATTTGTGAGAATTTTAATTAACAGTTAAATTGCCGTTATATTTTTTTAAATATTAGATGTACGACAAATAAACAAAAGATGTAAAGAAAAAGTAGAGCTGATCTGTAAGCCGGGTTCTGTCGTGGACAATCATTCATCTGGGATATACGTCACCGTATACCTCTAGCAACCTACCCGGATGCAGTGCGGGTCACACCAATGCATCCCTATTTGGTCTTGCTCCGAACGGGGTTTGCCGTGCCATCGACTGTTACCAGCGACGCGGTGCGCTCTTACCGCACCCTTTCACCCTTACCGATGAGCAAGCTCAAAGGCGGTTTACTTTCTGTTGCACTTTCCGTCAGCTCACGCTGCCCAGGCGTTACCTGGCGTTCTACCCTATGGAGCCCGGACTTTCCTCCACCGCCTGCTTGCGCAGGAAACAGCGATTGCCCGATCAGCTCTGGGGCGCAACATAACAGATAAAGGTTAGCGTTGCACCTGTGCAACCGCAGAAACCTGCTGTGAAGTTGCTTCTTGCGCAGCATAGGGATTAGTCACCGTCCAATATTTGAAAAAATGCTGCGGAAAAACTTCGGGATGACTCATCACACCATACAGCAACAACAATGTCGCTAAGGCAAACGCAATCAGAATATCGGTAACACTACTGACAAACCACTTGAACACAGACACTCCTTCAACACACCAATCAGGGCAACTAAAAATATAGCTCAAACTCCCCATCTATGCCGCCAGATAGACTAAAATAATAGTAACGCCAGACAAAAAAATTTGTAAAGGAGAATATGGTTATGCTCGATTATCAACATATACTTGCCCCCATTGATTTTTCCGATAGTAGCACCCCGGTGGTTGAACGAGCACGTGAGTTGGCAGAACACTACGATGCCCGACTGACCCTGTTGCATGTTGTCGAGAACGTACCGCTAGGGACAGAGCCTTTTGGTGAACCGTCCAGCCTGATCCTCAACGAAGAACTGCGTCAGCAGCAACTCAGCAATGCCACCACCAACATGCAAACGTTGGCAAAGCAATTTACACTGCCACTAAACGTTGAACAAGCGATAGAGGAAGGCTTCACCACCAGCACCATTCTGGCATTTTCCCAGGACAAGCAGATTGACCTGATTGTGATTGCCCACAGTGGTAAAAAAGGCTTTCTTGGGTTTTTGGGTTCGACAGCCGATGCCATTGTCAAATCGGCGGATTGTGATGTCCTAGTAGTCAAACCTCGTTATCCATGAGGGCGTACCGGGATTTGATCAGGTTGCGCGGCAAACCCCGTCCTTCAGGTCGGGGAGGATAGCGCGGGTGGCGAAGCCGCCCTATGTTCGGAGTGTTTAGTGTGGTGTCTGCTGCTGCTCAATGTATTGGCGAATGAGAGAAATAGGTGCACCTACAACAAGGCATTAGCGTTGCAGCAAGCCAATCATGAAGCGGGTGAAAAATTCATCGGTTACGTCGCAATGGCCAAGCACCTGACCGCATGGCGCAACGGTGTGGAAACCCCGTGGCTGAAAGATGCCCCTGTCCATCCCCTGCAACACGCGCTCAAAGATCTCGACAAGGCTTACCAAAACTTCTTCGCGAAACGTGCTGATTTCCCCCCGCTTCAAGCGTAAAGGCAGCGGTGACAGCTTCCGTTACCCCGACCCCAAACAAATCAAGCTCGACCCAGGCAATAGCCGACTTTTCTTGCCGAAACTGGGCTGGATACGCTACCGCAACAGCCGCGATGTGCTGGGAGAACTGCGCAATGTCACGGTTTCCAGCAAGGGCAGCCAATGGTTTGTCAGCATCCAAACTCAGCGGGAAGTGGAAAAAATCGCCTCTCAAGCCACGACAGCCATCGGCATCGACCTGGGTATAGCGCGTTTTGCCACGTTCTCCGACGGTACGTACCTCGAACCACGCAATAGCTTCAAGAACAAACAAGCGAAACTCGCCAAATACCAACAGCGCATGGCGCACAAACAGAAATTCAGCAACAACTGGAAAAAGGCACAAGCCAACGTTCAAAAAATTCACACGCAAATCGCCAACGCCCGCCGCGATTTCCTGCACAAGGCGACGACCACGCTCAGCCAAAACCACGCGCTCGTGTTCATCGAAGATTTGCAGGTACGGAATATGTCGAAGTCAGCGTCAGGCACAGCGGAAAACCCCGGCAAGAACGTTGCCCAGAAATCCGGCTTAAACAAAGCCATTCTCGATCAAGGTTGGGGTGAATTTCGACGGCAACTGGATTATAAAATGGCATGGAAGGGCGGTATATTATTCGCTGTTCCACCGCATTACACCAGTCAGGAATGCCCCGAATGTCACCATGTAGCGGCGGACAATCGTCAGACGCAAGCGCGGTTTGTGTGTGTGCAATGCCATTACGAAAATAACGCCGATCATGTCGGCGCGATCAATGTTTTAGAGCGGGGATACCGCTTGTTAGCCTGTGGAGATGCGGCCTTAAGCCGCTCTGTGAAGCAGGAACCCACCGAAGTCAGTCAGCTATCTAGTGTCTGACCGAAAAAGCCTTCCTGCCGCCACGAGTGCCCAATTTTAGTCCATGCAGCCGTTTTCCCCGCCACCTTCTGGCAAGCACGAGGGTAAAACGCTGGGTTTCAAGGCATGGCTGGCAGCGCAGGCTTGCCTTCGGTGCAGGGGCTGCCCTGCCTTCCCGGCATTTTCCCTCATCGGTCGGCGTTGTGGGGTGGTTCAGGCGGCTTGGCGCTGTCGTCGGCGTTCATCCTTCTGCAAGGCCTCCAACGCCCTGGCCTGTAAAATGGCCCGACCTTTTGCAGGTTCCTGCCCACCACCGCCAGTGCCACATAGCGCTTGAAGCGTTCCAGCCCCCGGTCGGGGCAATAGTCCAGCCCATGGACTTCCAGTGCGTTGATGCCGGATTCCACCGCTGAGTGCTGGCGTCTGGCCTGGACAAACGCCGGGTCGGTTTCACGGGCAGTGTCCGCCTGGCTCCAGCGGCCTTTTTCGGCAACACCACCCGGTCGAGCAGTTCGGCCAGTTCGCGCTGGTCTGCCGGTGAGTGGAACCCCTTGTCAAAGCTGCACGCGCTCAGGGAGGGGAACAGCGCTTTGGCTTGCTTAACCATGGTCACGGCAATCTCACTGTCGGGGCAGTGTTGCATCACTTGGTGGTGGAGGATGAAGCCGTCAGCCGATTCCATCACGCACACGTTCAGGCCCAGCTCCACCGGCACACCGGCTTTGCCCTTGCTGAGCCATTCGCTGTAATCCTCGAAGAGGGAGAAGATCTTGTCGCCGTGGGGGATGGTTTCCCCGTCCAGCACCCGCCGCCGCACCAGGTCAACCTGATGCCACCCGTACCCCAGCCAGCGCTGGAGGTCGTTGCCCGACCGGCTGTCCAGCAGGCTGAGGGGCAGGTCAGCCACCGTTTCCTCCACTTTCGACAACAGCGCGGCGCACAGGCCCAGGTAGGTGTGGTGGGCGTCACGGATGGCCTGTTGCCGGGTGGCCTGCTTGTCCGGGTCTTGGGAGCTGGAGTGCTTGAGCTTCTGCGCATGACGGCAGGCTTTCTTCACCTGGCGGAGATTGTACTGCCATTGCCGCCAGCGGCTGTCGCCGTGCCCTTCACACCAATCGGCCACCGTGCGCACCGAACAACGCACCGCGTCGTACAACAGGTTGATGTCGGTCGGGTAGTGGATGTTGCTTTCCACCACGAAGGAGTCACAACGGGCGCTCAGCGGCGCGGCTTTTTTTTAGCAGCTTGTGACCGGCCTCCACCACCAACTGGTTGATGCGTTGCAGGCTGGCTTCGTCCACCAGAGCGGCGTTGTCCTTGACCGTTTGCAGCTTGTACTCATCGTCATCATCCCAGAAACCATGCCCCAGCATCTGACGGATGCTGCGGTGCTGGTTCGCCATCTCCAGCAGCCGGTCATAGTCCCAGTTCAGGTTCACCCGCAATGTCGCCAGCACCAGCGCATTCCACAGATCCATGCCGGGGCGTCCACGGCTGGCGTCCACCTCCGCCGGAACCCGCTTTTCCAGCACCGCAAACACCGCCTCACGCAGTTCGTCTGTCACATAAATGTATTGCAGCCCTTGCAACACCTGCGGGATGTCGTCCCGCGAACGTGGGTTGAAGGTCAGCCTGCCGATGTCAGCGTGACCCAGGCGAAGTTGGCGGGCGATCACTTCACGCATCGTGTGTCTCCTGCGAAGTTTGGCGGATGGATGCCCTATTTTGCCCTATTTTGGGCGCTTTTGCAGCTTTCTGGCCTGCTTCCGGGAAATCTTAGGGCAAGGAAAACGGGCGTAGCATCTTGATCGGAAAAGGGTTTTAGGGTTTCCGGTCAGACACTATCTAGCTGAATGCAGTAGGAATCCCCTTCCTTTAGGGAGGGGAGGATGTCAACCAGATTAAATAACGCTATTCTGCCGACAGTTTGCCGGGTTATACCTGATTCGTGTTGAATCTGTTACAGTGTAACTTGATGAGCCGGGGGTGCCTTAGCAGGCTGAGATCATACCCTTGGAACCTGATACGGACTATACCGGTGTAGGGAGGCTCCAGCGCTTGCCGTGGAGTTTTTACTACACTTCATGGAGAAATGAATTACATGAGCGCAATACCAGCAGCCTTCCTAAAAAAAACCGCTGAACTATCCAGTGAAGTGACCCAACCTTTCCCCAATTCCCGTAAGGTTTATGTGCAAGGTTCACGCCCTGACATCCGCATCGGGATGCGTGAAATTGACCAAGACCCCACCGCAGCAAGTTTTGGCGTGGAAGAAAACCCACCGATTCCCGTCTATGACACCTCCGGCCCCTTCACCGACCCTACGGTTAAAATTAACCTGTTAGAAGGTATTCCCGACGTGCGCCTGAACTGGATTCTGGAACGCAACGATACCGAACAGCTCGATGCACCCACCTCAGATTTTGGGCTGGCACGCCAAAACGACCCGGCGCTGGCACACTTACGCTTTGCCCACTTGCGTGCCCCACGCCGCGCCAAAGCAGGCAAAAACGTCTCGCAAATGCATTACGCCCGCCAAGGCATCATCACACCAGAGATGGAATACGTCGCCATCCGCGAAAACCTGAAGTTGCAAGAACTGCGTAAAGACCCACGTTACGCCAAACTATTGCGCCAACACACTGGTCAAGCTTGGGGTGCAAACCTTCCCGCTGAAGTCACCCCTGAATTCGTGCGCAAAGAAGTCGCGGAAGGCCGCGCCATCATCCCCGCCAACATCAACCACCCGGAACTGGAACCGATGATCATCGGCCGCAATTTCCGCGTCAAAATCAACACCAATATCGGTAACTCTGCGGTTTCCTCCTCGATTGAAGAAGAAGTCGAAAAAATGGCATGGTCAGCCCGCTGGGGCGGCGATACCTTGATGGACTTGTCCACCGGCAAAAACATCCACGAAACCCGCGAATGGATTCTGCGCAACGCCCCCATGCCCATCGGCACAGTGCCCATTTATCAAGCGCTGGAAAAAGTAAACGGCAAATCCGAAGACCTGACGTGGGAAATCTTCCGCGACACCCTGATCGAACAAGCTGAACAAGGCGTTGACTACTTCACCATCCACGCTGGCGTGCGCTTGGCTTACGTGCCGATGACCGCCGACCGCGTGACTGGCATCGTTTCCCGTGGCGGCTCGATCATGGCGAAATGGTGTCTGGCGCATCATCAAGAAAGCTTCCTTTACACTCACTTTGAAGACATCTGCGACATCATGAAAGCTTACGACGTAAGCTTCTCGCTGGGTGATGGCCTGCGCCCCGGCTCTGCGGCTGATGCCAATGACCCTGCACAGTTCGCAGAACTCGAAACCTTGGGTGAATTGACCAAAATCGCGTGGAAGCACGACGTGCAAGTGATGATCGAAGGCCCTGGACACGTTCCCTTGCACATGGTCAAAGAGAACATGGACAAGGAATTACAGGACTGTTTTGAAGCACCGTTCTACACATTAGGGCCGTTGGTAACGGACATTGCCCCCGGTTACGACCACATCACCTCCGGCATTGGTGCAGCGAATATCGGCTGGTACGGTTGCGCCATGCTGTGCTACGTCACCCCCAAGGAACACCTGGGCTTGCCCAACAAGGAAGACGTGCGCGTCGGCATTATCACCTACAAAATTGCCGCCCATGCCGCTGACCTTGCCAAAGGCTGGCCGGGTGCACAGGTACGCGACAACGCCATGTCGAAAGCCCGTTTCGAGTTCCGCTGGGAAGACCAGTTCAATCTGGGGCTAGACCCTGACCGGGCGCGTGAATACCACGACGAAACTTTGCCGAAAGATTCCGCGAAAGTCGCGCATTTCTGCTCCATGTGTGGCCCACATTTCTGCTCGATGAAAATTACGCAGGATGTACGCGATTACGCCGCCAAACAAAAAGGCATGGAAGAAAAAGCCGTGGAATTTGTAAAAATGGGTAGCAAACTCTACCACGAGGCTTAAGCCGACCCTAAAAATGCCCCCGAAATCGACAAGATCAGGGGGCATTGGGATGCATCACGTCCCTTCATCAAGGGTAAACAACATCAGTTTGGTTGACAAGAACTCCTCATCGGCATCATCACTGACCATTAAATACTGATTGCCCTGAAGATAAGTTAGCCCCTCAAAGTTATCCACCAGCAAATAATTGGACAGCACTTTCAAGTTCTGCACCTCGCACGCCCCGGCCTTGGAGCACTGTTTGAAATCGAGGTAACGCAAGCTCACCACCAACGGGTTAAGAATGCCCGACCACGCCCGCTCCAGAATCAGCAGATTACCATTTGGCAGGGTTTCCAAGCCACTGATGCCGCTATTTTTTGCAGGGTAAGCCATAAAAGACCAGCGCTGCCCCTTAGTGGAATACAAGGTATGTAAATTGGGTGGCTGCCCCTTGAGCGGTTGCTCCGGCGCGGTAATGAAACCATAACGTGGGTGAAACGTGACCGATTCCAGTGACTCATTCCCGTGCTGATAGGCACTTCTGTCACGCAATGCTGTCGGTAATTTAATATTTTTAATCGCACGACCTTCCGGGGTGAAACGGATAATGCGCGGATCGCCTTCAAAGGAAACGACCAATTGCGTATCCCCGCGCTTGCCATTGGTAGCATTGAGCAAGGTCAAACCTTCAGAATCACGCCGCCCTTTTTTCACCTGTTCCCCCGCTGTGTCAGTCAGATTCGCCGCATACAGCGGTTCAGCCGCCACCATACGATTCTCCTCCAGTTCCAAGCGGAAGTGAAAAATGTGCCCTTTATCGGAAAGTGCGTAGAGTAATTGCTCATCTTTATCCCACGCCAGCCCCGACAGCTCGGCAATTTTGATGCCATTGACCGTGTGTGGCGGAATAACGAAGCTGCTTTGCACTTCCAGTACCGGCGCAGCCATCAAGCGGGCAGGTATCGCCACGCCCTGTAATACCAACAACAGGATTAACCCCAAACGCTTCATGCCGACTCCTATCCTTTGCAGGCCAATGAATTGCAGGGCGCATATTAATTCGCCCACCCGCCCCTGTAAACCTGTCACTCATCGACTGAACACCACCGTTAATAGCCCTAATAAATACAATTAGATAATCAACCCTGAAATTAACACCTATACTGTGTTTTGGCAGTTGCCGAATATATAAATTTACCACGGTTAAAAAGGAGTCTATTTTATGAGCGCGGAAATTACTCAAATTCTAATTATGCTCGGCATTGGCGCAGTCGCTGGCTGGTTAGCGGGGATCATCATGAAAGGCGCAGGCTTTGGCCTGATTGGTAACATCATTGTGGGTATCGTTGGTTCCGTCATCGGCACGTTTGTTGGTGGCATTCTGTCAGTGAATCTGGGTGTTGGCCCCTTGCTAGGAACCCTGATCTGGGCGGTTATTGGTGCGGTTATCCTGCTGTTCCTCATCGGATTGGTGAAAAAAGCGGTGTAATTACCGGACTCCTCCGACGTACAAACAAAAAGCGCGACACCCGTTGCGCTTTTTTATTGAGGCATGAAACATCGGCGGATTCATGGCATGATCATGGTAAGCCCTCTAGTGACCAAAGCCCATGCCCATACCTGATTACCAAACCTTGATGCGCCCGCTGTTACAATTGGCAGCCGATGGACAGGAACACAAATTACGTGATGCTGTCACGCTGCTGGCTGACCATTATTGCCTGAGCGAAGCCGAGCGCAGTGCCATCCTCCCCAGTGGCACGCAATCGGTTTTTGGCAATCGGGTAGGCTGGGCGCGTTCCTACCTCAAACAAGCGGGGGCATTGCGTTCGCCCCGACGCGGCCATTTCGTGATTACCGAACGCGGGCGGCAATTGCTCCAAACCAACCCGCTCAGCATCCGCGTTGCCACCTTGGCACAATTCCCCGAATTTCAGGCATTCCGCAACCGTCGCCAGACAAATAAAATCGATAACGGCACGATGCTGGACATGGATTCCGAGGTCATTTTCGATGACACCCCCGAAGACATCCTCGCCTCCGCGCACCGCCTGTTATGCCGCAACCTTGAACAGGAAGTGCTGGAAACCGTCAAAGAAGCCTCCCCCACCTTCTTTGAAAAACTGGTAGTCGATCTGCTGATCAAGATGGGCTACGGCGGCAACCGTCAGGATGCAGGCCGCGCCATCGGCAAAAGCGGCGACGGTGGCATTGACGGCATCATCAACGAAGACCGGCTGGGCGTGGATGTGCTGTACATGCAAGCCAAACGCTGGGAGGCCACGGTGGGTCGCCCCGAAATCCAGAAATTTGCCGGGGCGCTACAAGGGCAACGGGCAAAGAAAGGCATTTTCATGACCACCTCCACCTTTTCCCGCGAAGCCAAAGAATATGCTGGCTCGATTGAGACACGCATCATCCTGATTGACGGCGAAAAACTCGCGGCGTTGATGGTGGAATACAACGTAGGCGTGTCGGTGGTCGAGCATTACGAAGTGAAGAAGGTAGATACGGATTATTTTGAGGGTGGCTGAAACCCATTACCATGCCGACTTGCATTTAATATCAAACTTGATATATTTCAGCAATAATGTTCAGATGAAGGATCATATGAAACAAGCTATTTTTCTGGGTGACTCGCTGGAAACCATTATCCAGTTTCCAGAGGAAGCACGCCGTGAAGCTGGTTATCAGATAGGCAAAGTGCAAAATGGACTCATGCCGAGCGACTGGAAAGCCATGCCGACGGTCGGGCAAGGTGTCTACGAAATCCGTATCAAAACAGACTTACCCAAAGAGCAGTATCGGGTTTTCTACGTTGCCAAATTTGATGATGCCATTTATGTGTTACATGCTTTCCAAAAGAAAACCCAGCAAACTGCTCCGAAGGACATTGACAGGGGTAGAGACATTTACAAAGAACTGCTTAGGGAGTTGAAATCATGACATTAAAAATGCAGGCATTCGCCAATGTGTGGGATGCACTCGAACCTGATCCCGTCATCCGCGCCAACCTCAAGCTGCGCTCGGCTCTGATGTTGGAAATCACCAAGTGGTTTGAAGCCAGTGGTTATACCCAGAAGGATGCAGCTAACGTGTTGGGAACAACTCAGCCACGTTTGAATGATGTTCTCAAAGGCAAGATTGACCGTTGCACCATCGACAGGCTGGTTAACATGCTGGAAGCGGTGGGGCAACATGTTTCTTTCAGTTTGGCAAAAGCGGCATGATCGCTTCAAGCATCAAACAAGGCTTGGAAGAAGCCATCACTTTCGCAAAGGGCAACTGCCCACAAGCAAAAGTGCATCAATTCTCACCTGTTGATGTGAAAAACGTCCGCGCAAAAGTTGGCATGACTCAGGTGGAATTTGCGGCAACTTTTGGTATCAGTGTCAGCACTTTGCGGCATTGGGAACGCGGGGATCGTACCCCACATGGTGCGGCGAGGGTATTGCTCCATGTGGTGGCGAAAGAACCGCAAGCGGTACTACGCGCATTGGCACAGTAACACAAATGCCGACATTATTTTATTTATCATAAACTGTACAAATAGATTGTTCTCGCAGCATAATGGCGACACCTGTAATCTGCTCAAGGAATGCTCATGCGCGAATACCTTTACCCTGCTCACCCCTGCAACGATTGGTTTCAAATCAAAGTAATTAATGCTTGGCAAGCCAGCGAAAAGCCTTTTTTTGCTTTTTCATTCTGCAAATACACCCCTCATATATTGATTGATAATGAGAGCAATCATAATGACCAGCAACCTTTCTGGCTCTATATCTATTACTCAGACAAAAAAATTAGAGAAGGTATAACAGACGGATGGTGTGATGATGAAGATTCAAGAGTAGCCATGCAGGTAGAGCACCGTATTCGAGTACTCACATTCACACCCGGAAATCACAACCCCTTTTCTCCTACTGACACCCATGACTCCTCACCTTGTGATCATGGCGAAGAAAAAATTTGGTTCAAGTGCGATAGAATTGAGAAAATTAACAAGTTAGATCAACATGGGAAGCTTGCAAACCTCCATTTTTATGACTTTAAACATACGAGAGGACTATCTGTCGCTCAAGCAATGATTAATTCAATCCCTCCTGTATGCAGAACATCACCATTGATCATACGAAAGTCTTGGCAGTACACCGATGAGCCTGCAAGCTGTAGCTCACAACCTTGATAAGTAGAAACGCCGCCTACTGGGGCGGCACTTCTCTTTCAACACCAAATATTTTTACGCTTCGGCAGCTTCCACCAACGCTGTAAACGTCAGCTTGCCCTCTTCCACCCCCACCATAATCGTATCCCCCGGCATGAACCTGCTGCTGAGGATTTGCTGTGCCAGCGGGTTTTCGACCTGCTGCTGAATTGCCCGTTTCAACGGACGTGCGCCATACACAGGGTCAAAACCCGCTTCTGCCAGTAAGTCGAGTGCCGCGTCGCTGATCTGGATGCCCAAATCACGCGCCACCAAGCGCTTGCGCAGCTTGTTGAGCTGAATATCGGCAATCTGGCGAATTTCAGCCTGATCCAGTGGGTGGAATACCACGGTTTCGTCGATCCGGTTGATGAATTCGGGGCGGAAATGCGTGCCAACGACTTCCATCACCGCTGCTTTCATCTGGTCGTAGTTATCCTCGCCCGACAGCTCCTGAATGATGTGCGAACCGAGGTTCGAGGTCATGATGATAACGGTGTTACGGAAGTCCACCGTGCGGCCTTGCCCGTCGGTCAAACGCCCGTCGTCCAGCACTTGCAGCAGCACATTGAACACATCGCTGTGGGCTTTTTCCACCTCATCCAGCAGGATCACGGAATACGGGCGACGACGCACGGCTTCGGTCAAATAGCCGCCTTCCTCATAACCAACATAGCCGGGAGGCGCACCAATCAGGCGTGCCACGGAATGCTTTTCCATGAATTCGGACATATCAATCCGCACCATCGCCTCGTCAGTATCGAACAGGAAGGTCGCCAACGCCTTGGTGAGTTCGGTTTTGCCCACGCCCGTTGGCCCCAAGAACAGGAACGAACCGCTGGGGCGGTTGGGGTCGGAAAGCCCGGCACGCGCCCGGCGGATGGCGTTGGAAACCGCCACCACCGCTTCGCGCTGCCCGATGACGCGCTTGCTGAGGGCGTCTTCCATGTGCAGCAGTTTGTCCTTTTCACCTTCGAGCATTTTGCTGACGGGAATGCCTGTCCAACGCGACACGATGTCGGCAATTTCTTCTTCCGTCACTTTGTTTTTCAGCAACTTGGTTTCTTGTGAGCCTGAGCCTGCAATGCTGGCATCGGCTTTTTCCAGTTGCTGTTCGAGTTCGGGAATTTTGCCGTATTGCAGTTCGGCCATGCGTTGCAGGTTGCCTGCGCGGCGGGCGGTGTCCATTTCCAGACGCGCTTGGTCGAGCGCCTCCTTGATATGGGTCGTGCCTTGCAGGGCGGCTTTTTCGCCTTTCCAGATTTCTTCGAGGTCGGAAAACTCGCTTTCCAGTCGGTCGATTTCGGCCTGCAAGTCAGCCAAACGCTTTTTGGAGGCGTCGTCGCTTTCCTTTTTCAAGGCTTCGCGTTCGATCTTGAGCTGGATCAGGCGGCGTTCGAGCTTGTCCATCACTTCGGGCTTGGAGTCGATTTCGACGCGGATGCGGGAAGCAGCTTCGTCGATCAGGTCGATGGCCTTGTCCGGCAATTGGCGGTCGGTGATGTAACGGTGTGACAGCGTGGCGGCAGCGACCAGCGCGGGGTCGGTGATGTCGACGCCGTGGTGCACTTCGTACTTTTCTTGAAGGCCACGCAAGATGGCGATGGTGTCTTCCACCGTTGGCTCTTGCACCAGCACTTTTTGGAAGCGGCGTTCGAGGGCGGCATCCTTTTCGATGTATTGGCGGTATTCGTCGAGCGTGGTTGCGCCGACGCAGTGCAATTCGCCGCGTGCAAGGGCGGGTTTGAGCATATTGCCAGCGTCCATCGCGCCATCGGCCTTGCCTGCACCGACCATCGTGTGCAGTTCGTCGATGAACAGGATGACGTTGCCTTCGGCTTTGGCGATGTCGTTGAGTACGGCTTTGAGGCGTTCTTCAAAGTCGCCACGGTATTTTGTGCCTGCCAGCAATGCGCCGAGGTCGAGGGAGAGCAGGCGCTTGCCTTTCATGCCTTCGGAAACTTCGCCGTTGACGATGCGTTGCGCCAAGCCTTCGACCAGCGCGGTTTTGCCCACGCCCGGTTCGCCGATCAGTACCGGGTTGTTTTTGGTACGGCGTTGCAGGATTTGCACCATGCGGCGGATTTCTTCGTCACGCCCAATGATCGGGTCGATCTTGCCCTGTTCGGCGCGTTCGGTGAGGTCGATGGTGTATTTTTCCAGCGCCTGACGTTGCTCTTCGGCGTTGGGGTCGTTGACGGTTTGACCGCCGCGCATTCCTTCGATGGCTTTGTCCACTGCCCCTTTGGTCGCGCCGGTTTCACGCAACAAATTGCCGAGTGTGCCTTTGTCTTCCAGTCCGGCGAGGATGAAGAGTTCGGAGGAAATGTATTGGTCTTTGCGTTGCTGGGCGATTTTGTCGGTGACGTTCAGCAGTTTGCTGAGGTCGTTGGAGACATGCACGCTACCTGCATCGCCACCGGAAACGCTAGACATACGGTCAAGCGCTTCGCCGAGTTTGGAGCGTAGCTGGTTGACGTTGACATCGGCCTTGGTCAGCAAGCCACGTGTAGAACCGCCTTCCTGATCCAGCAAGGCAATCATCAAGTGCGCAGGTTCGATAAATTGGTGATCATGCCCCAGCGCAAGCGATTGCGCGTCTTGCAGGGCGAGTTGAAACTTACTGGTGAGTTTGTCCATTCTCATGTGGGCTACCTATCTATTTGGTTGGACGCGAGTGCGTCGGATGGGACGAATTTGGGGTGGCCTGTAGGGGAATTCAAGGTGGGGGTGTGGATAAGTTTGATGTAGGTCAGGATTTGCTTGACTCCATACGGTTCTGGTAAACCACATCAAGTATCAAGTATGATCTGGTCTAATGAAAAATATGCATACCACTTGGCAGTCAGCCCTTGCCGCTGAATTTACCCAACCTTACTGGCAAACCTTGCAGGGCTTCCTTGCACGCGAACAAGCAGCGGGAAAAACCCTCCTGCCGCCGCAAGCAATGCGTTTCAATGCCTTGCAAGCCACCGCGCTGGACAAGGTGAAGGTGGTTATTTTGGGGCAAGATCCCTACCCGACTCTGGGTCATGCACACGGCTTGTCGTTTTCAGTGTTACCAGACGTGAAGCCCTTGCCGCGCTCCTTGCAGAACATTAACAAGGAGTTGCTGGAGGATGTGGGTGTGGACAATCGCCAGACAGGTTGCCTGCAAGCATGGGCAAATCAGGGCGTGTTACTGCTGAATACCGTGCTGTCGGTCGAAGTAGGTCAGGCAGGCAGTCACCAGAAACGAGGTTGGGAACGTTTTACCGATGCGGTGATTCAAGCGGTTAACCAACAAACGCAGCCGGTGGTATTTGTGCTGTGGGGCGGTCATGCGCAGAAAAAGGCGGCATTGATTGACGAGTCCCGTCACTTAATTATTCAGAGCGCTCACCCATCACCACTGTCGGCACGGCGCGGCTTTTTTGGTAGCAAGCCATTTTCGCGGGCGAATGTGTTTTTGCAGGCTGAGGGACGTGAGGGGATTAACTGGCAGTTGTGATAAAGAAAGTACCTCACAATGACCTAGGAGATCGAGATACAAATCAATTTAATGGTATAGATGCAGAAATTTTCCGATTACCAGTCAACATCAAGAGATGCTGACTGGATCGAACTTTAATTTGGTGCCGGCACCACGAATCGAACGCGGGACCTACTGATTACAAGTCAGTTGCTCTACCAACTGAGCTACGCCGGCTTTGAAGCTGCGCATTCTATAAAATCTTATAGGGGTGTGCAACTATTTTTTCAACTTTTTGCCTGACTTCCAAACAATCGGCTCATTCTTGGCGATGTGCGGTTAATGGATACTTACTCGCGCCAAGCTGAATCAGTAAGATAAAGCAATGGACTCTGGGGCCGTAAAGCTCAAAGCCACATCCGCAGCCTTATCTATAGCGCCACTAAGGTTGTAGATACCATTAATGCGCTGAAGCTGATTATTGCTCTTCTCAGCAACATACAAGTTAGCACCATCGAACGCCAAGTCCACCGGATTACCCAACTGACTGAGTGGCCCGGAAATTTCCAGCCGCAACGCTGTCAGACCATTAGCCTTAGCTGCATTATCAATGATATAGATACGCCCATCGGTGGCATTGGCAGCATCACCAACATCGGAGACAATCAGACGGTCAGTCTTGGTATCGTAGACAATCCCATGAAGATTGCTGACCGCAAACCCGGATTTGTCATCAGGATCAATAGTACGGGAAGGGGCCGTCGGCATACTACCAAGGTAATTGTCGTACACCAGAATCGAACCATTCGTCGCCGCCACATACAGACGATCAGCGCCCGCATCATAGTCAACATCCCAAGGGCGAGCACCCGCAGGCAACGTCGTTGTCATCAGGGGCGTATGATCACCTGCGGAACAAAGACTAAACACCTTCACCGCACCTGGAGCAGCAGCATTCAAATCAGCCACCAACGCAACCCCTGCGCTATCAACGACTTTCATACCCTTAGGTGCAATCAGTGTCGTAGACGCCCCCATCACCTGCCGGTCACGATTCACACTCAACATGTCATCTGCCGCCCGAGTAGCCAAGCGATTGACGAAACTAATACCCCCAGTACCAGGCGAACCCGCATCATCAAAGCTCACCAGTGCATCACCATTGTTATCCAGCGCAATACTTTCCACAAACTGGCTGGTCATCACCGGCGTGAACACATTGCCCTTAGTATCCAGTGCTGGGGAAACTGCCGTCACCTGCGTGCCCATATTCGCCGCATTGGCACTAACCAACAAACGGCTAAGCGCAGGTGTTACCACCGTTGCATTACCCGTAGCCGCAGAAGCCATTAAGGATTCCGGGGCAGCCAGATCGTAAACACGATCCGGGGCAATATCACCACTCCCACCCCCTGCAATATCCAGAAAGACCAGAATACGCCCGCCACCATTGGCTTTTTCCGCGACAAACAAAGCACCGTTTTGCATGGACAAATCCACCGGATTACCCAGTAAAGTAGCCGCACCCCGTAAAGTACGCTCAGGTGCTACCGCTCCAGATAAACCTGAAGCCCCCTCAAAAACATAGAGACTCCCGTCATCTGCCGAGGTGGCACTGCCCACATCGCTCACGATCAAACGATCACTGGCAGCGTCATACACAATGCCATGCATATTACTGGCGGGCAGCGGGTTATTGGGTCGAAAAATAGCGGTTGGTTCCACCTCAGCGCCTGTCATTGCCAGCGCCAGATACCCCTTGAAATAAGCAACACTACCGTTGGTCAGTGCGACAAACAGCTTATCGCTGTCCTCATCATAGGCCACATCCCAAGCGCCACTACCGCCCATTGCTGTACGCGAAATGGTGTACAAAGGCATACTGCCCTCCCCAGCCGTCGCACTCACCACACTAACGGCTGCCGCTGGCGCACCCGTTTCTGCGGTCATGATCAAACCCGCTTTCTGGGCAACAGTAATCCCTTTCGGGCTATTGAGTGCGGAAGTCACCACTCGATCAATACCCACATCAAACACACTGCCACTCGCCCTTTTCGGCAAATGACACACCGCTTTCACGGTACCAAAACCATCAATACCCGCCTGATACAAATGATCGGCGTGATCGGTGGCAATCCCTTCCGCCAAACCGGCTGCGAAGGTTTGCACCGCGCTACCTAGACCCGTGGCAGGTTGGATAGACGCGTCGTAGCGGCTAATCAAGCCAGTTTCGTCACCACCATCAGCCGCCACCAGTAGCGAAACCTTATTCTCAGGGGGAGTTTCACCACCACTATCCGCCGTATCGGTAGTATCGTTGCTGCTACCATTACAGGCGCTCAAAACTACTGCCGAAAGGCTTAAGGCAATAATGGGGAGAACTGCGTATTGCTGTGAACTTTTCATGGTCTTTTCCTCATTCCAGTAACAGGCAAAACACTTGCCGCTAAAAAGGTTACGGAATGGTTCCATGATCTGGTTTTGGCAACCCTAGAAAAACAGGGTTATCTTTGTGAAAAATCTGCAATACCTCGCCCAAAGAGCTGATGGTGTAATCTGGCTCAAACGCGCACTGATCGGGTTCACGCTGGTAGTGGATCGTGGTCATGCCAAAACGTTTGGCCACTTCCAGATTTTCGCGGCGGTCGTCGATGAAAGCGATGTGCTCACCCCCTACCCCGCTGGCACGGATCAGCGCTGCGTAAATCGCTGGTTCCGGCTTCTGGCACTTCACCGCACCGCTGATAATGCGTGGCTCAAAGCGTTCACTGAAGGCAAAACGTTCTTCCAACATCTCGCCCCATTCCGCGCCCAAATTGGAAAGGATGCCGAGGCGGTAATGTTTTGACAGGGCATAGGTCACTGCTGCCAAATCTGCATCCAGCTCAAAAACATTGAGGAATTGATTGCGGATGGGGGAATCAAGCATCAGGCCGATACCTTGCCAGAAATCCGCCTCAGAAATTTGCCCACCGGTATAAGCGTCGTAATACGGCTTTACGGCGGCCT